>NZ_LT629693.1:648888-973333 GCF_900099825.1 Bradyrhizobium ottawaense | reverse complement strand
GACCGATGGGGCAGGGACTTCCGTAAAGATGTCCGGCAGCACCGCGCCGCGCGCCAGATGCGCCGCCATTCGGCCGCGCTCTCCGGAAACCCCACCCGATTGCACGAACCAGTCGGCAAGCGCCAGCATGGTGCTTACAGCCGTTTCCGTCGATACACGCGCGGCCTTCGCAGCGCCATTGGCGCGACAAATCAATCCGCCGTCGGCGTTGCGCTCGAGCCGGATGTCTGCCGACACGTTGGTCAGAACCGGCTGCGGTCCGCAATCGATCGCGAAACCGAATTTGGCTGGCAGGTGGGGCGCGTCCGGCGCGGTCAGCGATTTCGCCAGTGCCCCCGCCAGTTCGACGCTGCCGTCATCGGTCGTCCAGAACGGCGAAACCACGATGTTACGGCGTTCTTCAGCTTCGGGGTTTTCGTCGATCAGGCCAAGCGCGTCGAGGCCCTCGATCAGGGGCGCGTAGCTGTGTTCGGTGACGCCGCGCAAATGAATGTTGGCGCGCGAGGAGAGATCGATCACGCCGTTCCCATGGGCGCGCGCGAGCCGTGCGATCTCGCGCGCCTGCGGTGGCGCGAGCCGCCCACCGGGCGGGCGCACGCGAAGGACCCAGCCGTCACCCGACAGCATCGGGCGCAACGCCCCGGGACACCAGCCCTGGATGATCGGCTCAGCCATGGGCGGCTCCCAATTGCATCGCAATCGAGTTGCGCCGGGTCGACCACAGGCCGGCTTCACGCAGCGCGTCGAACCGCGCCCGCATGGCCGCGAGCGCCGCCGGGTTTTCGCGCGTCATGAAATCCACCAGATCGGACCGGCCCAAGGTTGCCTCGTAATAGAGGTCGAACAGATGGTGGGGGACGTCGCGCGTCAGGTGCGCGAAGGCGGCGAGGTTATCGAGCGTCATGGTGAGTTCGGCCGCGCCGCGAAAGCCGTGACGCATCATGCCGCTGGCCCAGGCCGGATTGGCGGCGCGGGCGCGGACCACGCGGGCGATTTCCTCCGGCAGGGTGCGCGATCGCGGTGCATCGGGCTGCGTCGTGTCGAGATGATAGAGCGGGGGCGCTTCTCCACCCAGCCGCGCGACAGCGGCGGCGAAGCCGCCTTCATGCGTCGCGTAGTCCGACGCCAGCAACAGATCGCTCTCGGCGAGATCCTGCACATGGGCAAAGCCGTCGGCGGCGAGGACGCGTGTTTCCAGCGCCGCGCGATCCTGCCGGCTTTTGCCCTGCGCGTCGATCGCCCATTCCGATCCGGCGAGCCAGGCTTCGCCCAGCGTGGCGCGGCCCTCGGCGCTGTAGTCTTCCAGCGCTGCGCCCATCGCCAATCCATAAAGTCCCGGGCGGGGTCCGAACACGCGCGGCGCAGGCGTCGCATAGGGATTTTTTTCGTCGGGTTCGCCATCGCCGGCCAGTGCTGCGGCACCGGCCTCGAACAACTGCGGCAGATTTGGAAAGACGTCGCGAAACAGGCCGGAGACGCGCAGCGTCACGTCGATGCGGGGCCGCCCGAGCAACGCAAGCGGCACGACCTCGATGCCGTTGACGCGTTCGGAATTGATGTCCCAGCGCGGCGCGAGGCCGGCGAGATGCAAGGCCATCGCAAATTCCTCGCCCGCGGTCCGCATCGTCGCGGAGCCCCAGAGATCGATCACCAGCGCGCGCGGCCAGTCGCCATGATCCTGCAAATGCCGGCGCAGCAATTCCTCGGCCAGCTTCACGCCTTGCGCATGCGCCGAGCGGGATGGCACGGCGCGCGGATCAACCGAGAACATGTTGCGTCCGGTCGGTAGTACGTCCGATCGGCCACGCGCCGGTGAACCTGATGGTCCCGCCGCGACCCGTCGTCCGGCGAGCGCTGTAAGTAAGCCTTCGCGCTCGCCTGTTCCTTGCCCGTAGACATGGAGGCCGTCGCCGAACTGGCTCGCCTTGATGTCGCAGACAAACCGGTCAATCTGCGTGATGGCCTCGGCGGCCGTCGAAGTAGCGGTGAGGCCAAGGTCTTGCTCTACGCCGGCCGCTTGTGCCTCGGCGCGAACCGCGGCCACCAGACGGACGCGGCGCGCCGGGTCCAGGCCATCCGCCGTTGAATACTCATCCAGCAACTGCTCGAGGCGCAGCAAGCCTGCGGGCATTGAGCTTGCCGCCTGCGGCGGCGGCAGGTGTCCGAGCGTCACGGCGCCGATCCGGCGTTTGGCCTGCGCGGATTCGCCGGGATCGTTGACGATGAAGGGATAGATCACCGGCAGTCCCGCCGTCAGCGCTTCCGGCCAGCAGCTTTCCGACAGCGCGACGGATTTCCCTGGCAGCCATTCCAGCGTGCCATGCGCGCCGACATGCACCAGCGCGTCGATGCGTTGCGCGCGCAGCCAGAGATAAAACGCGACATAGCCGTGGCGCGGGGTGCGCGCGAGGTCATGATAGTCTGCATCGCGCGACGATACCTCGCCGCGCTCGGGCTGCAGTGCGACCAGCGCATGGCCGCGATGGAGTGCGGCGAAATGGAATGCACCATCGCGCACCGCGGGATCGGCTTCCGGATCGCCCCAAGCGGCGGTGAGGGCGGTCTGCAGTTGTTGCGGAAGGCTGGCCAACGTGGCGCGATAGTCTTGCACCGGCCAGGTCAGCGTTCGCGACGACAGTTCCGATGCGAGCGGTGTTCCATCGGTGATCGCGTAGCCTTCCTTGGCCAGATCGGACAAAATCGCTTCGGTTGACGCCAGTGCATCCAGCCCCACCGCGTGCGCCATCTGGTCTGCGCGCCCGGGATAGGTCGACAGCACCAGCGCCAGCCGGCGTGATGGCGCAGGTGTTGTCGCCAGCCGATGCCAGCCTGTGACGCGATCGGCGACGGCCTCGATCCGCGCGCTGTCGGCGCGATGGGCAAAGCGGGAATATTGCAGATCCGGGTCGCGCTTGCCCGGCGATTTGAAACTGGTGACGCCGGCAAAGATACGCCCGTCGAGTTCGGGGAGCACCACATGCATGGCGAGATCGGCCGACGACAATCCGCGCTCCGATGCCACCCAGTCGCGTTTGCGCGCGGTCGACAGCGCGACCTGAAACACCGGACACCCCGGCGCATCGAGCGGCGAGGTGCCGTCATCGCCGCGCGCGGAGAACGCGGTGGCGTTGACGATGGCGGCCGGAGCCAACTTGCGAAGCGCCTCGCGTGTCCATTCGGTGGCGCCGGGCGCCTTGAGCGAGGGTACGAACAGTCCGATCGCCTCGAATCCACGCGACCGGAACGCGTCAATCAGCGCATCGACCGGCCCGGTATCGGCGGCGGTGAGGTAAGAGCGATAGAACGTCACCACGATCAACGGCCGGTCGCTTGGCGTCGGCTCGGCGACAACCCCGCGTGCGGGATCGTACCAGCCGTAATCGGGAACGATCTTCTCGCCCTGAACCGGCCCGGCATAGAGCCCGGCCGCCAGCGCCAGTTGCGCGAGTGCCGCCTGCGCCGCCAACACGCCGCCGGCATCGCACAGCGCGGAAAGCCGCCGCAAGGTCGAGACGGGCAGCGTCGAGAACGCATCGAGATTGATATCTTCGCGCCCGTCGCCGGGCAGCACTGCGAGCGCAATGCCGCGTCGCTGCGCCAGGTCGCGCACCTGTTGCAGGCCGTAGGACCAGTAGCTCTCGCCACCGATCAGGCGGATCAGGATCCCCTTGGCGTCGGCAAGCGTTGCGTCAATGTAGGTGTCGACGGACATCGGATGGCGCAGCGCCACCAGATTGGCCAGCCGCAGCGTCGGCAGCGTGCCGTTGGCGCGATGCCAGCCCGCCGCGAAGGCGCCGAGATCGCTGTCGGAAAGCGACAGCGCAACCAGATCCGCCGGCGTCTGCTCCAGATCGTAGGCAGTCGCCGTCTCGTCAAGCGCGTAGCTGTCGCGGTAACCGCCGTGCATGCCCGATCAGACCCCCAGTGTTGCCTCAATAGCGGCGCGGTCGATGTGGTGGCGCTCAGCAATCACGACCAACTGTGAAGTTCGAGGGCTGTCGCCCCATGGACGGTCGAACTGGCTGCGCACCCGTTCGCCGACCGCCTGCACCAACAGCCGCATCGGCTTGTCCTTGACCGCCACGTAGCCCTTCACGCGCAAAATATTCTGCTCGCGCGCAAGCCGGCGGATGGATTCGGCCAAGACTTCCGGATCAAGAGTCTCCGGCAGGCTGATCGAGACACTGTCGAAATCGTCATGCTCATGGTCGTCCTCGCCGTCGTGATGCGAGGGGCGGGCGGCGATATCGTCTTCGGCGGCACTGTTGAGACCGAGGATGACGCGCGGATCGATGATGCCGTCCGTCATCGCCAGCATCGGCACCGCGCGCGGCGACTCCGCCGATATGATCGAACGCGCGGCGGCCAATCCGGCATCGCCGGCGAGATCGGCCTTCGACAACAGCACGATGTCGGCGCAGGACACCTGATCCTCGAACACTTCCGACAGCGGCGTTTCGTGGTCGATGCTGTCGTCCGCGGCGCGCTGCGCGGCGATCGCATCGAGGTCGGGCGCAAACCGTCCGGCCGCCACCGCCTCGGCATCGGCCAGCGTGATCACGCCGTCGACCGTGATGCGCGAGCGGATCGCGGGCCAGTCGAACGCCTTCAACAGCGGCTTCGGCAGCGCCAGCCCGGAGGTCTCGATCAGGATGTGGTCGGGTCGCTGCGGCATCGCCATCAACGCCTCGATCGTCGGGATGAAGTCATCGGCCACGGTGCAGCAGATGCAGCCGTTGGCGAGCTCGACGATATTCTCGACCGGGCAATTTTCGTCGGCGCAGGATTTCAGGATGTCGCCATCGACCCCGAGCGTGCCGAATTCGTTGACCAGGATCGCCAGCCGCTTGCCGCCGGGGTTGCGCATCAGATGACGGATCAGCGTGGTCTTTCCCGAACCGAGAAAACCGGTGATCACCGTAACGGGTATTTTGGCCAGATCGGTCATGCGAGCACCATGGGCGGAATGCGGGCAAGGCTTTGCTTGCGGAAAATCTGCGGACGTTGACGCCAGGGCACGATGCCGTCGGGCGCGCTGGCATAGGCGGCGGCGCCGGATAGAATTTCGGCAGCGTCGTTTTCCGACAGGCGGCCGTAGACATAGGACCAGCGACCCGGCGCGCTCAGTGCGACGGAGCATCCTTGCGAGCAGGCTGAAAGACATTCCACCGGCACAATCTGCACCGCCTCGGGTGCACCTGCCGCCGTCAGCGCGGCATGCAGTCGTGTTCCCGGACAGGCCGTGCCATCAGGTACGGTTTCTCCGGCTTTGCAGGTGATGCAGACATGCAGCGAAACGCTCATCATCTCGTCCTGTTGCTTCCATACGAAAGGGCAGGACAGGAGGCGGCGCGACCGAACGAACGGATCAGCGCATCCAACCGGCCGCGGAACACCCCGTCCGCCCGTTCAGTCTGTGCGCTGGCAGGTCTCCCGGCTTGCGGATTCTGGGTTTCCCCAACACTCACTCCACCTTCCCAGCTTATCGCCAGTGGCCTGGAGTGACCTAATCCGGTCACGGTCGCGGGGGCGGCAGCGCTTCGGGGTTTCCCCCTATCGCATTCCCTCTTCGCCTGTCATAGACAGGAACCAACGCTGCTTCACATGCGGAACAATCAGCTTCCTTGTCAAGCAACAGAATGTGCAATGACCCCAGACTCTGACCAGACCGAAGACGACCGCCATGCCGCCAAAATGGCCAAGAAAAAGGCCGCGCGGGACAAGATCATGGCCACCAAGCAGGGCGAGAAGGGCCTGATTATCGTCCATACCGGCGCCGGCAAGGGCAAGTCGTCGTCCGGTTTCGGGATGGTCCTGCGCTGCATCGCCCATGGCATGCCCTCGGCCGTGGTGCAGTTCATCAAGGGTGCCTGGGATACCGGCGAGCGCCGCCTGATCGAGGGCCATTTCGCCCATCTTTGCCAGTTCTACGCCATGGGCGAGGGCTTTACCTGGGAAACCCAGGATCGCGCCCGCGATATCGCCGCCGCCCGGGCCGGCTGGGAGAAGGCCAAGGAACTGATCCGGAACCCGGACATCCGGCTGGTGCTGCTGGACGAAATCAACATTGCGCTCCGCTACGACTATCTCGACGTCGCAGAAATCGTGACCTTCCTCAGGGAAGAAAAGCCGCCGCTGACACACGTCGTTTTGACCGGCCGCAATGCCAAGGAAGAACTCATCGCAATTGCCGACCTCGTCACCGAGATGACGCTGGTCAAGCATCCGTTCCGGTCCGGCATCAAGGCCCAGCCGGGCGTCGAGTTCTGATCCCATGCGCGCGCTGATGATCCAGGGCGCGGGCTCCAACGTGGGCAAGTCGCTGCTGGTCGCGGGGCTGTGCCGGGCCGCGAGACTGCGCGGCCTCAAGGTCGCACCCTTCAAGCCGCAGAACATGTCCAACAACGCGGCCGTCACGGCCGACGGCGGCGAGATCGGGCGCGCGCAGGCGTTGCAGGCACTGGCCTGCGGCATCGAACCTCACACCGACATGAATCCGATCCTGCTCAAGCCCGAAAGCGAGATGGGCTCGCAGGTGATCGTGCAGGGACGCCGGCTGACGACGGTGCGGGCGCGCGAATATTCGGCGCTGAAGCCGAAACTGATGGCGCCGGTGCTGGAGAGTTTCAATCGTCTGAAAAGTGCTGTCGATCTGGTGATCGTCGAAGGCGCCGGCAGTCCGGCCGAAGTCAACCTGCGCCCCCGCGACATCGCCAATATGGGTTTTGCGCGCGCGGCCAATGTGCCCGTGGTGCTCGCGGGCGATATCGACCGGGGCGGGGTGATCGCCCAGATCGTTGGGACGCAAGTGGTGATCGATCCCGCCGATGCGGCGATGATCGAAGGTTTCGTCATCAACAAATTTCGCGGCGATCCGCGGCTGTTCGACGATGGCTATGCGTTCATCGCCGAGCGGACCAAATGGCGCGGTTTTGGCGTGCTGCCGTTCTTTGCGGAGGCTGCACGGCTTCCGGCCGAAGACGCGCTCGATCTGCCGCGCGGCGGCGGCACCGGTGGCTTCCGCGTTGCCGCGCTGCAATTTTCCCGCATCGCCAATTTCGACGATCTCGATCCGTTGTCGCAGGAACCGGGCGTCAGTCTCACCATGGTGCGGCAGGGCGAAACGATTCCCGGCGATACTGATCTGGTGATTTTGCCGGGATCGAAATCGACGCGCGGCGATCTGGATTTCCTGCGCGCGCAGGGCTGGGACATCGATCTTGCCGCGCATGTCCGGCGCGGCGGTCATGTGCTCGGGATCTGCGGCGGCTACCAGATGCTCGGCCGGACCATCAGCGACCCTGATGGCATCGAAGGGCCGGCCGGCGAGACTGACGGTCTCGGCCTGCTGAAGGTCGATACCGTCATGACCGCGGACAAACGACTGACGCGCACCGAAGCCACGCACGCGGCATCCGGTGCGCCGATCAGGGGATACGAGATCCACATCGGCCATACATCAGGCGAAGCGCGCGGGCGCCCATTTGCGCATGTGGCAGGTGAAGCGGAAGGCGCGGTCTCAGCCGATGGCCGCGTGATGGGAAGCTATCTCCACGGCATGTTTTCGGGCGACAGCTTTCGTCAGGCGTTTCTCAAACAGCTCGGGGCGGCGCCATCCGCCACATCCTATGCCGCCGGCGTCGAAGACACGCTGGACCGGCTTGCCGCGCATCTCGAGGCGCATCTGGACGTCGATGGTCTGCTGGCGGTCGCGCGCTAAAGCATGATGGGTTGGAGTTGAATCGATTCGCCGTCAGCGCCAGCACAACAGATCCGGATGCTCTGGAGGGGCCAAACAAAAAATCGCGAAAACAACCCCATGCAAAGTAGAATGGTACGCGAAAAAAGGCTCGACGTCGCGACGCAACCTAATCTCATCATGCTTTAGCGCACGTCCCATTCGGTCGGAAAATTCTCTTGCCAGCCGGAGCGATGCAACAGCGGCGTGTCGTCGATGAACTCGGCATGACCCAAACAAAGATAGGCCGATAGTTCCCAGCCCTCGGGCACCTCGAGCAGGCGCTCGATCGCACGCGGATCGAGGATCGAGACCATGCCGACCCCGATGTTTTCGGCGCGCGACGCGAGCCACAGCGTGTGGATCGCCATCGCCGTCGACTGCCGCAGGGTTTCCGGCTGCGTACGGCGACCGAGGCCGTGGCCTTCGACGGGATCGATCAGCGTAAACACCGCCAACTGTACCGGTGCGGCGTCGAGGCCGGCGAGCTTCAAGCTCAGATATTCCCGGTGCTGCTCGTCCTTGTAGTCGGTGGCGGCTGCCGCGTTGCAGAGATTGAAGTTGGCGCGCACGCCGGCACGCAAGGCCGGGTCATTGACGCGGATGACGCGCCAGGGTCTGGAGTTGCCGACCGATGGCGCGCTGTCCATGGCGTGACGCAGCCGATCGAGTACGTCTTCCGCAACCGGTGTCGTCTTGAAATGGCGCACGTCGCGGCGCCAGCGAAAGATCCGCGCCAGCGTTTCAGCCTCTGACCTGGTGAACTCCATCGGTTCAGTCCTGCAACGCCGCAGCCAGCCGGTCCCACTCCGCCGGTTGCCCGGGCAGGCCAAGTCTCAGCCAGGGATCGGAAAAGGGAAACATGCGTGTCCAGATTTGGTGCCGGGCCAACTTTTCCCGCGCGGCCGCTGCGTTTGGCGTGTCGTATAGCCGGAACAACTCGGTCCCGCCCACTAATTTCCACCCGGCCGATTGTGCGAGGAGATCGAGGCGCGCGGCATCGGCGCGCAGCCGCGCCACGGTGGCCTCCGCCCAGGCACGGTCGGACAGCGCAGCCGTGCCGATGGCGATGGCTGGGCCGGATACCGGCCAGGGTCCGGCCATTTCGGCAAGCGCGGCGATGTCGGCGTCCGAACCGAGGATGAATCCCAGCCGCACGCCGGCAAGGCCGTAGAATTTGCCGAACGATCGCAGCACGAGCAGCCGTCCTCGCGCCGCATGGGGGGCAAGCGAAAGATCGGGCTGCGCGTCGGCAAAGCTCTCGTCGACCACCAGCCTTCCGACCCGCGAGGCCAATCGCAGCAGGTCTTGCGATGCATGGCTTCGACCATCGGGATTGTTGGGGTTGACCACAACCGCGAGATCGGCGCCCTCGAGTGCGGTGAGCGTCGTCACCTCGTCGGCCCGCCAGCCGGCGCTGCGAAGTGCGGCGCCGTGTTCATTATAGGTGGGGGTCAAGATGCGCGCCTGTGCCGGCGCACCAAGTTTTGGGATCAACTGGATCGCCGCTTGCGCGCCGGCAACCGCAAGCATCGGTGCCTGCGATCGATATGCCAAGCCGGCTGCCGCCAGCAGACGCGCGGTCGCCGCAGCGGTTGGCAACGCCGTCCAGGCTTCGTCAGGCAACGGCGGCAGCGGATAGGGCGCGCGATTGATTCCGGTGGACAGGTCGATCCAGTCGGTGCCGCCGAAGCGCGCCTGCGCCATGTCGATATCGCCGCCGTGGTCGCGAATGGTGTTCTCCTGTCGGATTGCGTCGTCAGAGCACGGCAAGAAGCGCGAGCCCTGCAGCCAGCACAAACATGGCGCGGCGATAAAGCGCAAGGGCGCGGTTCAAATCCGCCGCAGACGGGTCGGGGGCTTCGGCGTTCAGCCAGGGTTCCTGCGAGAGCCGGCCTTCGTAAATACGGGGTCCGGACAGGCGAATGCGGAGCGCGCCAGCCATTGCGGCTTCCGGCCAGCCGGCATTGGGCGAACGGTGATGGCCTGCATCGCGCCACATCGTCGCCAGCGCGACGCGAGGGCGAACGGAGACGATCGCGAACAACACTCCCGTCAACCGTGCCGGGATCAGATTGGCCACATCGTCGATGCGCGCCGCCGCCCAGCCGAAAGCTTCGTGTCTTGGGGTGCGATGGCCGATCATGGAGTCGAGTGTGTTGATGGCCTTGTAGGCGGCAATGCCCGGCAGGCCGAAGATCGCGCCCCAGAACAGCGGCGCGACGATTCCGTCGGAGGTATTTTCGGCGAGGCTTTCGGTCGCGGCCCTCGCGATCCCGGCGGCATCGAGCTGCGACGGATCGCGTCCGACGATCATGGCGACCGCCTGCCGTGCCGCCGGCAGATCGCCGGCTAGCAGTGGCCGAGCCACGGCATCGACATGGTCGTGCATCGAACGCGCGGCGACAAGCGGCCACGCCAGAATGGCGGCGAGGATCAGACCCGGCCAACCGCCGGGCAGCATCGACGCACAGACCCAAGCGCCGCCCGCAACAACTGCAATGACCGCGATGGCTACGCCGATCCCAGCCATGCGTCGCGTTGTTTCGGATGCGTCTTCACGATTGAAGCTGCGATCCAGCACAGAAATCAGCGCGCCGATCCATGTGACGGGATGTCCGATCCGGGCGTGGATCGCCGGCGGCCAGCCGAGGACCGCGTCGATCGCCAACGCGAGCAGCATGATGCTGGCTCCGCTCATGTTTAACGCGTCTCCGTTGCGGCTATCAGGCATATTGGCCAAGCGACGCCCGCTGACAAGCCCGCGAGATAGAACACGCATCCGATGCAGTCTCACATCGGATGCGCGCTCGCGTCCGATTGACTCGGCGGACCAACTGCACTTAGTGTCTTCGCGACGGTTCCCCTTCGGGGGATCAAAAGGGAATGCGGTGAGGGACAGTTCTTTGAACAAGCTCCCGATTCCGCGGCTGCCCCCGCAACTGTAAGCGGCGAGTCTTTCGTCAATTGCCACTGGGATCATACCCGGGAAGGCGACGAAAGGCGGTGACCCGCGAGCCAGGAGACCTGCCGCCAGTCGTGGTCACACGCGAGCACATTGGGCGGGGTGTCCTGGTGGTAGCCGAGCCTTGGCCCTTTGAGCGGGCCA
The DNA here is from genome assembly GCF_900099825.1 of Bradyrhizobium ottawaense. NCBI lineage: Bacteria > Pseudomonadati > Pseudomonadota > Alphaproteobacteria > Hyphomicrobiales > Nitrobacteraceae > Bradyrhizobium > Bradyrhizobium ottawaense. The sequence continues at coordinate 962,486 of NZ_LT629693.1, read as the reverse complement.
AAGGGGAGACTTCGTTCGCGGTGACGTGCCACGTTAACCGCGAGTCGAACCATGAACTCCGTCTCCCACTGTGCGTCGCGACGCACGTCTTTGCTGTATTCCGTTGCTCTCTCCTCTGTTCTCTGGCCGCTCGATGCGTGGTCGCAAGGCGCGCCACAAGCGAGCCGGACGCTCGATCCGGTTGTCGTGACCAACCCGACGCCAACGGCAAGCCCGCGCCAGTCGAACAGCTCCACTGCCTCTCGGTTGATCCGCGGAGGAAAGAAGCGCGCGGCCGCAGCCGCTGCGGCAGTGCCGTCGACGACTGTTCCGGCGTCTCCGGCAGCGCCCACGCTGACGTTGAACCAGACCGCAGGCAGCGGCAGCCGCCTCAACCTGACGCGCCTGCAGACGCCCGCAAGCGTCGAGATCATCAACGCCGAGACCATCGCCGAGCGCGGCCAGCATAGCGTCATTGACGCAGTGACCCAGGACGCGACCGGCTTCACGGCGAGCCCTGCGCCCGGCAATGGCGGGCTCTCGTTCAACACCCGCGGCTTCACCGGTAATTCGACGGTCATGACGCTCTACGACGGTACGCGGCTCTATGTCGGCTCCGGCACGCTGACGTTTCCGTTCGACACCTGGTCGGCGCAGCGCATCGAGGTGCTGCGCGGGCCGGCGTCGGTGATGTACGGCGAGGGCGCCATCGGCGGCGCGATCAACGTGATCTCGAAAATGCCGCTCACCGTCCAGCGCAACGAGGCCGAAGTGTCGCTCGATAGCAACATGACCAAACGGCTTGCGGTCGACAGCGGTGGCCCGATCAACAAGGACGTATCCTACCGGGTCACCGCTGTTGGTAACATGTCGGACGGCTGGGTCGATCGCGACAAAACCTCGAACGTCGCGGTATCGGCGGCGGTGCGCGTGCAGGCCTCCGAGACGCTGGCCTGGACGCTGTCCACCGATTACGGCGATCGCAGTCCATCGCGCTATTTCGGCACGCCGCTCATCAACGGCCGGGTCGACGAGTCGCTGCGGTTCAAGAACTACAATGTCGGTGACAGCAACATCCGCTACCGCGACAGCTGGAATCAGCTGCGAACAGAGTGGGAGGTCACCGACAGCATCACGGTCCACAACGCGCTGTATTACCTGAACAGCCAGCGTCACTGGCGCGATGTCGAAAGCTACGCCTGGAACAAGACCACAGGCCTGATCGACCGCAGCTCCTACATCGAGATCTTCCACAACCAGCAGCAGGTCGGCGACCGCATGGACGCGACTTTTCGCGGTCATGTTCTGGGGATGAAGAACGAATTCGTTGCGGGCTTCGACGTCAACCGGATCGATTTCACCCATACCAACAACTCGCCCTATAGCGGCGCGTCGTCGGTCAATCCGTGGTCGTTCGATCCGGGCGTGTTTCTGAGCCCGATCCCGACCGTCCCGTCGTTCAATACCGCCACCAACCAGTACGCTTTGTTCGCCGAGGACCGGCTGTCGCTGACCGATCAGTGGACATTGATCGGCGGCGTGCGCCAGGACCAGCCGGTCATCAACCGCACTGACCTGATCACGCCGGCCAACGGCTTCGTCAAATCGTTCTCGGCGACGAGCTGGCGGGTCGGAACGGTGTACAATCCGGTCAAGGATCTGGCGCTGTACGGACAGTATTCGACGGCGGTTGATCCGGTCGGCAATCTGATTACGCTAGCGACGACCCAGAAGGATTTTCAGCTATCCACCGGCAAACAGGCCGAGGTCGGTATCAAGCAGTCGTTCTGGCAGGGCCGCGGCGAATGGACGCTGGCCGGCTACCAGATCGTGAAGAACAATCTGCTGGCGCGCGATCCGAACAATCCGGCGGTGACCCAGCAGATCGGCCAGCAGTCGTCGCGCGGCGTCGAAGCATCGATCGGACTGGTGCTGGATCACGGCTGGCGCATCGATGCCAACACGGCGTGGCTTCGGGCCAAATACGATGATTTCGTCCAGTCTGTGAATGGCGTCGCCGTCAACTACGCCGGCAACGTTCCCGTCAACGTGCCGCAGCAGGTGTCGAACATCTGGCTGACCTGGGCGTTCGCGCCGAATTGGTCGGTCAATGGCGGCGTTCAGATCGTCGGCAAGACCTTTGCCGACAACGCCAACACGCTGGCGCATCCGGCCTATACCGTGGTCAATGGCGGGGTGCAGTGGAAGCCGGACGCCAACACCACCCTGTCGCTGCGGGTCTACAATCTGTTCGACACGATCTACGCGACCTCGGGTGGCACCACGCAGTGGCTCTTGGGCATGCCGCGCACCGCCGAACTCGCACTCAACGTGAAGTTCTGATGATTCGGCGCCGGATCATGCGACGGCTGCGGCGATGGCTCTATGTCGTCCATCGCTGGATCGGTATCGGCACGTGTCTGTTGTTCGCGATGTGGTTCATGTCAGGCGTCGTCATGATGTACGTGGCGTTTCCGCAGCTCACCGACACCGAGCGATGGGCGGCGTTGCCGCCGATCGCATGGGACAAGGTGCAGGTGAGCCCGGATCGCGCCATGGCCGCCGCCGGCTTCAAGCGCTATCCGCGCGATCTCCGGCTCGCGATGCTGAACGAGGAGCCGGTCTACCGGCTGCTCGGCTGGGATGGCGAGCGCAAGACCATATCGGCGATCGACGGCCAGGCTGTCGATCACGTCAGCTCTGAACAGGCGCTTGCGGTCGCACGGCATCATCCCAACGCCGTGCGGCCCGAACTGAAGGAAACGGTGGAGCGCGATCAATGGAGCGTCACCGCGCGGTTCGATCCGCTGCGGCCGCTTTATCTGGTTTCGCTCGGCGATCCCGACGGGACCGAGCTCTATATCTCCTCGCGCACTGGCGAGATCGCGCTCGACACTACGCGAACGGAGCGGGTCTGGAACTGGCTCGGATCGATCCCGCACTGGATCTACCCGACGGTCCTGCGCAAGGACGGCGCCACCTGGCGGCTGGTGGTGCTGTGGATATCCGGCATCTGCATGGTGACCGCCGTGACCGGATTCTGGATCGGCATTTTGCGTGTGCGGCTGCGCCGTCGCTACGCCAGCGGCGCGGTCACGCCGTATCGCGGCTGGATGGCCTGGCACCACATCGCGGGGCTGATCGGCGGCGTCTTCGTCCTGACCTGGATGTTCAGCGGCTGGCTATCGCTGAATCCCGGCGAATTGTTTGCCGGACGGGGAACGGCGCGTGAGGCGGCGGTTCGCTATGGCGGCAGCGAGGGCCCGCACATGCCGGCCGAGTTTCTGTCGAAGGTAAGATCAGACGAAACCCGGCTTGCAGCCGTCGAAGCGCGCTTTGTCTGGCTCGGAGGCCAGCCGCTCGCAATACTGACTGGCCGCGATGGCGGACGTCGTACGCTCGACCCGGCAACGGGCAACGCAGCACCGGTGTCCGAAGCGCGTATTTTTGAGGCCGCGCGCCTGATAATGCCGAACGCGGCCCTGACGATGCGGCAGCGGCTCGAAGTGCCCGACGCCTACTGGTATTCGCATCACCAGCAACGGCTGTTGCCGGTGCTGCGGGTAGGTTTTGACGACGACGCGTACACCTGGTTTCACATCGACCCCACGACGGGCGATATATTGGGCCGCACCGATGACAGCCGGCGGACTTACCGCTGGCTGTTCAATGCGCTCCACAGTTTTGATTTTGCGCTGCTGCTGCGCTATCGGCCAGCGTGGGACGCCGTGGTGTGGTTGCTGTCGCTGGCTGGATTGATCGTCTCGGTGAGCGGCGTCGTGATCGGCTGGCGGCGTTTGCGGCAATAGAACCAACGGCGCTGGACGGTTGTGTTTCACGCGCCGATGGTTTCTGCTTCGCGAGGTCTGAAGCGAACAAGAGGGGACATGGGCAGGATCATTCTGGTGACGGGCGGCGCCCGTTCGGGCAAGAGTGCGATCGCCGAGGCGCGCGCGCTCAGCCTCGCGCCGCGCGCCATCTACATCGCCACCGCCGAACCCCGCGATGCCGAGATGACGGCACGGATCGCGGCGCATCAGGCGCGGCGGGGTGGCAACTGGCGCACGCATGCCGAGCCGCTTGATCTGACCGGCGCGCTGGCCGCGACCGACGGGCAGGGGCCCCGGCTGGTCGATTGCCTGACGTTGTGGCTGACCAACCTGATGCTCGGCGGCTATGACTGGCAGGCCGCCGGCCGCGCGCTGGTGGCGGCGCTCCCGGCGCAGGCCGATCCGGTGATCTTCGTCACCAACGAGGTCGGCGCCGGCATCGTGCCTGACAATGTGCTGGCGCGGGAATTTCGCGACGCGGCTGGAACGCTCAATCAATGGGTTGCCGCGGTCGCCGACGAAGTGACCTTGGCGGTGGCCGGACTGCCGCTCAAGGTGAAGTGAAATCTCAGGCGTGATCCGGCTGCCTTGCGAATTTCTCAATCGCGCCATTCAATCAAGAATTCAGTTGAGAGCCAATAAGTCCAATAAAATGAATGACTTAAACTAAATACTTCTCGTGGCTCTGCCGATGGATTGATTGAATATTTAATCCGCTGAATCGGCTAGAAAGCGGCGCGTGCGCGACCCAGTCCGCGCTTAGTTCACCTATCGCTGAAGGACGCCGTGATCGTGCACCAGAATCGTTCCGCTTTACCCCAACTCTCGCTTCCGAAGGACAAGATCCGGGTCCTGCTGCTCGAGGGCGTCAACGACAGCGCCGTGCAGTTGATCGAGCAGGCCGGCTATTCCAACCTGACGCGGCTGCCCAAGGCGCTCGACGGCGAGGCGCTGCTTGAGGCCATCAAGGGCGTGCACCTGCTCGGCATCCGCTCCCGCAGTCAGATCACCCCTGAAGTTGTCGAGGCCGCGGACCGTCTCATCGCGATCGGCTGCTTCAGCGTCGGCACCAACCAGGTCGATCTTGATGCGGCACGGCGGAGCGGCATTCCCGTGTTCAATGCACCGTTTTCCAACACCCGCAGCGTGGCGGAACTGGTGATCGGGGAGATCGTCATCCTGCTGCGCCGGATCGTCTCGCGCTCCAACGGGGCCCATCAGGGGCGCTGGGACAAGTCCGCCGACGACAGCCATGAGGTGAGGGGCAAGACGCTCGGCATCATCGGCTATGGCAATATCGGCTCGCAGCTTTCGAACCTGGCCGAAGCGTTCGGCATGCGGGTTGTCTTCTACGATCATACCGACAGGCTTCGCCACGGGAACACGGAGCCGACGGCGACCCTGCATGAGCTGCTGGCCCAAAGCGACGTCGTGACGCTGCATGTGCCCGAAACCCCTGCGACCAACAAGATGATCGGGCGCGACGAAATCCGGGCGATGAAACCCGGCGCCTATTTCATCAACAACAGCCGCGGCTCCGTGGTCGATCTCGATGCGCTGGCCGAGGCGCTGCGGGAAGGCAGGCTTCGCGGCGCCGCGGTCGACGTCTTTCCGGTCGAGCCGGGCTCGAACGCGGAGCGGTTCGTATCGCCGCTGCAGGGGCTGGAAAATGTCATCCTGACGCCGCATATCGGCGGTTCGACCGAGGAGGCGCAGGAACGCATCGGCGCCGAGGTCGCCCGCAAGCTGGTCGACTACAGCGATTCCGGCTCGACCATGGGCGCCGTCAATTTCCCCCAGGTCCAGCTGCCGCCGCGGCCATCGGGGACGCGGTTCATTCAGGTGCAGCGCAACGTGCCGGGCATGCTCGGCCGGCTGAACGAAGTGCTGGCGCGCCATGCCGTCAACATCGCCGCGCAATACTACGAGACCGATCACGATGTCGGCTATGTCGTGCTCGACGCCGATGCCTCCGCCGCCGACAGTCAGCGCGTGCTCGCGGACATCCGGGCGCTGGAAGGAACCATTCGCGCCCGGTTGCTCTACGAATACAAGGCGTGAGACTTTACTGCGGCTCGATGCCGGCGTCCTTGATGATCTTGCCCCATCGCACGGTTTCGCTCTTGAGCAGGGTTTCGAGTGCTGCCGGCGTCGCTTGCTCCGGCTCGACCGGGGTCATGCTGAGTTCGGCGAAGCGGTTGACCAACGGCGGATCCCTAAGCGCCTTCTGCAGTGCGTCGACCAGCGCATCGACCACCGGTTTGGGCGTATTGCGCGGCGCGTAAAGTCCATACCAGGTCGTGACGTCGAACTTCGGCAGGCCGGCCTCGGTGGCTGTCGGCACGTTCGGCAGGGTCGGAACCCGTTTCTTGCTGGTAATGGCGAAACCCGGGATGGTGCCGGCCTGAATATAGGGCGTCGGTCCGGTCGCCGGATCGCAATAGACGTCGATGTGACCGGCAATGATATCGTTCAGTGCCGGGCCGCCGCCCTTGTAGTAGATCGGTGTCAACTTGGTTTCGATGGCGCTCATGAACATCAGGCCGCACAGATGCGACGCCGAACCGAGCCCGACATTGCCGTAGGTGACCTTGTCGCCCTGGGTACGCACATAGGCCACCAGTTCCTGCAGGTTCTTGGCGGGATAGTTTGCCCGAGCTACCAAGATCATCGGCACGTCGGTGACGAGCCCGATCGGCGCAAAGTCGCCGATCGGATCGAACGGCAGCTTGGCGTAGAGCGCGGGCGCCGTGGCCTGACCGACATGCATCAGCAGCAGCGTGTAGCCGTCCGGCTCCGCCTTGGCGACCCGGTTGGTGCCAAGGGTGCCGCCGGCGCCGACGACGTTCTCGATCACCACCGTCTGCTTCAGCACAGCCCCCATCGAATTGCCGAGCAGGCGGGCGATGACGTCGCCGGGGCCGCCGGCCGAGAAGGGTACGATCATCGTGATCGGCCGGTGCGGGAAATCCTGCGCACATAGTGGCAGCGCTGGCGACAGCAGCAGAGCCAGCAGAACTCGTATTACAAACTTCATGGCGTTTCCTGTCGTCTTTTTCTTGTTGTTAAACAGTGGGCATTGGTCGGCTATTCGTTCGCGGCGGCCTTTTCGTTCGACGCGATCATGCTGAGCGCAGCGACGGCGGCCGCATTGATGTGATCGACGCAACACTTCTCGGCGAGGTCGGGGTCGCCGTTCTGAATGGCACGCCAGATTGCGGTCACTTCGCGCAGGCTCTTGTTGATCCGCTTCGGCTGCGACATCGAGGTAATTCGCAAGAGCGTGATCCGGTCATGCAGCGGCCTCAGCATTCGCTCGATGAAGGAATTCTGGCAGCCTCCGATCAGCGCCGCGTAGAATTCGGTCTTGGCCTCGAGCGCCGTCATCAGATCGCCTGCGGCGAACGCCGCCTTCAATTTGGTGAGCGCGTCGCCGATCCGGCGAACGACGGCGGGATCGTGCAGCCGGGCGCATTCGCGTCCGGCAAATCCTTCCAGCACGGCACGCGCGGCATAGAGCTGTTTGGCTTCCTCGAGGCTGATGGTGCTGACGACCGGACCGCGATGCGGGACGGTATTGACGAGCCCATCGGCTTCCAGCGCCCGCAGCGCCTCGCGAATCGAGGGCCGGCTGACGCCGGTCATCTCGCACAGCTCGCGTTCGATCAGCCGCTGGCCGGGTTTCAGCGTTCCGGACATGATCGCCTCGCGTAGCTTCTGCGCGACCATCGAGCGGACGGTTGGAACGTCCTCGATCCGTAGCGTGGATTGCAATTCAGCGCGTTTGTCCATGGTCTACCGCCTTCGTACCGACTCCGAATTCAATAGCGATTTACGGGCAGAATCAGCATCTCCGCAATCTGAACATGGGGTGGCTGGTCCAGCGCGAACACGATCGACCTGGCGATATCGGCCGGATCGAGCGCCATCCTGAACTGGTCGAAATAGTCCTTTTCCTTCTCCCGGTCGCCCCGGTAGCGGGTCAGGATGATGTTGGTCCGGGTCAGGCCGGGCTGCATCTCGGTGACTCGGATCGCGGTTTCGGCGAGTTCTCCCCGCAGCGTCTCGGTGAACATGTGAACGCCGGCCTTGCTGGCGCTGTAGGCGGCCATATCAGGCACGATACGAACGGCGTTGACCGAACTGATGTTGACGATGTGGCCGGCGTTGCGCCTGACCATGTCGGGCAGCAGACTGCGAGTCACTCGCATCAGGCCGATCAGGTTGGTCTGGATGATGGCGGACCAATCGTCAGCCGCGCCCGCATCGAACCGCGTCCGGCCGCCGATATCGTGGCCGGCATTGTTGATGAGGATGTCGACGGGCCTGAAGGCGTCCGGAATGAGGTCGGGCAGGCGATCGACGGCCTTGGCGTCGGTAATATCCAGTTCGACAGGAAAGGTGTTGTCGCCCATTTCGGCCGCGAACTGTCGCAAGGCGTTGCCATCGCGGTCGGCCAGCACGACGCGGCGTCCGCTTTCGAGCAGTGCCTTGGTGATGGCACGGCCCATGCCGCCGGCGGCACCGGTCAGGACCGCGGTTCGGTTCGAAGCATCAGTCATTCATACTCTCCTGCCGGGATTGGCCGACGGTGCTCATGCGACGGACCATCCGCCATCGATCGGCAGCGTGGCCCCGGTGATATCCTGCGCGGCCGGACTGCACAGAAAGGCGGCCATCGCGCCGACGGCTTCCAAAGCGACGAACCGCCCGGTCGGCTGCCTGGTTGCCAGATAGTCGCTGGTCGTCTCGTCGATCGAGCGGCCTTCGCTGGCCGCGATCGACGCAATCTTTCTCTGAATGGCCGGCGTCGGCAGCGTGCCCGGGCACAGCGCGTTGCAGGTGATCCCGCTCCTTGTCGTCTCGATGGCAACCGCACGGGTCATGCCGACGATGGCGGTCTTGGTGGTGACGTAGTCGATACGATCGGCGACGGCGCGGGTCGAGTAGATCGAAGCCATGTTGATGATGCGGCCCCATTGCCGCGCTTTCATGCCTGGCAGTGCCAGGCGGATCAGGTGGAACGGCGCCGACAGGTTGACGGCCAGCGCCTGGTCCCATCGCTCCGGCGGGAAGTGTTCGACCGGCGAAAAATGCCGCACCACGGCGTTGTTGACGAGGATGTCGACCGCTCCGATGCGGCCGAGCAGGCCGGCCATCATGGTTTCGATCGCGCTACGCTGCGACAGGTCAGCAGCAACGCTGACGACCTCAACGCCGAATTGCGTGCGGAGACGATCCCCCGAAGCCGCGGGCTCGGCCAGATCGTGCAGGACGATGTTGGCGCCGGCGCCGGCAAGGCTTTCGGCCACGGCAAGGCCGAGGCCCGCCGTAGCCCCCGTCACCAGTGCCCATCTGCCCTTCAGCATCGCGTGAATCCCCGACCTGTTTCCTGGGTCTATTTCTTGTCCAGTTCGGCGAACACTTCCTTGGCGTTACGGAAGGCGTCGACGCCCGCCGGCACGCCGCAATAGATCGCGACCTGCATGAACACTTCGCGGATTTCCTCGCGCGTGGCGCCGTTGGTCAGCGCGCCCCGGACGTGGGTCTTGAGTTCCTGCGGCCGGTTCAGCGCGCAGAGCATGGCGAGGTTGAGAAAGCTGCGCGTCTTGTGCGTGAGGCCGTCGCGGCCCCAGACGTAGCCCCAGCAGTATTCGGTCGTGAGATCCTGCATCGGGCGGTTGAAGTCGTCGGCGGAAGCGATCGCCTTGTCGACGAACGCATCGCCAAGGACGCTCTTGCGGATCTGGAGGCCGCGATCGTAGGTGGTCTTGTCCATGTGAGAATCCAATCTTCAGTCAGTTTTTGGGCCAGAACGGCTGCGCTAGCGCCAGTTGTGGGGGAAACACCGTGACCGGCACGCCGGCCTGCCACTGCACGATGGTCATGCCGGCGCCGACGCGGCGGCCTTTTTCGTCGAACTTGATTTCGCCGAGCGGGTAATATTTCGACGGGCCGGCATCCATGGAGCGCAGGGCGTCGGCGACCGCGACGCGGTCGGCCTTGCCGGCCTTTTCCAGCGCGTCCTTGATCACCCACATGTCGCCATAGGTGGAAATCGCATTCTGCGTCATCCACGGCTCCTTGTAGCGGGTCTTGAGTTCGGCAATCAGCGCCTCATGGCCCTTGGCGCCCCAGCTCGCGACACAGGTGAGCAAGCCCTGCAGCAATTCCGGGCTGACGGTCTGCAGCATGTCGGGCTCGGCGATCGCGATCCCGAACGAGATGGTCGGAAGCTTGCCTTGTCCAAGGCCGAACTCGTTCATCTTCTCAAGCAGCAGCTTGGCGTCGGAGATCACGGTCGGCAGGAAGAACAGCAAATCAGGTTTGGCCGACCGCAGTTTCTGGACCAGCGAGGTGGCGTCGGCCAACGGCGGGGTGAAGGTTTCATCGACGATCAGTTGAAGGCCATTTTCGGCAAGCAGGCCGTCGCGCATCGCCTTGGCCGACGACACCGATGCTGCGGTGTTGTCGGTGACGATCGCAACCGTCTTGGGCTTTTTGCCGGAAGCCGTTTCCGCCAGTTTCACGATCTGCGGCAGCGCCTGTTTTGCCTGCGATCCCGCCGTTGCCGAGGTCTGGAAGACATATTTGAAACCGCGATCGGTAATCTGGTCGGAGTAGGAGAGGGTCAGGACCGGAAGGCTGGCCCGTTCCGTCACTTCCGTGACGGCCAGCGTGAACGAACTCAGATAGGCGCCGCTCGCGGCCACCAGATCGGTTTCCTGGGCGACCATGCGTTGCGCAGCGTTCTTGGCCTTCTCCGTGGTATCGCCGGAGTCGAGTACGACCAGCTTCAGCTTGGCGCCGCCGAGCGACTTGATGCCTCCCTGCGCGTTGATGTGGTCCACCGCCATCTCGGCGCCCTCGCGCATGACCGTGCCTGGGCGCGCATAAAGTCCGGAAACCGGCACCAGCAATCCGACCTTGACCTCGGAAGGCTGCTGGGCCCACGCGCGAGAAGCGATCAGCCCGGCGGACGCGCCGGCCAGCAGGCTGCGCCGCGTCAATGCGGCCTTAGTAATTTTTGTCATGAACCGGTCCTCCCCAATATTTTTTTGAGACGAGATACGCTTAAGCTTTCTTCGGCCAGAACGGCGACGACTGCGCGAGGTCGGACGGGTACACGGTAACAGGCACGCCGTTCTGCCACTGCACGATCACGACGCCGGCGCCGACACGGCGGCCCTTTTCGTCGAACTTCAACTGGCCGCCGGGATAGTATTTCGCAGGCCCGCCATCCATGGTGCGGAACGCATCGGCGACGGCGAGGCGGTCGGCCTTGCCGGCCTTCTCGAGCGCGGCCTTCATCAGCCACATGTCGCCATAGGTCGAGATGACGTTCTGCGTCGCCCACGGCTCTTTGTACTTGGCCTTGAGCTCGGCGATGATGTCCTCGTGTCCTTTGCAGCCCCAGTTGGCGACGATGGTCATGATGCCCTGAACAACTTCCGGCGTGACGCTCTGCAGCATGTCCGGTTCGGCAACGGTGATGCTAAAGGACACGGTCGGAATCTTGCCCTGTCCGAGGCCGAACTCGTTGATCTTCTCCAGGCCGAGCTTGGCGTCGGAGACCGCGTTCGGCATGAACAGCAGCAGATCCGGCTTGGCCGCCCTGACTTTCTGGATCAGCGACGTGGCGTCGGACAGCGGCGGCGTCCAGACCTCCTCGACCATGAGCTGAAGCCCTTCCTGCGCCAGGAGTTTCTCCTTGAGCGCCTTGGCGGTCGCGACCGAAGTGGCGGTGTTGTCCATCAGCATCGCCACGGTCTTCGGACGCTTGCCCGAGGCCTTTTCGGCGAGCTTCATCAGTTCGGGCAGGCCGAGTTGCGATTGCACGCTGGCGGGCGCCGCGGTTTGAAAGATGAACTTGAAGCCGCGCTCGACCAGCAGGTCTGAATAAGACAACGTGAGCACCGGCAGCTCAGCCCGCTCGGTCACCTCGGTCACCGCCAGCGTGAACGATGAGAGGTAGGAGCCGGTAGCGGCAACGAGATCGGTTTCCTGCGCCACCATGCGCTGTGCCGCGTTCTTGGCCTTCTCGGTGGTGTCACCGCAATCGATCACGACCAGTTTCATCTTGGCGCCGCCGAGCGACTTGATGCCGCCCTGGGCGTTGATGTGCTCGATGCCCATCTCGGCGCCCATCTTCATCACCTGGCCGGGACGGGTGTAGATACCGGAGAGCGGTACGATCAAGCCGACCTTGACCTCGGCCGGCGCTTGCGCGCGCGCTACCGACGACAGTCCGATCGCGGCCGCGCCGGAGAGCACAGTCCGCCGTGTCAGCGAGGTCTTCGAGGTCTTGTCGGATGCGTTGTCCTGGCCCATTTTTATTCTCCCGATGGTGTTGTTGATCGCTGTTGGTCACATGCCGAGATAGGCTTTGCGGACGCGGTCGTCCGCCCGCAAGGTCTGGTTGTTGCCTTCAAGTGCGACGCGGCCGGCCTCGAGCACGTAGCCGTGGTCGGCGGACTCGAGGGCCTCCGCCACGCGCTGTTCGACCAGCAAAATGGTCAGGTTCGATTGCTTGCGGATTTCGATCAGCCGCTCAAAGATGAAATCCGCGATCGCGGGTGCGAGGCCCATCGAGGGTTCGTCCAGCATCAGAAGCTTGGGCGAGGAGGCGAGCCCGCGGCCGATCGCCAGCATCTGCTGCTGTCCGCCCGACAGCGTGCCTGCGAACTGGCCGCGGCGTTCGGCCAGAATCGGCAGCCATTCGAAGATGCGCTCGATATTTTTTTTCCAGTCGCGCCGGCCGGCCGCGGTGACCGCGCCCATTTCGAGATTTTCCATCACGGTGAGCGACGGAAATACTTGGCGGCCTTCGGGAACATGGGCGATGCCGAGATGCGCGCGTTGCGCGGGACGGATCGACAGCAGGTCGTGGTCTTCGAAGGTGATGGCACCCGCGCTTGGGCGCACGATGCCGGAAATCGTCTTGAACAGGGTGGTCTTGCCGGCGCCGTTCGGGCCGACGATGGCGACGAACTGGCCCTGTTCGACCTTGATCGAGACACCGTTCAGGACGGGAATCGCGGAATAGCCGGCGGTCAGCCCCTCAATGCGAAGCATGGGCCACCCATTTTTTGCCGAGATAGGCTTCGATCACGCGGCTGTCGCGGGTGACCGCTTCGGGTTCGCCTTCGACGATAACGGCGCCGTGGTCGAGCACCAGGAAACTATCCACAAGTCGAACCATGGCCTGCATGGTGTGTTCGATGATCGCGATCGTCATGCCGTCGCGGGCAAGCCGCTGGATCACCGCCACGACCTCATCGGCTTCGTCATGCCCGAGGCCAGCGAGCGTCTCGTCGAGCAACAGGATGCGCGGCTTTCCGGCCAGCGCGCGGGCCAACTCCATCAACCGCAATTCCTTGGTCGTCAGTTCGCCGGCGATCCGGCCGGCAATCTCCGTTAGACCAACCCGCGCAATGGCGTCCGCCGCCAGCCGCCGTGCCTCGGCATCGGTGCCGGCGCGGACATAGGCGCCGACCACGACGTTGTCCGAGACCGACATGCGAAGGAACGGGCGCATGATCTGAAAAGTTCGACCGATGCCGGCCTCGCAGAGTTCATGCGGCTTGCGGCCGGACATCTCGCGTCCGTCGAGCAGAATTTCGCCGGTGCCGGGCCGCAGAAATCCGTTGAGCAGGTTGAACAGCGTGGTCTTGCCGGCGCCGTTGGGGCCGATAATTCCCAAGATTTCGTTTTGCCGCAGCTTGAAGCTGACATCCTGCACGGCTTTCAGTCCACCGAAGGAACGCGACAGGTTGCGCACCTCGAGGACGACGTCTCCTGTGCCATGCGATCGTTTCGGCCGCGGCGGCATTGGTGCCGCGACGGTGTCAGCATGCGCGGGGGCGGGCGCGGCCGGTATGACCGCTTTCGGCGACGCCGGTCGCTTGCGCAGCAAATCGCGTATCTTCCAGAACAGGCCCTCCGGCGCGACCAGGATGACGCAAACGATTGCGAGCCCGAAGATCACGCCCTGAATGCCGGGGAAGCGCGAGCCCGCTTCGGCATTGAGCGTTTCGGCCAGCGGGATCAAGATCACGGACCCAATCACCGGGCCCCAGACGGTTCCGACGCCGCCGAACATCGCAACCGTCAGCGCCTGCGCCGATACCAGCATCCCGAATACCGACTGCGGGGTGACCACCAGCAGCACGACCGCGTAGAATCCGCCGACCGCGCCGGCGATGGCGCCGCTCAGCGTGATGGCGCGGAGCTTCCAGGCCAAGGTATTGATCCCCGCGGCTTCCGCGGCGGCTTCATTTTGCTTGATCGCGAGCAACGCCATGCCGAAGCGCGACCGTTCGACGGCGCGCGTCAGCAGGATGGTGCCGAGCATCATCGCCAGTGCCAGCAGCGTGTAGAGGCGGTGATCGTTGAATTGCATATAGGCGATCGGATTGTCGCGCTTGATCGGCAGCGTCAATTCCTGCAGGCCGAGCCATTCGAACACGTAGAGAATGGCGAGCGGGTAGGCGAGCATCGCCAGCGCGAAGTAGTGTCCCTGCAGGCGGAAGGTCGGAAAGCCGATTAGAAGCCCCGCCATGCCGCCGATCACGGCCGCAATCGGGATCAGCACCCATGGCGACAGGTCGAAATAGATCTGGCCGAGCGCGACCGCATAGGCGCCTAGACCGAAGAAGGCGGCATGGCCAAACGAGATCAGCCCGGTGTAGCCGCTGAGCAGGTTCCACGACAGGCCGAAGATCGCCCAGACCGGGACCAGCGTCATGACCAGTTGATAGTAGGAATTGGTCACGCTCAGCGACACCACCGCATAGAGCACGGTGAAGACAAAGACGGGAAGCAGCGATCGCCATCCGCGCATCGTCACGTCCTCTCGACCATGCGCCCGAAGAAACCTTGCGGGCGGAAGAAAATGATCAGGAGGAACACGACGAAGATCGCGGCGTTCTGCAACTGCGTCGGCAATATCAGCGTCGACATCTGCTGAACCAGGCCGATCGTCATGCCGCCCCAGAAAGCGCCGATGATGCTGCCCATGCCGCCGAGCACGACGCCGGCATACATGACGATGACATATTCGACGCCGACGAAGGGATGGAACGGATAGTTGGTGGCGAGCAGGCCGCCGGCGATCGCGGTGATGCCGGTGCCGAGCGCGAAGGCAATACGATGCGCGCGGTCGACGTCGATGCCCATATAGGTTGCCGCGGTCGGGTTGTCGGCGGCGGCACGCAGCGACTTTCCGACCTTCGAGCGGGTGATCAGCAGCGTCAGCAGCAACATCGTCACCAGCGAAACCACGGCGTCGATGCCGCGCGCCTTGTTGACGAAGACGCTGATATCCCCGAGCAGCGGCCCGAGCTCCCATGCCGAACTCGACAGCGGCGTCCGGATCGAGGCCAGTACCGAGCCGAACACGAGCAGGCCGCCGTTCTGCAGGATCAGCGCAATCCCCAGCGTCAGAATGAGCTGGGCGTAATGGCCGTCGCCCTCCAGCGAAGAAGTACGCGTGCCCGATACGCGCGAGATCAAAACAAGGTGGACGGCATAGCCGAAGGCGGCCAGCACCGGGCCGGCCAGCAGGATCGCGATGAACGGCCCAAACGTGTTGCCGAAGGTGGCCTGCACGCCGAGCGCGGTGAAGAAGTAGAATGCTGCATACATGCCGAGCATCATGAAATCGCCCTGGGCGAAGTTGATCACCCGCATGACGCCGAAGATCAGTCCGAGCCCGACGCACATCAGGCCGTAGACCGCGCCGATCAGGAGGCCGGCGGACAACGCTTGCAGAAAGGTTTCCAGTGCCTGATTCACCGCCGGCCTCGCGCCGGAACGGCCTGCTTCGGGCGCACGCCTGCTATCGGTTCAGCGGCACTGGCTGTCTCGGGTTTGGACATGACGTTCCCCATTTTCTGTGTCTCGCTGTGGCTCATGACGCGGGCCGCAACCGTTGTTCGGCCGGGTCAGGCCGGCACTGGGCCGCGATCACGCTGCTGTTCGAAAGCTGTGCGCAATTGTCGACAAGCTCTTCCAGACGCAGCGCACGGCGTTCTCCGATGGCGTCGGCGGCGGCCAGCCGGAAGCATGCGCGAATTTCTTCAGGCGTAGCGGCGATGACATTGTCGAGACGCTGCCGGACGGTTTTGCCGTTGCGCAGGCCAACGAGGACCTCGGCGCCCTGGTTCGCCGGGAACGCGGCGGTAAATCCTGCCTCGCTTTGCAGGTCGGTGCATGCGACGAGGCGGAGAACCCTGGGATCGTTGATGTCAGCGTAATTGTCCTCTTCGAGCGCGCCGCGCGCCAGCACAGCGGCGACGCTGAAGGGGATGCTCATCTTGGCTTGCAGCGCGTTATGAAAGGGCCCTGTGGAATCGCAGCCGGGGTATCGGGCTGCGGCTTCGGGGACGCGGATCGAAACGGTCGCGATGTCCTCCGACGTCTCGATCTCGCGAGCAACCCGCAAGGCAGCCTGCGCCGCGGTTTGCGCGAAATTGCAGGCAGGAGCGGGCTTGTTGTAGACCGCCATGATTTCCGGCCGCTCGCCGGCGAACAATCGGATCGCGGCGGGGGCAGGCTGGCGGCGGAAGGCGGCGAATAGTCCGGCTTCGCCTTCAAGAATCGTTTCGGAGGCGCGGGCGCCGGCTTCGGCCAGTTCGACCGCGGCAACGGCGTTGCGCGCGGCGAATCCCGGATGAAAATACATCTCGGAGCCGCCAGAGCGCGGCCATTCGTTGAGGCCGGACGATGTGTTGGCGGCAATGGCGATTGCGCTGGTGGCGGCGTCTTCGCTGAGGCCGAGCGCATAACTTCCGGCAAGGGCCGCGCCCAGCGGTGCCACCAGCCCGGTCGGCCGGTAGAGGCGGGCGAGATCGGCGGTGAAGAGCGCGCGGCCGATCTGCGCGCCGGTTTCATAGCCGATGATCGCGGCGGCAAGGAACGTCGCGCCGGATAACGGTGTCCGCTCCGACAGCGCGAGCAAGGTCGGCCAGATCACCACGCCATGATGGCAGATGCTGGCGGCGTGCATGTCTTCGCGCACCAGGCCGTGGCCCATCGTGGCATTGGCGAAGGCCGCGTCCCCCGCTGTTGCCAGCTTGCCGGTCCCGACAATCGTGGCACCATGGCTGACCTCGCGGGCGATGCCGATCGCCTGGCGGCTCCACGGATGGTTGCGTGCCTCAAAGGCACAGGAGAGAAAATCCAGCAGGCAGATCTTTGCTTTTGCGATGACGTCGGCATCAAAACGGCTGAGATCGACGGCAAGCGCGGCGCGAGCCAGTGCTCGCGCCATCGATATCTCGCTTGCTCCGCCGGCCCGGATCGTCATGGCAATCGCGTTTCCCCTGGTTTCTCCCCGTGTATCAGCCGCGCATTTCGACGCCGGCCCATTCCTCCAGCACCTTCGCGATCGACGTGAAATCGGATGACGCGCCATACTTGGCGTTGGTGATGGCAAGCATCTGCCGGACCACTGCGCCGCAGACCATCGGCACGCCCATTGCCTCGGCTTCATCGACGCAGAGCCGCACGTCCTTGTAGGAGAGGCCGGTGGTGAAGCCGAAATCGAAGGTGCCGGGAAGCACGGCGCGGGGGAATTTGTCCTCGGAGGCGCTGTTGCGTCCGCTGCTGGCGTTGATGATGTCGATCAGCACCTTTGCGTTGACGCCGCCCTTGACGCCCATCGCCACCGCCTCGGAGGTGATGACGAGCGCTGCCGCCGCCATCAGGTTGTTGGCGAGTTTTGCCGTCTGCGCCGTGCCCGGCTGGTCGCCGGTATAGAACAGCTTTCCGAAATGCTTCAGGATCGGCTCGACCCTGTCGTAAGTTGCCTTCGGGCACGACACCATGACCGCAAGCGTGCCGTTCACCGCACCCTTGATGCCGCCGCTGACGGGCGCATCCACCAGCGTGATCTTCCTCGCCTCGAATCCCTTTGCGATCAATTTGGCGGCGCCGGGGCCAGTGGTCGACAGGTCGATCAGCACCGTGGCGCGGTTTCCGGCAACGATACCGTCCGGTCCGAGTGCGACCGCCTTGACGATGTCGGGGGTCGGCAGGCTCGCCAGCACGATATCCGCGCTCGACGCCACTTCGGCCGGCGACTTCGCCAGCCGCGCGCCGCGCGCCACCAGCGCCTTGGTCGCCTCGGGCTGCGCATCGTAGATGCAGAGCGAATAGCCGGCATCGAGCAGGCGTCCGGCCATCGGCCCGCCCATGCGGCCCGTTCCGACAAAGCCGATTGTTTCTCCTGCCATGGTCCGCTCCCTGCGGCGCCCGTCTGCCGGGCGCCTTGTTGTGATGGGCCGGGGGTCCGGCCGCGTTTGGCCGAATGTCCTGATTGTCAGTTAATCTGTCAAGCATAAGATTCCTGTCGACAGGCCGCGGCGCGCCGGAATAGGATTGGAAAAACAAGATCCGGGGAATTCGCTCAGTGCGGCAAGATGAAGCGCAAGGTGCCGCCACAACGTTTGCCGATTTCGTTGCCGGCACGGTGTGGGAAGATGTCACCGCGCAGGATCATGAAGCGAAGCGTTCGATTCTGAACTTCTTTGCGACCGCGCTCGGTTCGTCCCGCGACCCGGCCGTTGCTGTTGCCTTGAAGACGTTGCTGCCGTTCAGCGGCGCTGCGACGTCGGCGATCATCGGCCGGCCGGAACGGCTGGATGCGATGGGGGCGGCGTTCGTGAACGCGATTTCGGCCAACCTGCTCGATTTCGACGATACCCATCTGGACACCATCATTCATCCGGCCGCGCCTGTCGCGGCACCGGTGCTGGCGTTGGCGCAGGCGCGGGGATTTTCGGGGCAGGCCGTACTCACCGCCTTCATTCTCGGCGTCGAGGTCGAATGCCGCGTCGGCAACGCGGTGTCGCCCGGACACTATGCGCGCGGCTGGCATATCACCTCGACCTGCGGGGTATTCGGTGCAGCGGCGGCCTGCGCGAAGCTGCTCGGCCTTTCGGTGCAGCAGATTTCAAACGCCATCGGGATTGCGGCCAGCCAGTCGGCGGGGGTCGTCGAAAATCTTCCGAGTGCGGCCAAGAATGTCAGCGTCGGCAATGCCGCCCGCAACGGCCTGTTCGCGGCATTGCTCGCTTCCAACGGCTATTCCGCATCGCCCAAGGCCATCGAAGGTCCGCTCGGCTGGGCTCGCGCCATGGGCGACGCGCCTGATCTTGCGAAACTGACTGATGGCCTCGGCAAGAGCTGGGAGATCGCCAAGAATACTTACAAACCTTATCCTGCCGGCATTGTGTTTCATGCCGTGATCGACGCCTGTTTCAAATTGCGGGCGCAGCTCGATGGGCGAATCGATTATATCGCGTCGATTTCCGTGCGCGGCTCCGCGCTGCTGCTGGCGCGGGGCGACCGGCCGGTTCGCAACGAACGCGATGCGCGGGTTAGCATTCATCATTGCGTCGCGTGCGCGCTCTTGCTGGGCGCCGCCGGCGTCACCGAATTTTCGGAAACGACCGTATCCCGGCCCGACATCATCTCGCTGCGCCGGAAGGTCAAGGCGGTGCTCGACGCATCGCTCCCCGACGGGGCCGCGCGCGTGACCATCCATCTGGCGTCGGGAGAGACGTTCGATGAGATCGTCATGGCAGCCAAGGGCAGCCTCGAGGACCCACTGACCGATCGCGATATCGAGGCGAAGCTGCGCGAATGCGCGCGGCTGGGGGGTACCGACTGGGATATCGAACGCGTAATCGACCGTGTCTGGAATCTCGATACACTGGCCGATGTCTCGGGCCTGATGGGGACGCACGGCTGAACGCGCGTTCTTGAAAAGCAGCAATCAAACGGTGGAAGGAACCAACGATGAGCGAATTGTTCGACAAGGGATTGAAGGTCCGCAAGGAAGTGCTCGGCGAGGAGTACGTCAACAAATCCATCGCAGGCGCCGACGAATTCACCCGGACGATGGCGGAATGGTCGACCGAGTTTTGCTGGGGCGCGCTGTGGACCCGGCCCGGCCTCGATCGCCGCACGCGCAGCATCGTCAATCTGGCGATGCTCGGGGCACTGGGTCGGCCTCACGAACTCAAGCTGCACGTCAAGGGCGCGTTGAAGAACGGCGTGACCAAGGACGAGATCAAGGAGATCCTGCTCCAGGTCGGCGTCTATTGCGGCATCCCGTCCGGAATCGATGCCTTCCGGAATGCGCGCGAGGCCTTCAACGAGGTTGAGGGGAAGTGACGCAGCCGGTGGCTGTGGTGCAACCGTAGCAGACCGATCCAGCTCGCGAGGCGGCTTGCCGGCCTCGCGAATATCATGGCCCCGGAGATCAATCAGATCGACGGGAGGCCTATTCGGCAGCGTCCAGTTCGACGCACCGCACGCGATATTCCCTGGCCCATTCGAGTATTCCGGCCGGATTCGTCGTAACAGCGCCAAGCGCGCCCATTCCGCCGGCGCTGGCGACGGCGGCAGCAAGGCTGGGCGGACATGCTCCCGCCATTGGCGCTTCGAGTATTGGTACACGGAGGCCGAAGCGTTTGCAGAACTGATCGGATCTATCGCGAGGCGAACTGCGGTAGGTATTCACTGGATGTTCCTCAAGCCTTTGGTCGTGAATGTTGACGGCGCGAACACGTCGCTCGCGTCCTGGTCGAGACGCTGAACGAGGGCTGGCTACGTGAACTGCGTATGTGCTGTGCCGAATGAACGATTCAAGATGGCCGCCGGATCAGTTTGAAGCGACATCGTTGAAGAGTTGAATTGTCTGCCTCCGGTTCGATGCCGTAAGGCGTGTACCCGCCGGACTGCAGTTTCCCGGAGTCGAACGAGGAATCAAGCCGATGTCGAATGCATTCCGGATCGGCCAAGCAGAATATCCCTCAGGACGATGGCGTGGTTGTGAATCTTGTCATGGGCTCCGAACACGAGTGTAATCCGGCCCGATTTGGCGCGCGCACGCAGTTCGTCGAGCTGTTCTCTGTGCTTGTAAATCTCTTTCACGTATCGATGTTGAAATTCCTGCCAGCGTGCGGGGTCATGCCTGAACCAATTTCGCAACATGGTGCTTGGCGCGATGCTCTTGTCCCACCGATCGATCGCCGCATCGGCTCTGCTAACTCCGCGAGGCCACAGGCGATCGACGAGTATCCGGGTGCCGTCGCTCGCAGCGGGAGGATCATAGGCGCGTTTTAGTCTGACATTTGCGGCTGCGATTCTCTTCCCCATCCAGATGGCTCCGTGCGTCATTTCCTTCCCCGACCGGCAAGTCAATGCGTTAGTCGCTGTTTGCGCCCGGCAATGGCTGCGACGCCACCGCTTGCTGTTCAATCGTGGCATTGACGTGGTTCGGTACACCGGCGTTCTTGTTCGCGTGTTGGGTAATACTCCCGGATATGGCGATCGACCAGAAAATGATGCCGTAGGTCAGCCACATCACTATTCTGCCGCTGTCGTTATCCGTCGGGATCGATCTCTCACGAGTTGCGCTATGCGACGGCAAAAGCTCGACAAGACGAGCAGCCGCGACGCTGGCTGTCAAAGGCGACCAGCGCTCGCTATCCGACTTCCAGATCGTTGAAGCGAGGCTGTTGACGGCATGATCCTTCGGAAGCTGGGCCAAGCGCGCCGCCTCCTGCCAGGCGTCGATGTCCTGTCTTGCCAACGCGGAGAGTATCGTCAGCGGCGTTTCGCCGTTGTCATCGAGTGGCGCGAACAGGAAGCGATCAAACTCCGGGCTGGCGTGAGACAATTGGGTCATGTCCTATTGTCCTTTCATGGCGAAGGAACGCTCGGCATCAGGAGAGCCCGTCGCGACTCGGCAACAGGCGAAACCATTGATGGCGTTGGGACAGGCCGCGCGTGTACGCCGAATGCCATCCTCGTTCTTTCGATGTATTTTACAAGCGACAAATTTTCACCATTAAATTTGAAAAGATAGATAGTAGACGTGACGCAAATGTTCGGTCGGAATCGCGTCGCGGCATGCACCAGCGCTGCAGTGCGGAGTCGTCGTGCATCGGGCTGGGAACAAGCCGCCGTGAATGGCCCGAGCGAGATGGAGCGTTAGGCAATCCGCGGCAGCACCTCGAATTGATGAAACGGCGGCGGTGAGGACAGCGTCCATTCCAGCGTGGTTGCGCCGGATCCCCACGGATTGTCCGCAGCCTTTTCCTTGCGGATGAACGCGTAAGCCAGACCCACAAAGAATACGATCAGCCCTGTCGCTGAGATGTAGGACCCAATGGACGCAATCTGGTTCAACCCCGCGAATGCATCCGGATAGTCGGCGATACGTCGCGGCATCCCCGATAGCCCGAGAAAATACATCGGAAAGAACGCAAGGTTGACGCCGACGAAGGTCAGCCAGAAGTGCAATTTCCCGAGGGCTTCCGAATACATGTAACCGGTTATTTTCGGAAACCAGTAATACCAACCTGCGAAGATGGCGAATACGGCGCCGAGGGACAGCACATAGTGGAAATGCGCAACCACATAGTAGGTGTCCTGCAATGTTCGGTCGACGCCCGGATTGGCGAGCACGACGCCGGTGACGCCGCCGACCGTGAACACGAAAATGAACCCGACGGCCCACAACATCGGCGTCTTGAATCGTATGGAGCCGCCCCACATGGTGGCGATCCATGAGAAGATCTTGATCCCGGTCGGCACCGCGATCACCATGCTTGCGGCGGCAAAGTAAGCCTGGGCGCTGCTCGACATGCCGACGGTGTACATGTGATGGGCCCAGACCACGAAGCCGATGAATCCGATGGCGATCAGCGCATACACCATTCCGAGATAGCCGAAGATCGGCTTGTGGCTGAATGTGGAGATCACGTGGCTGACCATGCCGAAGCCCGGCAGTATCATGATGTAGACCTCGGGGTGGCCGAAGAACCAGAACAGGTGTTGAAACAAGATCGGGTCTCCGCCTCCTTCTGCACCGAAGAATGTCGTTCCAAAATTTCGGTCGGTCAGGAGCATGGTAATGGCGCCGGCGAGTACAGGCAGCGACAGCAGCAACAGGAATGCAGTCACCAGGACCGACCACACGAACAGCGGCATCTTGTGCAGGGTCATGCCTGGCGCACGCATATTGAAAATGGTGGTAATGAAATTGATTGCGCCGAGGATGGAGGACGCCCCCGCGAGATGCATCGACAGGATCACGAAATCGATGGCCGGTCCTGGATGGCCGGACGTCGACAGCGGTGCGTAGAGCGTCCAACCGGTGCCGGGACCGTTCGAGCCCGGCTCACCTTCCACGAACATCGAAATGATGAGCAAGGCAAACGACGCAGGGAGCAGCCAGAAAGAAATGTTGTTCATGCGTGGAAACGCCATGTCCGGCGCGCCAATCATGAGCGGCACCATCCAGTTGCCAAATCCGCCCATCATCGCCGGCATGAGCGTGAAGAAGATCATGATCAGGCCATGGCTTGTCACGAACACGTTATAGGTGTGCGTATTGGAGAAAATCTGCAGCTCGGGCTGCTGCAACTCCATCCGAATCGCGACCGAGAGAATTCCGCCGATCAGTCCCGCACCTATCGCGAACACGAAATACATCGTGCCGATGTCTTTGTGGTTGGTCGAATAAAGATAGCGGCGCCATCCGTCAGGATGATCGTGCGTGTGGAGACCGTTCGTCGTGGCTGTGGACGGCATCCTTAACCTCCATGACTTTCAAGGCTGAGCGGAGGCGGCCGCGTCCTTTGCATGACGGCTCGCCCGGCGCGACCCCTCAACACCCGTCACGATTGGTGCCGCTCCAGCCGTGTTTACCGTCGATCCGGATCGTGGACCGGGACCGACAGACGCAGGGGCAGCAACGCAGATCGCTATGCGAGAAGCGTCTCAAGTTGCTCGATTTGCTGTCGATGAAATCGCAGTATCTTCATGAGATGAGAGTTCAACTCGGCGTCGAAGATGTTGAGAACGGCTTCCTCGATCGTTCGAACCAGCTCGTTCTGAGTGAACCTTGCGTATGCGATTGCCTGCTCGAGGGTGGACTGCACGCGATGTTCGTTGACCGGACGTCGGTGAGGCGCTGCGACGGCTGCGTCTTTCCTTGCGATTTCGCTCTGGAGCAGGATGCAAATGGAGCCTTGGTCTAACTCGGACTTGAGAATCAGATCGGCGACCCGAGGGTCGGCTGTGCGACCGATGTCGGCGAGCGCCTTCGTGCCTATCGTTTCTCGCTCCAAAAGGGACTTGAGAAACGCCACCATTTCTTCCCTGGACCAATAGCCGAGGTAGGCTGGATCTACCTCATGCATCCAGCAAGGAGACGATGAGCATTCGCGAATCGCGTCGACAGTCTGTGGCCGCAATGGAGCTTTGTGCATTGAACTGTTCCCATGGGTCCGTGACGTCGTGGGACTGTCTAATGTCCGGACGAAATATCATGGATCTCGCTGGGTACCTTCTTCGCTTCTCTTGGTTTTACAAGCGAGAAATACTGGCTATCAAATTCGGAAGAGTGGATACATGAGAAACGATCGGGCCGGATGATGCAGGCTCCAACGAGTCTGCTTCAGCTGCAGCGGCGGCGTCGCCTCGCTGCACCTAGCGCCGCTTTTGAGCGGCTCGCTTGGCCACTTTCTTGTCAGCTGTCTTGTCTGTTTCCGGGTTGGCGAGCCGGTGCATGATCTCGAGCGCGCCACCGAACAGATCGCGATCGTATTCGAGGGGATATACGACGTAAGCGGGCATCGAGAATTCTGGAGCGCCGCCGATTAGATGTAGCCGTTGGGCTTTAAGGTGAGGCAAGACGATCCGCTTGGGAAAATAGCCGGAGCCGCCGTTTTCCAGAACGTGCTGCAATCCCAACCAGCCGATATTCGCGGATAGCGATGGCCCGACGAAATTCGGAAAGCACGCGCTGTGCCTGACATAAAACTCCGGACCCCAATCGACATACACATAGCCGGGTTGGGGCTCAGGTTTACTCTTGGGATCCGTTGAAACCAGGATGAGCTTCTCTTCGAATAGCTGCTCGATCTTCAATCCGGGACGGCTCTGTGGGGTGTACATGACCCCGATATCCGCTCGTCCCTCGATAAGCCCTTGCATGAGTTCTGGTTCAAGGCCGCTTTCGGCACGAATGGATATTTCTGGCCTGGCCTCCTTCATGAGTTGAAGCCACTGCAGCAGGAACTCTTCCCACAGACCAATGCGGCCGCCGACCACCAGCGTTCCGCTAAACCCTTCGGGAATTCCGATGTCGTGTCGTGCCTGTTCGACCGTTCGAACGAGTGAAGCGGCGTGGCGTTGAAACTGCCGGCCGGCGGCGGTCAGCGTTGTACCGGCCTTGTTGCGGACAAAGAGTACGCAACCCAGTTGGTCTTCAAGTGTGTGAATGCGCGTGCTGACCGTCGACTGGCTGACGTGAAGTCGATCCGCAGCACTGATGAAGTTTCCCGCTGTAACAACCATGAGGAAGGTTCTGGCGAGTTCTGTGTCCATGCGCGCCTCCTTGATATCGATAGAGAAGATATCAAGTCGCAATATTATTCGTTTGTCAAAACTAATATGCGGTTTAGCTTGGAAACAAGGATGTGTTGCCTGGCTCATCGTGCGGCGCGCATTCCGAGAGAGACTCCAGCAGCGGGGAGGCATGCGTGATCACCATTCAGCTTCTTATTCTATGGGTTGTTTGCTTCGTATGGTTGTCTTCCTCCATCTCCATCCGTTTCCTCGGACTGGTTCTGATACGAAATGGACTGCGTGAGTTGCGGCTGCTCGATGGGTTGGTCGTCGCAAGCTCAGGAACGTCCAACCCTGACGTAGCCTGCGACATCGCACACTCGAAAAAGGAGGCTTGACCATGTACCGGAACATTCTCCTCGCCTACGACGGCTCACCGGACGGTCGCGAAGCGCTGGTTCAGGCGGAGAAGTTAGCGTCGATTTCCGGTGCGATGGTCCATGTGCTCGCAATTCTGGATCCTTCGGAGAACTTGCTTGTCGTTGAAGGGATGTCCTTCATCCCGGATAACCAGCGGTTCGGAATGCAATCAGCGCTTGACGCAGGCGTGAGACGCCTGCAGTGCGCCGGATGCGCCGCAGCGAACGACATCAGGTACGGCAAGCCTGCCGAGCAGATCGTGCTGTTCGCGCGAGAGATGAAAGCGGATTTGATCGTCGTCGGCCATCGAGATCAAGGGGCGGTTGCGCGCTGGTTAAATGGTTCGGTCGGCGCCACCATTCTGCACCACCCGCCCTGCAGTGTCCTCATCGCGGTGAAATCCGAACGAAAGAAGAGCAATGTTGCGCCGATCAGAAAAACGCAGGCGCGGTGAAGAACGATATCGGCCTGAGCGCCGGCGGCAGAGGCCGCGGTCTGCAGCGGTGGTGTTGTCCAGCCGCGGCCGAAGCTGGGTCGATGGGCAGCAGAACTTAACGGATTGCTGGCAGGGAATGCGGCCAAGGCTGCTCGCGAGCAGCTGACGTTGATCCGGATCTTCGAACAGCTGCGCGGGCGCGGTTATCCGGCGCGCCGCTAAAGGCGTGGCGCCAGGGAGCGCCGGAGCCTTGATCCGAACATCCCGAAGATACCCGGCAGCAATCGCAGATGCCGGGAGATGAAGAGTGCCATCGCGATGTTCCAGATAATCAGCGCAATGGTTGTCGCGATCGCTGCGCCCGTCAGCCCCAGAATGCTTATGAAGAAAATGCTGGCGACGACGTTTACGGCCGCGCTCAGAATCAGCAAGGCAGCGGCGCTGCGCTCGTGTTCGGTCATCGTCATGACGTATAGCTGTGAACCGTAACTCGCCGCGATCACCTGGCCGACGAGAAGAATGCGCAATGCGAGGACGCCGTTGGCAAAATCCTTGCCGAACCAGGTGAGGATGGGTTCCGCGAGCACCGCCAGCGCGAGCGCGATACAACCCGCCGCGCATAGTGTCCATGAAGCGGATTTCGTCACGAGAGCCTGCAGCGTCGCTCGATCATTCCGCGTGAACAGGCTCGAGATGGTAGGTGCGAACAGGGTGTTGATCGCGGCACGCGGCAACACCACCAGGAAGGAAATATTGAAGGCGAGGCTGTAGATTCCGGCATCCTTCGTTTCTCCGAACCAGCCGAGCAGAACGACTCCGGTTCGATTGAGAAGAGCCTCGGCGGCGGTGATGACCACAAGCGGAACAGCAGTGTGGCACCAGATCGAGGCAGCATATTCCGGGGGTGAATGTGTGATCACGTCGGGGCGAAGTCGGCGTATCGCGAGGCTGACGAGCCCGAGCGCCACGGTCGAACCAACCAGCGTCGCCATCATGACCAGTGGGGCATCGGTATGCCGGCTCAGTCCGAAGTGAGCCAGCACGACAAGGATCAGCAACAGGCCGTCCCGCGCGATCTTGTCCGGCGCCAGCGCCAGCACCACGCCGCCAAACCCGCGAACAATCGCGCAGCGTATCCACAACAGTGCCCAAACCGGTACAAGGACGAATCCAATGAGAAACGTATTCCTGAGTTCCGGCGTAAAGTGCCGAGACCAGACCAAGATGATCGAAGTCCCCGCCAATATCACCAGAATACCAACTGCGAGCGCTCGTTGCTCTGTATACCGGATTACGCCGCGCGCGAGGCCCCATGCTCCCTTGGTCTGGTAAGCGGGCAGAAAGCGCAGCAGCGCGATGTCGAAGCCGAGCGCGGAGAAATAGGCAAGGATCGTTATCCAGGCGGTGACGTAGGCGTAGACACCATAGGTGTCTGCGCCGACAAGTCGGGCGATCAGAAGTTGCGAGCAGGCGGTTACGCCGGCGCAAGCAACGAAGATCACGAACGCTGTGACGCCACCGAGAGCGACCCGCCTGATCCGAGCGCTACCAAGGTCCTGGTCAACAACTTCACTGGTCATGCGCTTTAGTGTCTCCTCTGCCGGGTGCCTCCCGGGTGGGGCCGTCCGGATCGAGGGTTACGAGGCCGTACGGCGTTCCAGAGTCTGATCAGCGCAACTCGAATCTGAGCAAGCCTGATTTCGTCGTGCCGCCGCGCGCTGTTCCATGCCGACCTGCGCCGTTATCTGTTTCTCGACCCGTTCCACGGCTTCGTTAAGCGAATGCTCATCGAGCGAGGTGGCAGTCATGATCTGCCTGCCCCCCTTACGCAGCAGATCGTGTAGGCAATCGACGACGGCCAACGACCTTAGGTTGGTCGTCAAATCAAATTCGAGCAGACGGTCGAACCTGCTCTCCAGACGTTGCCGGTCGCGCAGCCGCGCCTCCAGGATCTCGTCTGTTGCGTCGAGTCGAACAAGAAGGTCGGATTGCGGGATGATATGCAGCGCATGTGAGATCAGCAGTTCGTCCGCCACCCCGCAAAGTAGCGCAAGTGAACAGACCGCTTGGACGAATGCTTGGTCAAACAATACGATGTGGGCGCTACTTGACGCCTGAAACCACGATCGCGACAGACGTGACACGTATTGCGTGAGCCTGAACGACCAGAGGATGCTGGATGGCGGGAGTATTTTGATCAGGTTTAGCGCCGTTCCGACGTCGTGCGAACTGGCCAATGGATGGCGTGCCATCATCAGTATCTCGGCGAATGGACGGGTCAGGCGGCGTATCATCGAGGTGATCTGCTGGGTGGAGAGATCCGACGCAGAACGGATTTCATGCGGTGAACGCTCCGCCGGTCGCTGACTGAGGACGAGGTCCGTGGTGTGGCCACGTTCACGGAGTCGGGCCGCGAGAGCACGAGCGAAGGTGGTCTTTCCCGCACCTGGGGGACCGAAAAGTTCGACGATCATATCCGGACCTCGCTATGCAGATGGGGGGAATTGAAACCGGCCCATTCTCCATCCGGTGTTTGGGAATCGCGCCTCAAAGCATGCGCCAGATTTCCCGTTTGACCGCGCGAATGACGTCCGCCAAAGGCTGTTCGGCGTTGATGGAGACGACGTGTGCCCCGGAAAACGCCAGCCGTGGAATCGCTTCGATGCGCTTCTCGACGACCCCGGGGTCCATGTCCGGCTCGCGCCTTGCGGTAGTCTCGGGCTTGACGATCAGCTTGATGACGAGATCCGGGGGCAGGCGCTGCGCAAGGGCATAGGCGCTCGCCTCCCACCTGCGAATCCTGGATGGCGCCCACGCCAGACGCGTCAACAAGGGACCGTCATTGAATCCGCGAATTTCATTCTGCGGGTAGCGGTCGGTGATAACGACGAGCCCACGGCTTGCGGCGCGACGTGCGGCAAGCAGTTTCGTGCGCTTCTCGCGCGCCACGACCGTCGCCCAGACCATGAGCAACATGCTGTAGAGCAGCCCCGGAGGGGCCTTCGACACCTTGCCGTGTGATGATCCGCTCGGCTTGGTCCTTAGCAAGGGCGTCAACAATGGCACCATCAACTTGAGGGGGCGCAAAAGCAGGGAGGGGCGCCCGCCGCCGGTGCCGAAATAGATCGGTATGACGTCAATCTCGGAGCCGAGCCATGCGCGAATGGCAGCGCTGACGGTGCTCTTGCCGCTGCCGTCAATCCCGATCAGCGCCACCACACAACCGCCGCCCGGCGCGCGCCGGCTCCAGGGCCGCGGCAAATGCAGATAAAACTTATTGAGGCCGCCGGCGGCCCAATGAATTGCGCGCGCCGTACTGCGGAGCCGAGCCTCGAGCCCGTTGTACGTCCGGTATGGGGCGAAATGCTTCCGGATGGCTGTTCGCAAGCGACCACTTTCATCGAACGGCCCTTCGCCGCAAATGTCGTCGGCAAGCATCGCGCCGAGATCGTCGCCCAGCAATTCGGAAGCCCTGCTGGTGAGCTGCCCGCGATCAAGCGTTTCGGCAAGTCGCTTTCGGTCGAGCGCGAACCGGGCGAGCGCCGTCCGCCAGCCGCGGAGCGTAACCGGGTCCAGACGCCGCAGTTCGAGGCAGGCGCGTACACCGAGCAGCACGGCTTCGCTCGCGGGATCCAGCATCTTCACCTGCAGGGTCGGGTGAACGATGGCGCGCGCCAGGACGCTGGTCTCCCAGGGAACTCGGTAATTCTTGTGAAGGCGCTCGCCGACGATCAGGCGGAAATGCAAATGAAGATGTGTCAACCGGCCGCTCGGCTCGTCATAGCCGAGATAGCTTAGAATTGCCGGATGGTCGCGTGTCGCGACGGAAGGAAAAAGCTTGAATCCGCGCCCGAGCAAAATCGCCTGGGCGCGGTGCTGGTCGTGCCGCGCAATGAGAAGGTCGAGATCCGCATCGCCTGCCAGGACTGCTTCAAGGCGGCAGCCGCTTTTCCAGTAGCAATAAGTAACCGCCTGACGATGAAAGTCGTCCAGGACCGCCAGCAGCAGAGGAAGGATCCGATTATCCCTGGGCAACGTGACGATCGTGTCCGGATCCCGTTCAAAAGCAGCGTTTCCCATCATTGCGAGACCTCGATGCTTGATCGTTCGCAGCTGTTAGCTCCAGCTGCCGGTTTCGAATGCCGTCCTCCGAGACGGCTCCATGCGTTCGTGAGTGATGTTGAGATCCGTAGTCGAAGCAAACGAATCCTGAATATGGCCCGCCGGTATCGTCGCAGCAGCGCGAGGTTCAATCCGGCTCCGCGTGACCTCAGCCAAGCAAATGCGGCAGCCATCCGTCCATTCGTGCCGGCAGACCCATTCGCGAAGATAGGCGCATAGGAGCTGCTAAACGCAATTGCAGGTCGTTCCCTGTCGGGGGCGGAATAATAATAGCTCCCGTAGTTCGAAAAATATTCGCCGGCGTCGCCGTATCCGTAATACGAATGCTGTTTTAGATCGACTTGCGAAATCAGCGCGCTCACGTGCCGGAGCTGCTGCGCGGAGTGGCGGTTGGGTCTGCGGAGCAGGTTCAATGCGTTCTGCGCAAGCTCTCGCGGTGTGCTGCCCCATTTGACCACGAAGAGGTTCTCGTCGGCCATGGCGGCGAGCAGCCGTGTCTCGGCGCTGGCGAGCACCGGCGGACTGTCGATGATCACGTAGTCGTAACTCCTGCGCAACTGGCGCAGCAAATTCTGCATCCTGTTGCCGTCGAACAATATCCGCGGATCAAAGGTATTTCGGCTCATCGGCAGGTAATCAAGCCCCAGCTCCGGGATCGACTGGATCACGTCTGCCAGCATGTGGTTCTTGAGCAGGACGTCAAGGAGCCCCTGTTCGGCTTTGCCGCCAAGTTCACGCAGGATCGATGGATTTTTGAAGTCGAGGTCGATCAAGAGAACACGTTGCCCCAGCAGCGTCAGGCTGACGGAAAGGCTCACCGCCATGGTGGTCTTTCCCTCCGCGGGCAAGCTTGAGGTAATCAGGATTACTTTCGATGGGTTGAATGGAAACAGCAGTTGTCTGGTTGCCACGATCGAGCGCATCGCCTCGGCATAGGCAGCCATGGGATCGCTTACGAGATACTGATGCAATCGCCGGGTTCCATTTGGTTTCGCGACCTGCGGAACCAGCCCGATGCAGGAGACGCCGAGGGCCGCGCTAACTTCGCTCTCGCTTCGTAGCCCGCGATCAAGTCTCTCCAGAATGACGGCCAGTAGCGATCCGCAGACCAGAAGCACGACCAGCGTGGGAAAAATGAACAGGAACGGGTTCGGAGAGCTCGGCCGCTCCGGCGTCGCGGCCAGCGACAGGATATAGGCGCCGGACGTAATGCGTTCTTGCAGGTCCCGGATATCCTGCTGGCGGCGCAGCAGGGCGCGATAGAGCTGTCCCTTCGCCATCGCTTGACGTTCGAGCTCTTGCAGATGTTGATCGGATTCACGGGTTGTGCCCGTCTTCTTCGCAGCGTCGATTCGTTGCCGCATGAAGGCCTGTACGGCTGCGCTGGATTGTTCAAGCTCGGTCTTCATCTCTGCAATGCGACTGTCGAGTCGAATCAATTCGTTGCTCGCATATGCCCGCTTTTTTTCACTCTGACCCCCGACATAGAGCTCGGCGATCCGGTTGGCAATTGTCCTGGCAGCATCGGGGTCCGTCGATGTGTAGCTAACGGCGATGACGCGGGAGCGTCCTTCCTGATCGATCCTGAGATGGCGTTTCAGTTCGTCGACGTTCAGCGTCGGTTCTCCGCTGCTGACCCCCCCCACCCAAATGCGCAAGCGGTGTGCCAACTCCGAAGGGCCTGGGAGCCATCGCGCCGAGGTGGCGTGTCGCGGCTCGCGATCCGCGGCGCGTTCGGTCTCGATTCGTTGAGTAGCGGGCGCTGCCGTGTGAAATTGCGGATCGTCCTGCAGATTGTCCACGACGTGCTGCAGGTTGTCACGAGAGAGCAGTACGGTCACGTGCGTCTCGACGCTGCCCTCATCTTTGGGGGCTGCGGCGCCTTGAGCGCTGCTGGAGGGTAGATCGACCGCGATCTGTGCTGCCGCGGTATATTTGGGCGGCTTCAACAACCCAACTGTAAACACCAGCATCGCGCCGCACAGTGCGATGGTCAGGATAAGCCGCTTTCGGCGGCGCAGGAGGTTGACGAGTTCGAGAAAGTGAAGTGAGTCGGCCGTGGACTTGTCGCTTGTCGATGGCGCGGCACTCGCACTGGTCTCCACGGGCGCGGACACGGGCACCTGCGGCTCGGCTTCGTCGGTCGTTTGATCCCAATGTTTATTCATTGCCGACCCCTTGATTCATCTGCGGCGGGTGCTCCGGAGTTGTTGTGGTGTTGGTGCCGGCAAAGTGCAGTATCGCACCAAATCATGGAGCGCCCGGCCGATCGTTGTCCCTGAACGGAAATCGACTGGCCCAGGCCATATGGTGCAGGGGATCTAGCCATAGGCTCTCAAACTCCTTGCTTGAGGCGCCGAGGACATCTCCGCTTGGTCGGCCCCGAAAGATGACTGCGGCAATTTCGAATTGCGGGTGGAGTCGAGCCATGCCTGAACCATCAGAATGGCCCACAGTTCACCCGATCGATCGCGTCGTCCGCTGAGATGCTGCTGCCAGCAGGCCTGGATGCGGCCGGAATGAAGCAGGCCCTCGCGCCGGATTCTTGCTCCGTCAAGCAGCTCTTCTGTCCAGCCGCGCAAGGGGCCGGTCAGCCATTCGCCGATAGGGACATTGAAACCTTGCTTCGGCCGCTCGAAAAGCGATTCGGGCAGGTAGCGGCGGAGCACGCGCCGCAATGGCATTTTACCTTGGCCGTCGCGGATCTTGACGGCGGTGGGCAGGCGCCACGCGAACTCGACGACGCGATCGTCGAGAAACGGACATCGTCCCTCCAGACTGGCCGCCATTGTCGCGCGGTCGAGCTTGACCAGAATATCGCCGGTCAGATAGCCGGCCATGTCGCGATAGATGAACCTGCTAACCGCGTCGGGGAGCGGTGGAACGTCCGCCGTATCGGCGGCTCTCGGATCGAGAACCACGGGTGTCGAGCCGAACCTGGTCAGCTGATTGTAACGCTCCTGCTCGTCCGAAGCCTCGAGTGCGCGCGCGAATTTTTGCAGGTTGACGCCGTTAAACGCCGGACGAAACCTGGCCGGTAGTTGAAGAATCCGGGAGATCTCCAGCAACGCTTGCGGCGTCAGCTTGAGGAGTGCAGCGGCCACCAATCGGCGCAGGCTGGAAGGGAGCCGAAACAGAGCGGCGAGCCGTTCCAGCATGAAATGTCGCGAGTATCCGCCAAAACACTCGTCGCCGCCGTCTCCGGATAATGCGACGGTGACGTGTTGCCGTGCCAGCCGCGAGAGCAGCAAAGTTGGAACTTGCGATTCGTCGGCAAACGGCTCATCCCAAATCTGCGGCAATTCCGGGATCACCGCGCAGACTTCTGCAGGTGTCAGGCGAAACTCGGTGTGGTCGGTGCCAAAATGCCGCGCCACCCGGGACGCGTGCGCCGCCTCGTCATATTCTGCTTCGCAGAAGCCGATGGTGAAGGTGCGAATGGGACGCGACGATTGAGCCTGCATGAGCGCGACAACCGTTGAACTGTCAATTCCTCCGGACAGGAAGGCACCAAGCGGCACGTCGGCGACCATTCGTTGCCGCACGGCGCTCCGGAGCAGCCAATCAAGCTCGGTATCGAGCTCGGATTCATCGAGGATGAGCGGCTGCCGCTGCCCGGCCTCCGCGACCGCGGCGAGCGACCACCAGGGCCGAACCGTTTCCCGCAAGCTTTCGACACTGGCCGTCTCCAAATCTTTCGCACGGACCGAAAGCATCGTGCCAGGCGGCAACTTGAAGACGCCCTTCCAGATACAATGTTGGTCCGGCATCCAGCCCTGACGAAGCATCATCGCCAGCGCCCGCGTATCAACCGTCGGCCGGAAAGCAGGATAAGCCAGAATTGCCTTCAGCTCGGATGCGAACAGGAGCGCGCCGTCAGAAAGTGCAACATACAGCGGCTTTTTTCCCATGCGATCGCGGACGAGATGCAGAACGCGATGCTTGCGGTCCCAAACGCCGGCGGCGAACATTCCGGAAAATTGCTTGAGCGCTTCCTCGATGCCGTAGCTTTCGAACGCGGCCAGCATAATCTCGGTGTCGCTGTTGCCCCGGAAGCGGTGACCTTTGGCTTCCAGGCCCGGCCGCAGGCTGGCGAAATTGTAAACCTCGCCGTTGAACGTCATGACGAGGTTTTCATCGGCCGACAGCATCGGCTGGTGGCCGGCGTCGGACAGATCGACAATCGCGAGACGACGATGGCCAAGCGCGATGCCGCTGTCTCGATCGAGCCAGACGCCACCGCTATCCGGCCCGCGATGATGGAGCGTTGCTGCCATCGCATCGATCGCGGCAAGATTGCGCGGGTTCGTTGCGCGGGTGATCAGAATGCCTGCGATACCGCACATCTCGTCAGCTCCATTGTCGCGTCGGTGCGGCCTTGCGGCTTTCCGCGGCGACCAGGCAGATTGCGATCGCAAACCAGAAGCTCGGATGGCGGACAATCAAATGGAAAATGCTGAAGATCGTCAGCCCGCAAAGCAGTACCGTTAATCCATCCAGCCTGGTCCGGTAGGTCAGCAGGAACGCTGCCGCTACCAGCCAGACGAGACGGAGGATTGCCATTAGTCCACCCTGGGTGAAAATATCGAGCAGCGTGTTATGGGCCTCGAAGTTTGGCGTGCCGTTCACTTTGGGATGCTCCAGGTTCTTTGGCTCTCCCGAGGAATCCTGTCGTCCTGCGAGAATTGAGGGTGGTATCGGAAGGTGTGGACCCGGCCCGAGCCCGAGCAATCCCGATTCAATCCCGCGATCGATCGCTTGCTGCCATGCCTGGAGTCGGATACCAGCCGGGAAAGCGCCGGTGTGAATTGAGGACCGAGCCGAGCCGCCTCGCGGCCGAGCATCAGGCCGATCCAGAGCACGAGGCAAATTTCGCCGGCAGGCCGCAACTGGGACGCGGTCGACAGCAAAATTCCCAACACCAGCAGCAGGTCTCGCTTCATGAAAACCTCTCGTTTCCGAGCGAAACGCGGTCGCGGCCCTTCCTGGCCGCCTGCAGTTTGCTTCGAAGAGGATCATCGAGCAGTTCGTTGTAGGCCGCGATATAGCGGGCAACGGTGAGATCGAGGTTGAACTCCTGCCTCACCAGCTCTGCGGCGCGCGCGGCCATTGCGCGTGCAATGGAGCGATCGTCCAGCAGATCGAGGATTTTCGTTGCCAGCAGGCGCGGCGAGTGTGGTGGAACGAGAAAGCCGCTCCAGCCGTCGCGAACCACGTCGTTGCAGCCGGGCATATTTGTCGCCACGATGGGCAGCCCGGCGAGCGCCGCCTCAAGCAGCGCGCGGGGTACGCCCTCGCGATACTCGGTGGGGAACGCGAAGACGTCGGCGGCCTTGAGCAACGAGGGGACGTCCGATCGCGTGCCGACGGCGACGACGTAGGGGGCGTGGCGGTCGAGCTCGGCCTGTGTTACCGCCAACGGTCCCTCGCTCTCGCGCGGCCCGACAAGCAGAAAACGCACGGTTGGTCGGGCCGCGTGAATCAATGCCGCAGCCTCAAGCAGCGTTGGGATCCCCTTCTGCCGGGTGAGGCGCGTGACGGTAATGACGATTTCGCAGTTTTCGAGCCCAAGCGACCGGCGAAGGTCTGCTGCTGAAGGCTCCGCTGCCTCCGCACGCTCAAACCGCGTGACGTCGATCCCCGATCCGGGAATCAGTCGGCTCGATCCCTTGCCGACGATCGCGAAACGTTCAAAAAACGCCTGGTCGTCGCGGTTCTGAAACACCGTCATCGCCGTTCCGCGTGCGGCCAGGCGGTGGAGCGCGACGTAAACGGGCCGGAGTGCCAGGGCCAATGCGGAATGCGAGGAGTAGATCCAGCCCAGTCCGTTGATCGTTCGAATGACGGCGATTCCATCGAGGCGACGCGCCGCGAGCGGAACCAGCAGATTCGGTTTCGTGTCGAAGCACTGAACGAGATCGGGACGGACATCGGCGATCAGCCGCGCGAGCAATTTGATTGCGGCCAAATCGGCCAGCGGATTTACAAACCGGTCGAAGCGGTATGAGTGATACTCGATCCCGGCACTCGCGAACGGAGTGGCGTCTCCGGTGCCGGCGGCAGTCACTTTGACGCCGCGCTGGCCAAGAGCGAGCAGGAACGGAATCCTAAGATAATGATCCTCCCCTCCGATGCAAAGCAACCGCGGGTTCATGGCAGGATCCTTCTCGCTGCGTTTGCAGGATGGGCCCCGGTCGGAAGTATGTGTTGAACCAGCACGCCGCAGACCGTCTGTTCTGCCCAGCGGGCGCTGCGCACCAGGCAATCAATGCGACAGAGAAATCGATGCAATAGAATATCCAAATTCATGGCACGCCTCGCAACGTCGAGGGACGGCATTATCAACATCAAGCAATCGATGAAGCAGCGAGAAACGTTAGCAACATTGGCTTCGAAAGAATTGGCGCATTGCGAGGTACCTAGAAGGGGGTATTCACCGGACTGGCCGCCGAAGACGTGATGAGCTCACCGGCGGGACGCCGTCGGGGCCACCAGATTTCCAGCTTCGAAACGTGCCACGGCGAATGCTTGCTACCTTGCAGGTCGGCAAGCCGAAAGGCCTTGATCTGTGCGGCACCAGAACGCATCGGGTTGCGCCCGTCGGCCCGGAAAACGGCCGCGCGCGCTAATCGAGAAGACGCGGCTGCGGACCACGTTCTCCGGGCATAGCTCCGTCAAAAGTGCTGGATAGGAGGCCGCGATGCCCGACATGATCGCGATCCGAAGCTGTTGGTGGGCTACCCACTTCGATGTAGCACGACGAGCGCGCCGCCGCTCGCTGCCAGCGGGTGGTAATGCGCCTTTGCCATGCGCGCTGATGGCGAGCCAGCTAACATCCAGCTAGCATCACAAGGATGTGTTGATGAGCTACATCGACTTTGAGGACCATATTTTAGGGAAGCGTGCTCGCGGTGCGAACATTTGAGTCAGTTGTGGCAATCGGGGCGCGAGCGTTGAGTAATGATCAAGGTGATTAATCGAGCAAATCATACAGGAGAGGCAAATGAAAGCTGTTATCCAATGCGGCGGAAAGGGCATGCGCTTGCGCCCGCACACCTCCATTTTGCCAAAGCCACTTATGCCGATTGGAGCGCGACCTGTGCTCGAGCTGTTGCTCAAATGGCTCAGGCGAAACGGCATCAAGGAGGCTTTCATCACGACTGGATACCTGGGTCACCTCATTCGCAGCGTTTGCGGCGATGGTAGTCAGTGGAACATGCGGATCACTTACACCCAGGAGATGGAGCCGCTTGGAACCATCGGTCCGTTGTCACTCCTGCGCGAACACCTCGACGCGCCGTTCCTGGTTCTTAACGGCGACGTACTTACCGATCTTAACCTCAACCAGTTCGTGAACTGTCATCGACGACATCACGGGCCTCTCACCATCGCTACCGCGACCCGCCCCACCAAGATGGACTTCGGCGTGATCGAGGAGACTGACGGACGTGTGAGGGAGTTTCGCGAGAAGCCTGAACTGTCGCATCTCGTCAGTATGGGTATCTACTGCATGGATCCCGCAGTTCTCGATCGCATTCCGTCGGGTGTGCCATTCGGCTTCGACGATTTGATGCTTGAGATGCTGGAGGAGGGGGCACCTGTGAACGTATTCAAACACAACGGCATGTGGCTCGATATTGGGCGAGTGGAGGATTTCCACAAGGCTCAGGATGTCGCCTGGGACGAGCAGTCGCCCGCGTTCGCGCCAACCATCGCTGCTTGAAGCAATGCCGCATGTCGCGGTGATTGCTCCAGCCGGTTAAACGGTCGATCAGATCGGGGTTGAACATGCTGTTGGTATCAGAGCCCATCTTGGGGGCGGAGGAGAAAGCAGCCCTGGTCGCTGTCATTGACAGCGGCTGGGTCACGATGGGAGACCGGGTTCAGGAATTTGAGCAGGCGTTCGCTCGCCTGCACGAAGCCGAAGATTCGGTCGCCGTCAGTTCCTGCACCTCAGCCCTTCACCTCA
Source organism: Bradyrhizobium ottawaense (assembly GCF_900099825.1). Classification (NCBI taxonomy): domain Bacteria; kingdom Pseudomonadati; phylum Pseudomonadota; class Alphaproteobacteria; order Hyphomicrobiales; family Nitrobacteraceae; genus Bradyrhizobium; species Bradyrhizobium ottawaense. Next base: position 924,358 of record NZ_LT629693.1, on the reverse strand, counting down.
TCCTGCACGGGCTTGGCATTGGACCAGGCGATGAAGTTCTTGTTCCATCGCTGACGTTCGTCGCCACCGCCAATTGCGTGCGCTATGTAGGGGCACAGCCGGTCTTCGTCGATATCGAGTCGGCGGAAGTACCGTTGATCTCGTTGGATGAGGCCGAAGCCAAGTGCACCGCGAGAACCAAAGCGGTCATTATCGTGCATTTTGGCGGTTATCTGGCGAATCGTGACGCCTGGCAGTCCTTTGCTCGCCGCAAGGGCTTGCTCCTGATCGAGGACGCTGCGCACGCGCCGGGTCTACCTGCGGCCGGGACCTTTGGCGAGGCGGCGGCATTCAGCTTTTACGGCAACAAGAACATGACGACCGCCGAGGGAGGCGCAATCATTGCTCGCAGCCGATCATTGAGAGAAGCCATCAGGCGAGCGCGATCGCATGGCATGACAAGCGGCACGCGGCAGCGCCTCGACAGCCGTAGTCCGGATTACGATGTGACGATGCTTGGATTCAACTACCGCATGGACGAGTTGCGAGCTGCCGTCGGCCTCGCACAGCTAAAGAGATTGCCGGAATGGAATGACGTCAGACGACGTCTGTCGTTGCACTATCGCCAGCTCATTGCCGCGCTTTGCCCGTCGGTAATGGTGCCATTCGCGGATCCATGGCCATCGGCGCATCACCTGATGCCGGTCTTGCTTCCGCCCGGAGTCAGCCGGCAAGCCGTCATCGATGGGCTGCGCAAGCGAGGCATTCAGACCACCATCCATTATCCCCCTGTACATCACCTGACCTATTACCGGGAGAATTGCCCGGATTCTCGTTTGCCGCGAACCGAGGAATTTGCCCGACGGGAGCTCACGCTACCTCTCCATCCCCGGATGACCCCGGAAACCGTCGAACTCGTCGTGAATTCGCTTGCGGCCACACTGGGTGCAGAGCTTTCGATGGAGGTAACGGCATGACCATGCGCGACGCGGTGGACGAACTTTCCCGGGCATCTCTCGGGGTGGATGTCGGCTTGCGGCGTGCCCTCGATATACTCTGTGCTGCGGTGGCAGCGTCCGTTCTCGCGCCCGTCATGCTGATCGTGGTGATTGCAGTATGGGCCGAAAGCGGAGGACCGATCCTGTTCTCGCAGCTTCGGCTTGGACAGCATGGCCGGACGTTCCGGATGTACAAATTTCGCAAATTCTGGCCGAGCTGCGACAACCACGGAAGTCCGCTTACGGTCGAAGAAGACGACCGCCTGACGGCGGTCGGCCGCGTCCTTGCCGCATGCAAGCTGGACGAGTTGCCGCAGCTCTGGAACGTTCTGCGGGGTGATATGTCGCTCGTGGGACCGCGGCCCGAATCGCTTGCCTTCAGCGACTGCTTCCGCAACGGATACGAGAAGGTTCTTGAGCACAAGCCCGGCCTTTTTGGGCCATGCCAGGTCATCTTTCGGCATGAAAGCAAGCTCTTTCCCGCTGGTGTTGCTGCGGTGGAGTTCTATCGACAAGTTCTGTTCCCTGCCAAAGCAAAGATAGACCTCGCCTATTTCTCGCGCCGAACTCTGGTTTCCGATCTCGGCTGGATCATTCGGGCGGCCTGGATGATCGCGGTTGGGTCGCGGATCGAAACGGGGCCCGGGGGTCAGTCAAACGTGACCACTAAATGAGACGGGACATCGATGGCCATGAGTTACACTGGTGCCAAGATCCTCGTAACGGGTGCGGACGGCTTCATCGGTTCGCACCTGACTGAAGCCCTTGTTTCGGCGGGAGCCGAAGTTACCGCGCTTGCTCAATACAATTCCTTCGACAGCCATGGTTGGCTTGACGAGCTGCCGGAGCAGGTCCGAGGGAAAGTCAAGCTCGTCCGTGGCGACGTCCGCGATGCAGCTTTCATCAATCGCCTCGTGCATGGACACGAAATCGTCTTTCATCTCGCAGCACTGATCGCGATACCCTATTCGTACATCGCGGCGCAATCCTATGTGGAAACGAACGTGCTCGGGACCTTGAACGTGCTCGAGGCGGCGCGGCAGCACGGTACCGAGCGGATCGTGCAGACGTCGACGAGCGAGGTCTACGGCACCGCTCTGACGATGCCGATCGATGAATCCCATCCATTGCAGGGGCAATCGCCATATTCAGCTTCCAAAATAGCCGCGGATATGATGGCGGAGGCGTTCGCCAGGTCATTCGGTGTACCAGTCGTAATTCTGAGGCCATTCAATACGTTCGGGCCACGACAAAGTGAGAGAGCGATCATTGGCACAATTATCCGGCAGGCACTCGATCCTTCGTGCCCCGCGATCATGGTAGGCGACGCGACGACCGTCCGCGATCTCACGTTCGTCACGGATACGGCTGCGGCATTCATGGCGGCCGGGCTCGCCGATGGCGTCGAATACGGCCAGGCATACAATGCTGGCAGTCAGCAGGCGATCAAGGTCGGCGATCTGATCGACATCATCGTCGATCTGACGTCCTGCGGCAAACCTGTGCTGCAGGACAGCAAGCGTCTGCGGCCGCCCAATTCCGAGGTGCGAGCGCTGCTGGCTGATTCCACCCGCTTCGCACGTGTGACCGGGTGGTCCCCGCGGGTCAAGTTGCGGGAGGGGCTGGGTAGGACGGTCGAGTGGTGGCGTGGCCGCTTTTCCGACAAGCAGGTCCGCCGGCAGATGGATTTCATCACATGATGGTCGCTCGCATTCGTGTGCGGGTTGCCTCGTGTTGCGATGTGCTTGTCGTGGTCGCCCTTTGCGGCGGCGCTCAGGCGGCGGCTCTCGCAAACGCGCAATTCCTCGTGGCATCCACGCTGGACCTGCCCCGTCATTTGGCCTGAAACGATCGATGCAAGAACACGCGCTTTCACCATCCTGCGACGAAGGTTCGCACCCACCGCACACGCCCGCCGGCGAGGAAGTGGTGGAGGCGCTGCGCGAACGATCTCCGTCCCTCCATCGTGAAGACGACGGGAAACCCCCGAAACCGTTGATCGCCGGCGATGCATCGCGCGGACCGCAAACGGGTGCCCTGACCAGGTTGACGGCGGCGTCGCCGATGCCGGCCCAACCTCCGATGCCGAAGGTGCCGGTTCCGCTGGACGAACTGCTGAAGGTCGCCGCCGAATTCTCGGAAGGAGGAAGATTTTCCGAGGCAGAGAGAATCCTCGGCCACATTCTGTCGGCTGCTCCGAATGAGCCGATGGCTCTGCACCAGAAAGGCGTTCTGCTCTTCCGCATGGGACACCACGAAGCGGCGGCCGAAATGATCGAGCGCTCGATCGGATTGGCCCCGGACGCCATCGTGTTTCGCCGCAACCTCTGTCCCATCCTCGAGCGGCTCGGACGCTACGACGACGCCCTGCGCGTCGGGTATCAGGCGTTCGATAGGGATCCCTATGATCTCCAGACGCTGCACAACCTGGCGATCGCTCATTATCGGAAATTGGAGCTGGATCAGAGCATCGCCTGTGCTCGTCGCGCGTTGGCGGTCGATCCTGCAGCACCGGGTCCGCATTTCCAACTGGCCGAGGCGCTGTTGCTTCGTGGCGAGTTTGCGGAAGGCTTGAAGGAGTATGAGTGGCGCTTTCGGATCGCTGGTGCGGCGCCGCTGCTGCCTCCGAATAAGCGCCCTCAATGGGATGGAGCGCCGCTGCCTGGCGCCACGTTGCTGCTGATCGCCGATCAGGGCTTCGGCGACTCGATCCAGTTCTGCCGCTATATCCCGTGGGTCTGCGCTCGTTGCCCCCGGGTGGTGGTCGTGGCCGACCCGCTCATGCATCCGGTGATCCGGCAGATTCATCCGGCGCTTGAAGTGGTGGGCCATTGGGACCAATGTCCGCCGTTCGACACCTATTGTCCGCTGTCCGGCCTGCCACGCTTGCATGGCACAACCCTCGATACGATTCCGAGCAAGGCCCCCTATCTCCACGCCGATCCGGCGCGCACCGCGGCTTGGCGGGCTCGCCTGCAGGACCTGATTCAGCCCGGCATTCGCCGCGTTGGTATGGTCTGGGCCGGCAGGCCAACGCACAACAATGATCTCAACCGTTCCATGAGCTTGGCGGCGTGGGCGCCAATTGCTGCGTTGGGTGGCATTACTCTGGTCTCCCTGCAGAAAGGGTCGGAGCAGAACGCGATTGCGGACTATTTCGGCCGTGCTCCGCTGCTAAATCTGGGCGCCGCGATTGCCGATTTTGCCGACACAATGGCCATCATCGAAACGCTCGATCTGGTCGTCACCGTGGACACTGCGGTGGCGCATCTGGCGGGCGCGATGGGAAAACCCGTCTGGATCCTGCTGCCCTATGCACCTGATTGGCGTTGGCTGCTGGAACGAAGCGACAGCCCCTGGTACCCGACCGCGCGGTTGTTCCGCCAGCCGAGCCCGGGTGATTGGGCCAGCGTGGTATGCCGGGTCGGCGAGGCTCTTTCTGAGCCGAGGCTCCAAGCGCAAAGGCGCGAAAAGCCGTGCAACCAGCTCTGCCCGGACGCCCCACTTCTTCAGGGAGGCCGCTCAGCGCCTGATCGCGCCTCTCGGGCGAAACGCAGGAAGCGCATCAAGACGGAAATATCTGGAGGTCTCCATCGATGACTCGTAAAATCCTCATTATGGGATTGCCGGGAGCCGGCAAGACCACGCTTGCGGGGGTGCTTGCGCCCCGATTGAACGCCGTCCATTTCAATGCGGACGATGTTCGTCGCGAGATCAACAAGGATTTGGGATTCAGTGCCGCCGATCGCGTCGAGCAAGCGCGCCGCATGGGTTGGCTGTGCGATCAGGTCGTCAAGACAGGTTGCTTCGCCGTCGCCGACTTCATTTGCCCCACAAGGGAAGCCCGTACCGCCTTCGAGGCGGGCGAAAGCTCCTTCATTGTCTGGGTGGATCGTGTGCAGCAGAGCCGGTTCGAGGACACCGACCGAATCTTCGTCGCGCCCGAGAGATACGACTTGCGCGTCACCGCCGAGGGGTCGCCCGAGTACTGGGCCGAGGAAATTGCAAGCCGTGTGCGACCGGTCTTCGATACTAAACGGCCGACCGCCTTGTTCGTCGGGCGTTACCAGCCTTTCCATAATGGCCACCGGGCCTTGATCATCGAGGGGGTGCGGCGGGTCGGCCAGGTTTGCATCGCAGTCCGTGATACGGCAGGAACCGACAACAACAATCCGTTCGACTTCGAATATGTGCGTGCCCGGATCGAGCACGCTCTTCGCGAGTTCGAGGGACGCTTCCTTGTGGTTCCGCTTCCCAACGTGACGCATATCTTCTATGGCCGCGACGTCGGCTACGCCGTCGAAAGGATTGATCTTGATCTCTCCTTGCAGGCGATCTCCGCCTCGGACGTGCGCCGCCGCCTGTCGGTCCGCACCGGGCGCGTGTGAGTGTGCATGGCGAGCGCCCACATGGCTTGTCAAGAACACCGGCAGGTCCCCCGCAGTCTTTTACTATGCGCCTGTCCAGAGCGAAGGTCGGGGACGAGGCGGGCGGCTTGGGGCCAATCAAAACCCTACCCATTTCTGGGTACCGCAAGTAGCTCTCCTGCAAGCGGTCTTACTCCACATGAGCAAGGCCGGGTTTCGCCAAAGCGATATAGTACTTTTGTTCGACCAGTTTGCCTTGACCATTGCCTTTGCCCAATTTGCTTCGGAGGAAATCGAAACTTGGGACGATCGAACGCCAGCAGTCGAAATGGCGCGGCCGCCTGAGCTTTGACGGGACTTCCTCGCTCCGGGGCGAGGGGGAATCGAAACGTCCTGCCGACCATCGACCACCTCGTACGGCCTCGAATGCCTTCCTGGGAGAAACTTGATGCTATTGGTTGCACAACCAAATCGGGGCGCGAGCACGTTCGTTGAGATACGCGGCGCTGAGGATGCCCAGGATCGCCGCGCTCTCCCATCGCAGGCGCCCGACGGAGGATACGGGCTGGCACCCCTCGGTCGAATCGTCGCGCATGGTGCGAATGCGCAAGACGCCCTGTGTGGCTGTGGCAGCGGTTTGAGGGCCTGCCGATGTTGCGAACTGGATCCCACTTTCGCAGCCTCCCCCGAGGTGAGGGAGCGGATCGATATTCTCGCCAATCGTGCGGCCAGGGCGCTTGCCAGCGGCGACCCCGTCGCGGCCGAGGCGGGAAGCCTCGAGGCGCTGGACATAGCCCCCCGTTTTCCGGATGCCCTCTGGATCCTCTATCAGATCCGCCGGCGTGCGGGTCACGAGCAGGCGGCACTCGCGCTGCTGCAGCGGCTTGTCGCTGTCGCGCCCAATAACGTCGACGCCACCCAGGAATTGGCATTGCTGCTGTTCCAACGAGGCGACTTGGCCTCCGCGGAACATCATGCGCGAAATGCAGTGCGTCTCGCACCGGCACATCCGCGGTCGCACAACTTGATGGGCATGATCCTGACTGAAGCTCAGCGCCCGCATATCGGCGAGTTTCACTATCGTCGCGTCCTGGAAATAGCCGGTGCGCGCGACCCGATTCTATTGGCCAACCTGGCTTGGAACCTCAAGTGCCAGGGAAGGATCGCGGAGGCGCGCGAGTTCTACAATGAGTCCGCTGAAGCGGCACCGGACGTTTTCCAAACCCTGTTTGGGTGGGGCCAGCTCGAGGAAGCCGACGGCAATTTCGCTGCCGCCAAGGCAAAGCTCGACCGAGCCGCAGAGATTTGCCCCGATGATCCCGGGTTGCGGGTGGCTCGGGCGACGTTGCATGCGCGCGAAGGCAAGTTTGCGGCGGCCCTCGCCGAGTTCGAACCCGGTCCAGGCGGCGACGAAAATGGCCGTTCCGCCAGGGCTCGTTCCGACTCCAACGAACTTCTCGAGAAGGGCCGGATTCTCGACAGGATGGGGCGCTATGATGAAGCCTTCGCCTGCTTCGATGAGGCGAAACGACTGGCGCGCGAAATCACTGGAAAGCGATATCTCGATCAGGAGGCGCGGGAGACCGCCGATCGCTTGCGGCAATTCTTCGTCAGTGATCGGCTGCGGCTAATGCCCCTGGCGTCCGTACGGGAGGGCGCTGCGCAGCCAATCTTCATCATGGGCTTTCCGCGGTCGGGGACCACGCTGGCGGAACAGGCCTTGTCCGGCCATCCAAGGATTTCGGCCGGCGATGAGCTTCCGTTCATCAACGAGTTCAGCGATACGCTTCCACGATTGTTCGGCAGCCCATTGGCCTATCCCGAAGCGTTGGCCGAATTGTGGATGGGAGACAATCGGCGCGGGCCCGATGCGTTGCGGGACGCCTACCTGCAGAAGGCAGAGCTTAGAGGAGTCATCAAGCAGGGCGACACCTATTTCACGGACAAGATGCCCTTGAACGAAATGCACATCGGCTTGATCTCTCTGATCTTCCCGCGATCACCGTTGATACACATTTTACGTCACCCATTGGATGTCGTTCTATCCGCGTATTCCCATCACCTGACCCACGGATACTTCTGTGCTTTTGCGCTGGAGACGATTGCGCAGCACTACGTGTTGGTGATGGACCTCGTCCATCACTATCGAGCGCAAATGGCACTGCGGTACTTGCCAATTCGCTATGAGGACATGGTGGAGGATATGTCAGGCAGCGTGCGTCGTATGCTGGACTTCGCCGGCGAGAGCTTCGACCAGCGTTGCGTCAACTTCCAGGACAATCAACGTGTGCCGCATACCCCAAGCTACGCGCAGGTGAAGCAGAACTTGTACGACCGATCCCGGTTCCGTTATCGCCATTATCGGAGGCATCTGGAACCGGTGATCCCTATCCTTAAGCCCGTAATGGACCGGCTCGGCTACAGCTTGAACTAGCAGTGGCCACGAGAAGACAAACTGGGCCGGGCCGTGTCACGGCGCTGCGGGTGGGAGACAGGAAGCATGCGCGCTGATTGTCTCAAGGTGACTGATGTTTGGGAGGATGCATTGGCAGGGCGTCGAAGTTTTTTTTTCGACGATTCTCGTGGTGCCGAGTTCTCTGCTACGAGAGGGTCTCATGTTGCCGTGGCCGGCGGATCGGGAAATTCCGTTCCTACGCCGCGCGCATTCCGCGCGAACGACGCATCGATAGCAGGCGACGCGTTGCTTGCGCTTGGCATACTGCTGGCGACGGCGTCCCAGCTTCGGCTCGGCAATCTGCCAATCGGACCCGGCGAATTGTGCCTGGTGATCTGGCTCATTCTCATGTTGGTGCGCGAGCTGAATCGGCTCGGTCCTCCACTGACTCCCGCTCTTTTACGGCTACTGCTCTTTTGGACGGTCTTTGCCTTTTCCCTAAGTCTGGGTTTTCTGACAGCATTGTTTATCGGACAGCAGTACGATCCGCGCTGGGTTCTTCACGACGTAATGGCCTACCCCCTTCTGGTTGCCGTGAGTTGCTTGAGCGTGGTTGACCCAGGGGCGAAGCTTCGTTTGCGCCGCGTCTCCTGGCTGCTGATCACGTTCGGCACTGCCTCCCTTGCGCTTCAGGTCGCGGCTGGCTGGAAACTAATTGACATCCCGCTGATCCAGCCCTGGTTTTGGGAAAGGTTTCGCGGCTGGTCGTCCAACCCGAACCAGCTCTCGCTGCTCTGCGCGGTGCTCGCGCTCATATCGCTGCACCTTGCCGAGACAGCAACCCGACCCAGCGGCCGAATTGTCGCCATCGCTTGCTTGATTCTGCCCATCTATGTCGGCCGGATGACCGAGAGCGACACGTTCACCCTGGCGCTTGTGGCATCCGGACCGATTTTTATCGTCCTCAAGCTGCGTGCATGGCTGTCGGAGCGCAGGAACGTCATCCATTTTGCATTCGCCTGGATTATCGCACTCGGTCTGCCGCTGATGCTGGCTTCATTTACCGTTGTGGCCGCCATGGATGCTGGGAGTCTCGTCAAGGAACTGTCGAAAAACGGCGGCAAGGACCTGGGGCAGGAGTCCGATTTGCGGTTCACCCTCTGGGAGAACGCAATGCAACTGGGCATGGATTCTGGCATGTTAGGCTTGGGCCCGGGCCCCCACCTCAAGATACCCGCGTCGATACTAAGAGCGAGAGAGGACACGGAGGATCAGCTTGAGAACATCGAGCATCCGCAGCAGTCATCTGCGCCAAATTTCGAAGCGCATAATACATTTCTTGATCTACTCACCCAGGGCGGAATGATCGCTGTCCTAAGCTTCGTCTGGATCTTGGGCGTTTCCGTTTTTATTGCATACAAGGCCCGACTGGCAGGGCTCGCCGCGTTGATCTGCGGCCTTAGCATATATTGCATGACCGGCTTAATAATCCGACATCCCCTCTTCTGGTTCTCGATCGCCCTCTGCCTGGTCGCAGAGGGTGGTCCCCAGCGAATCGCCGCCAAGGAGAAGGCGCGCGGGTTTTTCAGCTGACTGCCAGGTTTGATTTGGTGCCATGGAAAGAGCCGACGGAAGGAAGTGATTGCCAGAAAGTGTGCACGGGATCGTTTCAGACTTCATCTTGCTGAAAGGTAACACCATGGAAATGAGAAATATCGACGAGAAGACCGTCAGTTCGTTCGGCCTGCAGTGGTCCACTTACAACCAAAACCGCCTGCCGGGCGACGAAAAGACCGCACAGCGCTTCGAAGAGTATTTCGCTATATTCCCCTGGGATACCTTGCCCGATCGCGCGGTAGGCGCGGATATCGGCTGCGGCAGCGGCCGTTGGGCCGTGCGGGTTGCACCCAGAGTCGGAACCTTGCACTGCATCGACGCGAGCGAGTCGGCGATCTTGGTGGCCCGCCAAAACCTCGCTGGTCAGCGCAATTGCATTTTCCATCATGCAAGCGTCGACGTCATTCCCCTGCCGCCCAGCAGCCTGGATTTCTGCTACTCGCTCGGCGTGCTTCACCACATCCCGGACACCATGGCCGGCATCAAGGCGTGCGTTGCGCTGCTGAAGCCCGGGGCGCCGTTTCTTGTTTACCTCTATTATGCCCTCGACCAGCGGCCCTGGTGGTACCGTGGAATCTGGAAGGGAACGGACGTCGTGCGGCGTGGCATCGCGCGCCTTCCATTCTGGTCGAAGAGGGCGCTCACCGAGGTAATCGCAGCGACGGTCTATTGGCCTGTCGCGAGGCTCTGCGCAGTGGTCGAGCGCCTGGGCGGCAGCCCCGACAACCTGCCGCTCAGCTGGTACCGCGACAAGAGCCTGTACATCATGCGCACCAATGCTTTCGACCGGTTCGCTACTCCGTTAGAGCAACGTTTTTCTCGTGCACAGATCGACGCAATGATGCGCAAGGCTGGCCTCGAAGACATCCGCTTCTCCGAAAACCTCCCATTCTGGTGCGCGGTTGGGCGGCGCCCGGCTCTGCCGCAACCTGCGTAAGGCAGGTCGTGATGAGATTTCGCTGGGCGGCGATGCGTCATGCGCGACGCAGCACCTGCCCGACCGGACCTGGGCCGACCCGACGATGCCCGCAACGGCCGTCATTAACGTCGCAAACAGATGTCAAGTACCATGCAGATGAAGGCACCGACCACCGCTTCGTTCCGTTATTTGCCGATAGCGGCTTTGGCTTTGAGTGTGCTGGCTTGGCCAGCATTTACCCTGGCTTACGGCAACCGAGGGTCACCGGACAAGCCGCTCCACTATGCCCCAAATGGCAATTTCGACAGGAATGGGCAGTACCTGCCGGGCAAAATAGGATTCACCTTGGCGGACGTCAGCAGCGTGAGCCAGCTCGACTCTTTGGGCGCCGACGTGAAAGGGCTTGTGTGGATCGGTCAATGCAACGGGGCTGATGAGAATTTTCGTAGAGCCGTCCAGCCATATATCGGCAACTCAAAAGTGTTTGGGTTCTTTCTCATGGACGACCCAGATCCAAGGGAAATACTCGAGTCTGGCAGACTGTCCGCTCCCTGCAGGCCGGACAACCTGAAGGCGGAGTCGGACTGGGTGCACAGCCATGTGCCCGGAGCGATGACGTTTATCGTCCTGATGAACCTGTCTTCGTCTAAGACGCCTTCGTTCAAAAATACTTACAATCCCGCTAACTCGCACGTCGATCTGTTCGGGCTTGACCCCTACCCATGCCGGACGGAATTGCATGGCTGTGATTTCGACATGATAGACCGTTACATTGCCGCGGCAACGTCTTGGGGCATCCCGCGCAGCAGCATGGTTCCGTTCTATCAAGCCTTTGGCGGCGGCGACTGGGTAGACGATTTCGGCGGTCAGTATCTGCTGCCGACGGCCGATCAGATGCGTCAGATCCTCGACCGTTGGCGGAGATACGTCGACGCGCCAGCATTTGACGCCGTCTATAGTTGGGGCTCGCAACGTGCGGACGTCGCGCTTGAAAGCGCATCGGCCCTGCAGGAGGTCCTCTTGGTTCACAATTATGCAAACGGGCGGCCAAGGTGAAGCTGGGTGTGCTGAAGCAAGGGGCGGCCAAGGGCGGCCTGGCTCCCCAACGCTCTGGCGCGCCGACAAAATCACCCCGCCAAATGCATTGATGAACTCTGGCCCTGGAGCTGGCGAACAGATCGTGCCCGGCTGGCAACATAAAGTGCATCCTCAGCCGCGCCTGATCCAACCCGCGGCCTCACCTCATGCTCGAGATAGGTCTGGTTGTTAAAAGATGCACAAGCTGAAGGGGTACTTCCAAATTGCCTTGGCGGTGTCGCGTATTGTCCGGCTGATCCTGTCTCACTCGCTCGACGACGTGCTATCGTATTCTCATCGGACGGCCTGTCTGAGAATCCGGCCCAAGGCTCGATCCTCAACAAAGGACAAGAGCGCTATCGCGCGGTAGAGAAATCTTCCGCTGGCCAGTAACGTAGGGGCATCGAGGTGTTACGATGACTTTCACTTCTCAGATTAAGGCGCCGTTCTCCGACATCTTGGACAAATTTACTGATCTCCCGGCGACGGTGCGATCGTGTCAAGTTCCGGCGGCGTCAACTTCATCATTTTTGCCTCGCGGCATTACCGCGCTCGCGCGCCCTTAGGCCCTTAGCCAGGCACGGAGAGCGGCGGTTGGCTTATGCATTTGCTCTCTGGCGATCAAGGAGAGATCGATGTCACGTACGATCAGCAGCAGCACGACCGGTCCGGTAGTTCTGGGATTGTTGGACAATCCTCTTTACGTCACCAGTACAGGCACGGTGACCTCGACGGGTTCTGCCGATGGCATCGACGGGGGAGCCGGCACCACCTGGACGATTTCGAATGCGGGCGTGGTCTCCGCTTCCAGCGGCAATGGCGTGTCGCTGGCCAGCCGCGGCATCGTCGGCAACACCGGCTCGATTTCGGGCAATGATGCCCTCGTGCTCCGCGCGGGCGGCAGCGTGACGAATAACGTCGGTGGGTCGATCTCGGGTCTCGGCGCACTCGGGGCCGGATTAGGTTTTGGCGCGGGCGTCTACATCACGGGCGCTACGGGTACAGTGACGAACCGCAGCACGATCTCCGGCGTGGCCTATGGCGTCGGCTTGGGAGCCGGAGGCCTGGTGACCAACACCAGTTCGATTACGGGTGGCGAGGATGGCGCCATCGTCCAAGGCGCCATCGGGACGATCGCGAACTTCGGCAAGATCACCGCGACGGTCGACGACGGCGTCGCTCTCTTCAAAGGCGGTAGCGTGACGAACGCCTCAGGCGCTTCCATTTCAGGCGCTGGTGGGGCCGGCATTTTCATCACCGGCGGCGCCGGCACGGTCACGAATGCGGGCAGCATCGCAGGACTTACCCATCATGGGGTGCTGATTGCTGGCGGCGGCAGTCTTTCGAACGCTGCGTCCGGGTCCATTTCGGCACTGGGCGCCGGCGTCTTCTTCGAGAGCAATCCCGGGACTCTCACGAACGCTGGCTTTATTACCGGGACAGGGACCCAAGGCACCGGCATCTATCTGGAGAACGGCGGCAGCGCCACGAACACCTCAACCGGGACCATCACGGGCCACAAGTTCGGAGCCTTCCTGGAGGGCGGCTTCACCACGCTTGTGAACCAAGGCAGCATTTCGGGTGCTACCTATGACGGCGCCGTTCTCGGGCTTGGCGGCATCGTCACGAACGCCGCCGGCGCTTCCATTTCGGGTCTCAATGGCGGCGTCTATGTCAAGTACCGGGCGGCGGGCACCGTCACCAACAGCGGCAGCATCAGCGCGAGCGGGACAGGCAGCGCCGGCATTGATCTCGCCGATGGCGGCAAGGTCACGAACAATTCGACCGGGTCAGTTTCGGGCAACTCGTTCGGGGTCTTCGTTACCGGTGCCGGCGGCATCGTCACGAACACTGGCCAAATCGCGAGTGCGAAATACGGCGCCGTCGAGCTCGTGAAAGGTGGCAGCGTCACCAACAACGCGGGCGCATCGATCAAGGGCGGCAGCGCTGGTGTCTATGTCACGGCGGGAGGATCAGGGACTGTCACCAACAGCGGTACCATCAGTGCGGCGAATGCCGGTGGCGCGGGCGTCGCTCTTGCGGGTGGCGGCAGCATCACGAACAACAAGGGCGGATCGATCTCGGGCGCCGCGTTCGGTGTCTTCACCACCGGAGTTCTCGCAACGCTGAACAACAGCGGCAGCATCTCGGGCGCTCACGGTGTCGGTCTCGGGGCCGGCGGCAGCGTCACGAACGCTACCTCCGGTTCGATCTCGGGCCAGTCGGCTGGCGTGTTTTCGCAGGGAGCTGCTGCGACGCTCAGCAATGCCGGCAGCATCAGCGCGACGGCCGGCGCCGGCGCCGATATTGAGGCCGGCGGCAGCATCACGAACAATTCGACCGGGTCAATTTCGGGCAGCTCGTTCGGGGTCTTCGTTACCGGAGCCAGCGGCAGCGTCACGAACCAGGGCAGCATCACGAGTGCAAATAGCGCTGGCGTCGAACTCTTGAAAGGTGGCAGCGTCACCAACAACGCTGGCGCCTCGATCAAGGGCCCCAGCAGTGGCGTCTATGTCACAGCGGGAGGATCAGGCACCATCATCAATAGCGGCAGCATCAATGCGGCGAATGCCGGTGGTGCGGGTGTCGATCTTGCGGGTGGCGGCAACATCACGAACAATTCGGGCGGATCGATCACGGGCGGTGCGTTCGGCGTCTTCACCACCGGAGTTCTCGCAACGCTGAGCAACAGCGGCAGCATCTCGGGCGCTCACGGTGTCGGTCTGGTGGCCGGCGGCAGCATCGCCAACGTCGGCGCGATCTCGGGCCAGTCCGCCGGCGTCTTTGCGCGGGGAGGCGCCGCGACGATCAGCAACTCCGGCAGCATCGGTGCGACGGCCGGGGCTGCCGCCGATATCGAGGGCGGCGGCAGCATCACGAACAATTCGACCGGGTTGATTTCGGGCAGCTCTTTCGGCGTTTTCCTTGCCGGAGCCAGCGGCACCGTCACGAACCAGGGCAGCATTGCGGGTGCAAATAGCGCTGGCGTCGAACTCTTGAGCGGTGGCAGCGTCACCAACAGCGCGGGCGCATCGATCACGGGCGCCAGCAGTGGCGTTTATGTCACCGCGGGAGGATCAGGGGCGGTCACCAATAGCGGCAGCATCAATGCGACGACTGGCGGTGGTGCGGGCGTCGCGCTTGCGGGTGGCGGCAGCATTACGAACAATTCGGGCGGATCGATCTCGGGCGGCGCGTTCGGTGTCTTCACCACCGGAGTTCTCGCAACGCTGAGCAACAGCGGCAGCATCTCCGGCGCTCACGGTGTCGGTCTCGTGGCTGGCGGCAGTATCGCCAACTTCGGCTCGATCTCGGGTCAGTCCGCAGGTGTCTTCGCGCGGGGAGGTGCTACGACGCTCAGCAATGCCGGAAGTATCGTTGCGACAGCCGGCGCTGCTGCCGATATCGAGGGCGGCGGCAGTATCACGAACCTCGCCGGTGCGACCATCGCGGGCAGCGCCTTCGGCATCTTCCTCTCCGGCGGTAACGGCACGGTGACAAACGCCGGCACGATTTCCGGCGCGAGCTACGCCATCGACTTCTCGGGCAGTGCGACCAATCGGCTCGTGGTCGACCCCGGCGCCGTGTTCATCGGCGGGGTCACCGGCGGCAGCGGCACGAGCACGCTGGAGCTCGCCAGCGGCACAGGCTCGATCGGCGGAGTGGGCACTGGCTCGTTCAACAACTTCCAGAACCTTGCCGTCGATGCAGGCGCGACCTGGACGCTCAATGGTTCCAATATTGCCCCGACCGTCCTGGACAACGGCACGGTGAGCATCGCCGGCTCACTCGATGTGTCAACAGCTGTTGATCCAAACAGCACCGGCCTCTTCCAACTCGGCGGCGGTGCCACGCTTGAAGTTGCCGCGGCTTCCGGAACGGCTACGCAAATCAGTTTCCAGGGCGGCAGCAGCGAGCTTATTATCGACAACGCCGCATTGTTCGGCACCAATGTCGGTACCACATCCTATGCGGGACCGCAGCTGCAAGCCTTCGCCCCTGGGGACACGATAGATCTCAAGAATTTCTCCTCGGCCGGTGTGACGCTCAGCTACAACGCGTCGACGGGTGTGCTGCAGGTATCGAACGGCGCCAACCAGGCGGCCAGTCTGGACTTCCAGACCTCCAGCCTCGGCGGTGCGGGCTTCGCGGCCGCCAGTGACGGAGCAGGCGGCGTCTTGATAACCGATCCCCAGTCTGCGCCGCCGGCACCGACGCTTACGATCGGCAGTGCGGCGCTGACCGTTGCTGCGGGAGGCTCCATCTCGCTGGGCGTCCAGGTCTCGCCGGGAGATGCCAACAACGTGGTGTCAGTGACGGTAGGCGGGTTGGCCAGTTACGAGACGATCACCGACAGTCTTGATCAAACCATCTTCAGCGGCACTTCGGTTACCTTGAGCGCAGCCGAGGTCAACAGTGGCCTGACACTGAGTTCGTCATATACAGGTTCAGGCCAGCCGGTAAACAACGTCACCCTTACGGCAAGCGATTCGACACCGGGTGGCGCGGTTACCTCGACGCCGCAAACGATCGTTGTCACCGATCCTCCGATCACATCACCGTCGGCTGCATCGATCCTTCCGGTCAATGTGGCTCCAGCCTTGGCTCCGTCGTCGTACTCGACGTTCGCAGCGCTGCTCGATCAGTATATGGCGGCCAGCTCCAGCCAGGGCGCAGCCGGCACTAGCCTGACCGCCTTGGTGAGTTCGCAGCAAACGGGGCTCGGTGGCGTCAACGCGTTCCTGACCAAACCGCCTGGCTGACCTGTGATGACCGAACGATGCGTGGACAGACGATGCCATTAGGCGGGACGGATAGATCGGCGATCTCGGGCCTGTTCGCGCCCAGGGAAACCAGCAGATGATGTCGCAAGAGGAAACCGGGCTTTTCGTCCTTGTCTTGCTGCTTAGGCTGCATGGCGTTGCGGCTGAGGAGGAGCAGCTCCGCCACCGTTTGGGCACACGGAGCGTCGGCATCCCGGAGATGCTGCGATGCGCAAGGGATTTTGGACTTAAAGCGCGCACGATCAACACGAACTGGGCACGTCTTGCGCGCACGCCCTTGCCGGCGGTCGCGGCCCTCAACGATGGCGGCTTTCTCGTGCTCGGCAAGGCGGAGGGCGACGTAGTCCTGGTGCAACGTCTCTCGGAGCTCCGTCCGATCAAGCTGACCCGTGCTGAATTCGAGGCGCTCTGGGACGGTCGTCTGGTCCTGATGACGCGTCGCGCGTCGCTCTCCGATCTTTCACGGCGGTTCGACATCACCTGGTTCCTGGGCGCTGTACAGAAATATCGTTACCTGTTGAGCGAGGTGCTGATCGCTTCCTTCTTCCTTCAGTTGTTCGCGCTTGTCAGCCCGCTGTTCTTCCAGGTCATTATCGACAAGGTTCTCGTGCATCGCGGATTGAGCACGCTTGAGGTTCTCGTCATCGGTCTTGTGGTGATCGCAGTGTTCGAGGCAACGCTTGGCACCTTGCGCACCTACCTTTTTTCCCACACGACCAACCGCATCGACGTCGAGCTCGGCGCGCGCCTGTATCGCCATCTGGTGGCGCTGCCGCTAACCTATTTTCAGACCCGCCGTGTCGGCGATTCCGTTGCCCGCGTCCAGGAGCTCGAGAATATACGCAACTTCCTGACGAGTTCAGCGCTGACTTTCGTGATCGATCTTCTGTTTACGGTCGTTTTCCTTGCGGTGATGCTCGTCTACTCCCCCGTTCTGACGCTCGTCGTTGCTGGCGCATTCCCGTTCTATATCGGCATTTCAGCGGTCGCCACCCCGCTATTCCGCGAACGGCTGGATGAAAAGTTTCGTCGGGGGGCGGAGAATCAGGCGTTCCTGGTGGAGAGCATCACCGGCATCCAGACGTTGAAAGCGATGGCGGTTGAGCCGCAGATGAATCGGCGTTGGGAGGAGCAGCTCGCCGGTTACGTTTCCGCAAGCTTCCGCGTCCTCAGCCTCGGTAATATCACGAGCCAGGCCGTGCAACTGGTGAACCATCTGGTTACCGTTGCCGTGCTTTTTTTCGGTGCAAAGCTGGTGATCGAGGGTAGCCTCACTGTCGGCGAACTGGTGGCCTTCAACATGCTGGCCAATCGCGTGAGTATGCCGGTCTTGCGCATCGCCCAGATATGGCAGGACTTTCATCAAGCCCGCCTCTCGATCGAGAGACTCGGGGACATCCTCAATACTCGCCCGGAGCCCACGATCGACATCGGCCGCGCCGTGCTCCCGCCGATCCGCGGGGCTGTCACCTTTGACCACGTCGGGTTTCGCTATCGCGTCGATGGGCCGGAAATCCTGCACGACGTCAGTTTTCATGTTCCGGCCGGGCAGATAGTTGGTGTCGTCGGCCCGTCGGGATCTGGCAAGAGCACGCTGGCGAAGCTTCTCGAGCGCCTCTACGTGCCGGAGACCGGGCGCGTCCTCATCGACGGTGTCGATCTCGCATTGACCGATGCCGCCTGGCTACGGCGACAGGTTGGCATTGTTCTGCAGGAGGACATCC
Source organism: Bradyrhizobium ottawaense (assembly GCF_900099825.1). Lineage (NCBI taxonomy): Bacteria > Pseudomonadati > Pseudomonadota > Alphaproteobacteria > Hyphomicrobiales > Nitrobacteraceae > Bradyrhizobium > Bradyrhizobium ottawaense. The sequence continues at coordinate 906,498 of NZ_LT629693.1, read as the reverse complement.
TTTTCAATCGATCCGTCGCCGAGAATATAGCGCTCGCGGATCCCGCCATGTCCATGCAGCGGATCATCGATGCCGCCAATCTGGCTGGCGCGCATGAGTTCATTCTTGAGCTTCCCGAGGGCTACGACACGGTCGTCGGCGAGCGAGGGTGCAGCCTCTCGGGTGGTCAGCGGCAACGCATCGCCATCGCCCGTGCGCTGGTGACTGATCCCCGCATTCTGATTTTCGATGAGGCCACCAGCGCGCTTGATTACGAGAGCGAACGCATCATCCAGGACAATATGAACCGGATATGCGAACGCCGTACCGTTTTCGTTATCGCCCATCGGCTTTCCGCGGTGCGCCGGGCCGATCGCATCCTTACGATCGAGCGTGGACGCGTCGTCGAAGACGGCACCCACGACGAGTTGATCCGTTCAAACGGGCGGTATGCGAGCCTCCATTTACTGCAGGCGGACGGTTAATGACGGCCGCCAGGAAAATCATCCAGTTCCCGAGCCGCCAGCGGCAGCGGCGGGAATACGAGACGGCCTTTCTTCCGGCCGCGCTTGAGGTGGTCGAGACGCCGCCGTCACCGATCGGCCGCGCCATCGGCTTGACCGTCATCCTGCTGTTCTGCGCGGCGCTGGTCTGGGCGTCGCTCGGCATCGTCGACGTCGTAGCAACCGCGCCCGGAAAGATCGTTGTGAATGGCCGGACCAAGGTGATCCAGCCGGCCGAAACGGGAGTAGTGCGGGCGATTCATGTTCGCGATGGCACAACGGTAAAGGCGGGGGACGTGCTGATCGAACTGGATCCAACCATCAGTGCCGCCGAACTTGACCATGTGAAAAGCGATTTGATCGCCGTCGAACTCGACATTGCGCGCTTACGCGCGGCACTTGCCGCGGACGCCCATCCGATCGCCGACTTCACGCCGCCAGCGGGTGCGAGCGAGCGGCTGGTCGAGATGCATCGTCAGTTCCTGGCGAGCCAGAAGGCGGAACATGCCGCGAAGCTGGCGGCAATTGACCGACAACTGGCGCAGAAGGACGCGGAACGCGAAACAATTGTGGCGACGATCGCCAAATTAAACGCCACGATCCCGCTGCTGCAGGAGCGGGTGGACGTACGCAAATATCTCTACGATAAGGCGATCGGCACCAAGATCATCTATCTCACCGAGTTTCAGGACCTTGTCGGCCAGCAGCATGACGTCCTTGTTCAGCAGAGTCGGTTGCGCGAGGCCGAGGCCGCGGTGGCGGAGCTCGCTCAGGCCAAGTTCAAGGTCGAGGCGGAGTACCGTCGCACGCTCTACGATGATCTCGCGAAAGCCGAACAACGGGCCGCCGGTCTCGCCCAAGAGGTGATCAAGGGAGAACAGAAGGCGAAGCAGCAGATTCTCATCGCGCCGGTTGACGGCGTCGTGCAACAATTAGCGGTGCATACGATCGGAGGGATTGTTACCCCAGCCCAGACGCTCGCAGCCTTGGTACCGCTCGACTCCAATCTCGAGATCGAGGCGATGGTGTCGAACCGCGATATCGGCTTCGTCGTCCCCGGACAGCGCGCCGCGATCAAGATCGATACCTTCAATTTTACCCGCTATGGGCTGCTGAATGGCCGCGTACTCGGCATTTCGCGCGATGCCATCACGCGCGACCGGCGTGAGGACCGGACGAGGGACCAACCTGCCGGTGCGGAAAGTACGTCGAGTGAACCGAAGGGCCAGGAACTCGTCTATGCTGCGCGCGTCAGCCTCGAGCGGAGCGTGATGGAGGTCGAGGGGCGGCCCGTCCAACTCTCGCCCGGGATGGCGGTGACGGTCGAGATCAAGACCGGCTCGCGGCGGATCATCAGCTACCTGATTTCGCCTCTGGTGCGATACAATCAGGAGGTGTTGCGAGAGAGATAGCGACGGAGCGTGCGCAAGCCTTGTAGGTAACGCAAGCCTTGTAGGAACGGGAGCCTCGGCCTGCCAAGGGCGCTCGTGGCCGCTATTGACCGCTCACATCTGCGCCGGGCGCAACCCGCAAGGCAACCTCGACGACATCACCAGGCTGAAGTTCGAAATCCTCGTTCGCGAGTACAGTTTCGTTGCCGCCGGCGCCTTTCCTGACAATTGTTATCGCGGGCTTGTTGCCAAGGCCGCGTGCAAGCTGTGACTTGGCGAGGGCTGTATACTGAAGCTTTTCGCCGGTGCTCTGTAGCTTGAATCGGATTGTGCTGAGAGCCAGGGTAGCGTCTTGCAGCTCCCGGAGCACATCGCTCCTGCGTTGGCCGTCGAACCGTTCGATCTGTCGCGAAAAATCATCCCGTTGCCGCTTGGTCTGCATCAATTGTGCGGTGGTCTGCAGCTTCCGGGTGGATGACAGCAGCATTGCGCGACGCGCGTCGCTGACGCGGAGCGCGGTCAAGGTACCCCGGTTGAAGAGTTCCTTGGCTCGCTCCAGCTCTTCGACATCGGCCTGCGCTCCCTGATCTTCGGTCTTCAGCTGCTCCGAAAGGACTTGGATTTGTTCATCAGCCTGAACGATCCCGCGCGCAAGGAAACTTCTTTCGGCCTTCTCGTCCGCCTGGCGGGTCTTGAACTGCTCGGCCTCGACGTTGACGATCGCAAGCGCCATTGACCGGGCAACCGGAACATCGAGCAACGCCTTTTGGTCGACCGTAACCTGCTGTCCCAGTTCCTGCTGGAGGCGCCATACATGCGCCTGTTCCCTGGCATATCCAGTCCAAAGCGACTCGTACTCGGCCTGCAGATCTGCGGCTTCGAGAATCGGGTTGTTCATTCTCAGCCGGACGACGTCGTAACCGCCCGACAGAGCGACGGCCTGCCGTACCGTCATGAGCGGACGATAGGCCTGTTCGCCAGGTCTGGAAACGTCCCCACTAACGTAGACAGGACGGTATTCGACGACAGTCGCGACGACTTCATCTGGTTCGATCGTCACCGAGTTCTCGTGCCCGTCCGGCGCGCGCTGCCGAAAGACCTTCGTCGCAAGCATGGTCTGCACCTTGGCTTGCACCTCCGCCGGCGACAGGTTCGTGACCGGCAGCGTCCCTATCAGCGGGAACGAAATGGTTCCATCCAGTTGAACGGGGACGCGTTGCTTGAGTTCGGGGAGCCGGGCCACGGAGATCTCGATCACGTCTCCCACATGCAGTCTATACTCGGCCTTTGCCGGCGTGATCGAACACAGCAGAGCGACGGCAAGCACGAATGATCTTGCGTCGCGCGCCTTGCCTAGGTGCGGCGCGCATCCGGCGAATGAGGCCGCCTCCCTGAGAGCCGATCGGACGTTGAGCATGGCGCACTCTCCTGCAGTCACGTTGGGTTATTGCCGCGTTGATCCGACGTCGTTGGCGCCGGCCACGACAGCCGCGCGACGAAATCCGCGACCGGGCCGCCGGGAATCCCCCAGTTGCTCGACCAGATGACTTGCGAGCCGTCGGGGGAAGGCGAGGCATGGGATTCGCTCCAGTAATCGTATTTGGCGTTACGCGTCTGGATCACTCGCCGCAGCTCGCCGCTGCCGTCGATCCGCAACGCGATGACTTCCTGATAAAGCTGTGTTCCGTCGAGGTGTCCGGCGACCTCGGAATAAGTGCCGCTGTAGGTTACGAAGACCCAGCCGGGACGGTTGATGTTACGGATCGAAGCGTGCTGGCCGTCGCCATAAGGCGCAAGGTCAGTGACGGCACCGTCGTCCAGCCGCCGCTTGATGATGTGAAACTTGTCCGGGTTTGCCTTGCTGATGCCGACATACACCTCGCTGCCATCGGTATCGGTGGTTATGTCGCCATGGCCTGGCCGATGGTGCTCGGTCCAGTGTTGCAGTTGAACGCCATCTGTCGTGAAGACGTAGGCGGTGTCGGTCCCGTCGAACGTCGCATTGGCGCAGAACACGTAGCGTCCGGAGGGCGAGATTGTGCAATATCCGTTGTGGCCGGACAAATTTGCCAGCTTGATATCCGGATATTTCCGCTGCGCCGGGATATCGTAGGCGAAAGCCACAAGCTCACCCTGGCTGTTTGTTGCGCGCACGGCCAGCCTGGTTCCGTCTTTGGACGGGTTGCCTTTGTAAGGACCGAATTGCAGATTTTTGTATTCGGCGAAAACATGGACTGCGGTCCTGATATCCAGGCGCGGATTCCAGGTATAGATTTCACTGCCGGCCACGCAGATCATCAACGCAGGATCGACCGGGTGCCATTCGCATTCGTTGGGAACGGTGCGATGAAACAGCGGAACATAGGTCGATCCGTTCAGGAAGCAGAAGCCGGAGCAACCGTTGACGATCAGCAACAGGCTCTGATCCGCGTTCCACGCCTGCGAACTGGAATAGCGATGCGTGCAATAAGCCGGCTTGCAAGATATCCCCGGCAGCAGTTTCTGGCCCGGGTCCGTCACCCGCGTGAAGGGCGTCCCAAAGGCAGCATCGGTCACCGGTTGAAGATAACCAGGATAGGACATTGACGGCGTCACGACGGCGCGCGTCTTCGACAACGCCTCGTAGGCTTGTGCTGCGCGATCTGTCGACAGGAATACCGGCAGAACGCACAGCAATCCGGTGATCATCAATCGTCGTGACTTGCTCACTTTCAAATCCTGGCGCCGGTGGAGAAAGTCGCCGGAACGGCGCCACCGCCGGCTATTTGCCATGCCGTGCCGCGCCATTAGTCCTATGGATGATGCCGTTGCGGATCAGGCGATCGATGCGAGGCACGTTAATGTTGTTCGCATGGTGCTCGATAGCGTCCAGCGGTGCCGATGCCTCGATTTGCTTGTTTCCGGACAGCACCTCGACGGGTTTTGGAAGCAGCTTGGTCACATCGGAAGTCGCGGGCGGGGAACTGTCGTTTGCCGGTCGTTTCAGTAACCCGTTGTTCATTCCCCAAATCGCCGCCTGCGTCCGGTTCTGAACCCGGATCTTGCGCAGGATGGCCTTGACATGGACCTTCACCGTCGCTTCCGCGATGTCGATCTTTCGCGCGATGCATTTGTTGGAGCCGCCCTCGATTAGGCAATGCAGGATTAACTGTTCCCGCGGTGAAAGCTGCGGCACGATCGTGTGTGCGGTTGTGGCGAGGATCGCCCTGCTGTCTTCGTTGGGCGACGCCGCCTCGCTGAGGTGGTTGCTTCCGGCAACGAGAACGGATGACAGAAATGCGGGTGGGAAGATCGTTTCACCCATCATCATCAGTTCCAGGGATTTGATGAAGACGTCGCAGGTGATGACGTCGGCAAAGTAACCGTTGGCGCCTGCCCGAAATGCTGAAACCATTTCGACTGGTCGATAGTGGTCGGCCACGATGGCGATGCGCCCGCCGGGGTACTGATCCCTGAACAGCTCGATTTGTTTGACCGCGGTGTCAAAGTCATCGCCGGTATGAACAACGAGAAACAGCTGTCGGTCTTGTGGGATTTTGCGTGAGAGCAGATCCTCGACGCGCGATACCGAGCCAAGGATGCGAAAATGTTCCGCCTGCAGAACTCTGGCAATCCCTTCTCTAAGTAAGATGCTCTTTCCAATAAGAATGGTTGCAAATGACTGTCGCCAACGCATGATGACCTCCCGCATTACGCATACGTACCCAGCCAAAACTCCAACGCCCCCGTTTGTTTTCAAAACGGGTTTCAGAAGCGTCTGATCTGATGGAAGTCTTGGTTGTCGAAATTACTTGGGTTTCTTCAGCCCGAAGGACCCCTCAGCCTCCAGTTATGATGTTTTGTTAATAAATCGTCGAAAATTCCCCTTGTGGAGATTTGATGAATAAGTTGCGAAACAATTGTGAATATTAGAGCCAAATCCCTGATATCCCTATATACCTTTGGTTATAGGAACCGGAGATGAACGAAATCCGGTCCAGACCCCAAACCTGTCGCATGAACGGGGACGATAACTGATGATGCGTGCAGTCGTGAAAGGGGCTATGGTAAAGTCGGACTCGATTGGGCGCGAAAGGATTAACCCAGGGGGATAGGCTGAGGGCGGCCCATGCGTTGCATCACCGTGGTGATTGCGGACAAGCATCCTGTGCTTCTCCGCGGGTTGGCGAGCGTTCTCGATGCGCGAAGCGGATTCAAGGTTGTTGCGTCTTGCAATGACGGTCCGAACTGCATTGAGGCGATCCGGAGTTTGATGCCGGACATCGCCATTCTCGACATCTCAATGCCTGGGCTGACCGGGTTGGAAATCCTCGCCATCGCCAACTCCGAGGGTCTCTCCACGAGGCTGGTCTTTTTCACTGCATCTATTGATGACCGCGAACGGGTCATGTCAGCCGCGGCTGGTGTCTACGGTGTCATCCCGAAGGACGTGGCGCTCGAAATGCTGGTGCAGTCCTTACGGCAGATCGCGATCGGTCAGAAGCTGTTGCCACTGCCATCCTGCCATAAGGTGGCACCTCTGGAGCGTGCGACGATCGCGGAGAACGTGCTGACGGCGATGACAGACCGCGAGCGCCAAATCGTGTCTCTGGTGTCTGAAGGATTGTCAAACAAGGAAATTGGGCGTCGCTTGAATATCGCCGACGGCACCATCAAAGTGCACCTGCATCACATCTATCAGAAGCTTGAAATCAGCAACCGGACGCTGCTCGCGGCGCTCGTCTTATCGAGCGAGGGCAGCGTGGCAGTCCTTCCCGGAAATCCTGTTCTTCGGGTTCGCCCAGGTGATCAGCAAATCATTGTAAAAGAGTGAGGGTAGCGGTGATGCATGGTCGCTGCAGCCGCGCCTGCGGGCAACCGGCCGGCGTTTTGGCGCGCGCGTGAACCGCGGCGCTTGCTCGATTGCTTCCTCCTTCGCTCGGATCAGGTTGACTTTGCGCAGCCCTCCCTGAGGAAGCCATCGACCGGCCCGGCCCCGACCCCAAAAGTTCCGGCGACGGAGCTTCGAGCCACCGCATCCACCGCCTTGACGCACCAATCTCGACCGCGAATCGAGCGGTCAACGTCCCTCATTTCTGCTATCATCAAGCCATGACGATCGGGATCGCCGGACCCGGACGGAAGGCGCCAGGGCAAAACGCCGTGGTCAGGCTCATCATTGTGGCCGTCGCCATCGGGATTTTCCTGAGCTTGCTCGGCCTCGCGAGCGACCTCCTGGTCGATTGGCTGTGGTTTTCCTCGATCGGCTATTTTCAGGTATTTCTGACGAGCATCGGCGCGAAGGTCGTTGTCTTTTTCATCGTTCTTGCGGCAACCGCAGGCCTCCTTTGGCTGAACGGATGGTTCGCGGTGCGCTTTGCCGGGCGGCAGTCGACACAAGTTGCATCCGCCGCCGGGTGGAAAGCTGCTGGCACGCCGCCGCCCGCTCTGCTTGCGCTCATGCGCGATCTGCCTTGGCCCTGGGTTATCGCAAGCGGGGCCGGCCTCCTCGCGCTGTTTGTCGCCGCGTCAGAGGTCGGCAACTGGGGCCTCTTCCTGCAATTTCTCTATCAGGTGCCCTTCGGCGCCGACGATCCGCTCTACGACAAGGACATCGGCTTCTATCTCTTCTCGCTACCCGTCTATATCCTCATCAAGAACTGGATGCAGCTAACGCTCGTTTTGGGGGCGCTGTTCGCCGGAGCGGTCTACTGGGCACACGGCGACATCGAATACGACGCTCATCATCGATCAATGTCGCCGACCGTGATCGCCCACGGCTCGGCATTGCTCGGCCTTTTCTTCGCGGTGAAGGCCTGGTCCTGTGTTCTCGACCGTTATCTGCTGCTCTATGCCGACAACGGCGTAGTCGTCGGCGCGAGCTACACCGATATACATGTGGGGATACCAGGCCTGTGGGTGCTGATCGGGCTATCGATTATCGCGGCGTTCGCCGCGTGGGCGAACCTCTGGGTACGCACCTACTGGCTTCCCGCTGCCTCGTTCATGCTCGTCGCCATCGGTTCGTTCGTGCTGTCCGGTGCAGCCCCGGTGCTGTTCCGGCAGTTTCTCGTCAAACCAAGCGAATTGCAGCTCGAGAAGCCCTACATCGAACGCAACATCGCGCTCACCCGGAAGGCATACAATCTCGATCAGATATCAGCCAGGCCGTTTGCGGCCGAACAGAAGCTTTCTCTCGACACACTGGAGGCCAACAAGGCGACAATTGAAAATATCAGGCTGTGGGATTGGCTGCCCTTGTCGGATACGTACGCGCAGCTGCAAGAGATCCGCACCTACTACAAATTCCATGATCTTGACGTTGACCGCTACTGGCTCGATGGAGCCTACCAAAGCGTGATGCTCTCGGCCCGCGAATTGCGGCCTTCCTTGCTGCCGCCGAACGCCCAGACATGGGTTAACCGCCACGTGCTGTTCACTCACGGCAACGGCGCGGTGATGAGCCCGGTCACCCGCAAGAGCACTGAAGGACTGCCGTTCTTCTATTTGCGGGATATTCCTCCTGTTGCAGATGGGGGTCCCAAGATCCAGGAACCGCGCATTTACTACGGCGAGGAAAGCGACAGCTACGTCATCGTCAAGGGAAGCGTACCGGAGTTCGATTATCCGAAGGGGAAAGACAACGTCTATGCGAGCTACGACGGTGCCGGCGGCGTTCCGATCGGGACGATGGCGCGGAAGATGCTGTTCGCATACTACTTCAACGACCCGAATCTGGTTCTCTCAAGCTACATCACGACCGAAAGCCGGATCATGATCCGGCGAGATATCCATGAGCAGGTGCAGACGATCGCACCGTTCCTCAGGCTCGATCACGATCCATACCTCGTTATCAGCGACGGGCGGATGTTCTGGATGCAGGACGCCTACACGACGAGTTCCTATTTCCCCTCTGCGCAGCCTGCGGCAGGCCTCGACCTCAACTACATTCGCAATTCGGTGAAGATTATCATCGATGCATATAACGGGACCGTCGACTTCTACCTGATCGACGGCGCCGATCCGGTTGCCGCGACCTACCAGCGCATCTTTCCCGGCCTGTTCAAACCGTTCGCGGCCATGCCGCCAGACCTGCAGAAGCACATTCGCTATCCGGAGGACCTGTTCCTGATTCAGGCGCGGCTGTATCAAACCTACCACATGGACGCGGCCGACGTTTTCTACAATCGCGAGGATCTCTGGCAGTTCCCGCGCCAACCGGGCGGCGGCGGCGCCGCAGTAATGGCGCCGTATTACATCATCATGCGGCTGCCAGGGGAGCCGCATGCCGAGTTCTTCCTCATGCTTCCGATGGTGCCCAGCCGCCGCGACAACATGATCGCGTGGCTCGCGGCACGCTGCGACGGGCCCGACTACGGCAAGATGATCGTGTACGAGTTTTCCAAAGAGAAGCTTGTCTATGGGCCGTTTCAGATCGAAGCGCGGATCAATCAGAATACCGAGATCTCCCAACAGATCACGCTGTGGAACCAGATGGGTTCGCGGGTGATCCGCGGTGCGAACCTGCTGGTGATCCCGATCGAGAACTCGATCCTCTACGTTTCGCCGCTCTATTTGCGAGCGGAGCAGGGACATCTGCCGGAGCTAAAACGTGTGATCGCGGCCTATGGTGAACACGTGGTGATGAAAGAGACGCTCGCCGAGGCCTTGTCGGCGCTGTTCACGGAGCCTGGTACGGCGCCGGCAGTCTCAGGCACGCGAGAGAAGGGGCCCGTCACGGGCCCGGCGGCAAGTCAGGCGCGGGAGGCGCTCGATCGCTACAATCAAGCCGTGGAGCGGCTGAAGTCCGGGGATTGGAAAGGCTTCGGCGCCGAGTTCGACGCCATGCGCGACGTTTTGGAGAAAATGAACCGGCAATCGACCGGTCACTAATGGCCCGAATGGGCGGTCCGGCGCCGCCTCCGACCCATAAAGGTGGAAATCGCGACCGCGGGTGCGGCGCCACGATTGAGTTCGCTCTAAATCATGGCGAGATTTCAATAATGCGGCGTTTACGACTTTATTCTGAATGGCGCCCCGAATACGCTCGTAGTGCGTCTCCAAGTGAGTCCAAAGGCAATGAAAGACAAGAAGGACATCGTGGAAAATTGGCTGCCGCGATACACCGGCACGCCGCTTTCCGAATTCGGGGAATATGTTCTCCTGACCAACTTCGACAATTATGTCGAGTGGTTCGCCACGGCGCACGGCAGTGCCGTAAAGGGTATCGATCGACCGATGCCCAATGCGACGGCCGAAGGCATCACCTTGATCAACTTCGGCATGGGAAGCCCGAATGCTGCGACGGTGATGGATCTGCTAAGCGCCATCGCGCCGAAAGCGGTATTGTTTCTTGGCAAATGTGGCGGATTGAAACGCAAAAATCAGATTGGCGACCTGATCCTGCCGATTGCGGCCATTCGGGGCGAGGGTACATCGAATGACTACCTGCCGCCGGAAGTCCCCGCGCTGCCCGCATTCCAGTTGCAACGCGCGGTGTCGACGATGATCCGGGATCTCGGTCATGATTACTGGACAGGTACTGTGTACACGACCAATCGTCGCGTCTGGGAACACGATGATCGCTTTAGGGATATGTTGCGTCATACGCGAAGCATGGCGATCGACATGGAGACCGCGACGATCTTCGCGGCAGGGTTCGCCAACCACATTTCGACTGGCGCGCTGCTTCTTGTGTCCGATCAGCCAATGATCCCGGAGGGTGTGAAGACCGAAATGTCGGATCGGATGGTGACCGAGAACTATGTCGAAATGCATATCAGAATCGGGATAGAGGCCCTGAAGCTCGTGCGTCGCCGTGGCCGCAGCGTCAAGCATTTGCGCTTCGAAGATGATTTCGATCGAGGGCATGAGACCTAAGGAAGCGTCGCGCCGCCGCATGAAAGGTGAAGACCGGCGAGGCGAGGGGGCGGCGAAGACTGGCGCGCCGAAGCTCGACGCCCGCCAAGTCGCGCGGCTTGGCGGTTATCGCGGGCGGGGCACCGGTCGCGGTTCAGTGATGAGCCGAAACGCTCTTGACACATTCGGACAGCAAATCACCGGATGCTTGATGGCTGATGTCACCCAGGCTGACGATGCCCACCATCCGCTTGCTCTTGTTGATCACCGGCAGCCTGCGGAGCTGTAGCTTCTCCATGTGATGCACCGCCTTTGCGAGGTCGTCGTCCTCCCGGCAGCAGTGGATGCCTTCGGTCATCACATCGCGCGCCATCGTGCGGCGTGGATCGAAATCCTTGCTCGCAAGCCCTTTGCAGACAATATCGCGGTCGGTCACCATCCCGATCAGCCGGTCGTCCTCCCCGATCGGAATGCAGCCGATGTCCTGCTCTCGCATCAGTTTCGCGAGTTCGCTAACGGGGGTGTTGGGGCTGACCCAGTCGACACCCTTGTGCATGACGTCTTTGACTCTCATGGTGGACCTCCGTTTTTGGGTTTCAGGTACACTTGCAATGCAGTTGAGCCCAACCGGGTTCCCGGATGGTCGCTCAACAATATGCCCAGCCCCGGATACGGTCGACAAAGGCTCAGTCGTGCGTGCTAAAGCACCCGTGCGGTGCATTGGCCGTCAGCCGCGAAAACTGCGCGTGACCCATATGAAGCAGCGTCTCGTGATCGCCGGCTTCCATATAGATGTCCGGCTGTGCCTCGATGCTGTTGTCGACGATGATATCCAGCCCGTAGCATTTGCCGACGGCAGGAACCGCACCGTGTACGCAGTCGCGGAACAGTTGATTGACCTCGGTTTCATCGGCCATGTGGACGTTGTCGCCGAGCTGTTCCCTCAGATCCGACAGGCGGACGTGGTGCGACGCGGGCAGCACGGCCAGCATATATTCGTGGTCGCGCCGCAAAACGATGCCCTTGGCGAGGCGATCCCCCGAGATATGGCATGCCTCAGCGGTACGCGTGGACGTCATGCTGAGTTCGTGCGGGATCACCTCGTATTGGATGTTCTCGGCGGCCAGGTATTTTTGGAGTGTGGGAGCAATGGACATGACATTACCTCCGGTGCGAAATGCAAACCATCCACCGTGAGGTCTCCCCTGCAGACTCTCGCCGTACGATGGCCGGCTGCGTGGTTGGGGACCCAGCATAGAACTTCCATCGGCCGGGTGCAATTCGTCGCTCTATCGCGAGGCAGCCGGAAAGCTCTCGCTGTCGACGCTACCGAGCGCGTGCGCTGCAGATCGCCGCATCGGTCGGCAGCTTCCCGAGCGAGTTTCGAATTCCCGGACCACCGGAAACTCATGATTCTCGAGTGGTTTTGCGATCCTGCCTCGTTTTTTGTACCCGTCGTCCTACATGTAAGGGAACGGCAGCGACATAGGCATTGGGGGTGCCCTGATAGGGAGAGCGTGTCATGAGCGGCGATCGCGCGATCAATGCCAGCCTTGAAGCTCGCTTCGGCGCCGGAAACTATGCGCCCTTACCGGTCACAATCGTCCGCGGGGAGGGGGTTTACGTCTGGGACGATAGCGGTCGTCGTTACATCGATATGATGGGCGCCTATTCCGCGGTCAGTTTCGGCCATTGTCATCCGCGTCTCGTCAAGGCGCTGACCGAGCAAGCCCAGCGCCTTGACACGATTTCGCGGGCCTATTTCAGCGACCGGTTGGGACCTTTCCTGGCCCGGGCCTGCACTCTCACCGGCATGGATGCGGCTTTGCCGATGAATAGCGGTGCGGAGGCCGTGGAGACTGCGCTCAAGGCGGCGCGTAAATGGGCCTACAAGGTCAAGGGTGTGCCTGCCGGTCGGGCGGAAATCATCGCCGCGGAAGGCAATTTCCACGGCCGTACCATTTCGATCGTTGGTTTTTCCTCCGTCGCCCAATATCGCGATGGTTTCGGACCATTTCCGCCCGGTTTCAAGCTCGTGCCGTTTGGCGACGCGGGCGCGCTGGCCGCGGCGATGACGGCCGAAACGGCGGCATTTCTGATCGAACCCATTCAGGGAGAGGGGGGCATCAACGTGCCGCCTCCGGGTTATCTGTCCGAAGTCGCGCGCATCTGCCGGGCCAACAATGTGCTGCTGCTGTGCGACGAGGTGCAGAGCGGGCTCGGACGCACCGGCCGGTTGCTGGCATGTCAGCACGACGGCGTGCAACCTGACGGACTGATGCTCGGCAAGGCGCTTGGTGGCGGGCTGCTGCCGGTGTCGTTGTTCCTGGCCCGCCGGGACGTCATGGATGTCTTTACGCCCGGCGATCACGGCAGCACGTTCGGAGGCAATCCGATCGCCGCGGCCGTTGGGCTCGCCGCGCTCGACACGTTAATCGATGAACGGCTGGTGGAACATGCTGCGGCCGTCGGCGCGCATCTGTTGCGCAGGCTCGCCTCGATCGACAATCCCGTCATTCGCGAGGTGCGCGGGCGGGGCTTGTTCGCCGGCGTCGAACTGCACCGGGACATGGCGGATGCCGGTGCGTTGGTCAGGCGCCTGTTTCAATCCGGCGTGCTGACCAAGGACACGCATCGCAACACCATACGTTTTGCGCCACCGCTGATCATCAGCGAATCGCAAGTCGACTGGGCCGTGGACAGGTTTGCTGAAGTACTGGAGGAGGTCGCTTCATCGTCTGTTGAAGCGCATCACGAACAGGGAGCCCACAGCTAGAACCTGATGCGGAAGCGGAAAAATCGGCCGCGGCAGAAAGCGCCTGCGCCGCAGCAGATACCAATGCCTCGTACCAGAAGGAGAAGGGCTATGACCACATACGTCATGCTTGCAAACTGGACCGACCAGGGAGCGCTGAAAGTGAAGGACTCGCCACGTCGCCTGGACGCGGCGAAGAAAGCTCTCAAAGACATGAGCGGCGAGTTCAAACACTTTTTCCTCACCATGGGTGACTATGACATCGTCGCGATCTACGAGGCTCCTGACGACGCTGTAGCGGCACGTTTCAGCATGCAGGTGGGTATGCTGGGAAACGTCCGGACGCACACGCTGAAAGCGTTTCCTGAAGCAGCCTATCGGGAAATCATCAACTCGCTGGGCTAGTCGGACGGAGCCGGACGCGCCGGTTTCGGGATGTCGATTGAGTGAAGGCCGCCACGCGCGGACGCTCGGCCTTTCCGGCGGACGATGCGTGCACCGGGATGTCAAACCGGGTACAAACGTTCGCAATTCGTCTGCTCTGCGATCCACAGGTTGGTGGTTCATTCCCTTTGGAGTGGTAAGGCATTCCCGGATACCGATTTGCGAACGAACACGAGCGCTATTTGGTCGTGACGTTGCTGGCTGCGCCCCGAACCATGAGGGCGATCTGCCGGCCGACATCGTCGACACTCAAGCGGCCGCCTGCGGTGTACCAGAATACGGTCCAGTTCATGGCGCCAAGGATCGACAGCCGGAAAGCGTGCCGGTCGCAATCGGCGCGCAGCGGCAAATCGTCGATGAGGCTGGCGAAGATCTGCTCGTAGGCGTCGCGCTGACGCACCAGCTTTCGGACCCCCTTGAGATGGTAGTAGCGCGGCGGCGTGAGGATCGCGCGAGTTACGCTGCCGCCGAGCAATATCCGGCAGTGCGCAACGATGGCCTCGTCCAGCCTCTTCCAAGGCTCGTTGATCCCGGCAATGGCGGTTTCGACCTCCTGGCGCATCGCCGTGAGGCTTTCCTGGTGCACCGTGAACAGCAGGTCTTCCTTGGACGGAAAGTGATAGTACAGCGAACCGGATAATACGCCCGACGCGGCTGCGATGTCGCGGATCGACGTGCCTTCAAATCCATTCTTGGCAAACAGTTCGGATGCGGCGGCAAGGATCTGCCGGCGCCGGTCGGGGCCTTTCCGTAACGATTTCGGCTTTTTCGTACGAGCCTTCGCGCGCGCCAAGGGCTTCGTCATGTTCTGCTCAGTCCGTCAATGATGAGAATCCGGCCGCAAACATGAGATCCGGCAAACTTCTGGCTTCCATTCGCCTCGGCAGAGTCCGCAGAAACCGTTTCAATGGATCGCCGATTTCTACACTTCTGGAGAGAATCGATCAAGCGACCGATAGGCGAAGCAATCCGCTTCGCGTCAGCGCTGGCTCTCAGGCATCTGCGCTGGCGTGAGGCGGACCGTGGAGCGCCCAAGGAGCAAGGTCTTTCATTGATCATGCGGTGCATCAATACGCGCAGGACCGGACCAGCCCGCAACCTCCTGGTGCTGGATTCGGCTTGACTTTATATTCAACCAAGCGAACGATAGAATAAGAAATCGGCTCGGCCTAGCTGCTGCCCACAGGGCGCGGATGAAAGAAGCCGAGCGGCAGGAACGGGCGAAAAAATTCGGACGACATGGGGCGACGTCTTCTAGACCCGAGGGAGAAATCGATGCCTGATTTCCTGATCGAGCATACGCCGTCGGCCTACAAATACCCGCTGCTGATCAAGCACCTTCTTCACGCGCCGATGACACAGTCGGCCGATCAGGAGATCGTCTACCGCGATCTCAGCCGCTACACCTACCGCGATCTGCGCGAACGGATCGGGCGTCTTGCAAGTGGCCTCACTTCGAAAGGCGTCCGTCGCGGCGATGTGGTCGGCGTGCTGGATTGGGATAGCCACCGCTATCTGGAATGCTATTTCGCAATCCCGATGCTCGGCGCCACGCTTCAAACCGTCAATATCCGGCTGTCGCCCGAGCAGGTTCTGTTCACGCTCAATCACGCGCGTCCCAAGCTGCTGCTGGTGAACGTCGAATTTCTTCCGTTGATCGAGCAGTTGCAGGGGCAGCTTGAATCCGTCGAAGGCATTATTCTGATGTCGGATGACGGCGTGTTTCCGAACCGCCCGGTCAAGACCGTCGGTCAATATGAGGAGATGCTGGCAAACAGTTCACCCGATTTCACGTTCGAGGATTTCGACGAGAACACCCGCGCGACGATGTTTTACACCACGGGAACCACCGGCGCGCCCAAGGGAGTCTACTTCAGCCATCGCCAGCTTGTGCTTCACACGCTGATCGATCTGGTCGGGTTCGGCTCGCCGGCGCAGCAAGGGCGGTTTCACCGCGAAGACGTGTACATGCCGATCACGCCGATGTTTCACGTCCACGGCTGGGGATTGCCCTATGCCGCGACCGCAGCGGGCGTAAAACAGGTCTATCCCGGCCGGTATCAACCCGAACTCCTCTTGAACCTGATCAAGACCGAGGGCGTGACGTTTAGCCATTGCGTTCCGACGATCCTGCAAATGCTGCTGTCGGCGCCGAACGGCGGGGATGTCGATCTTTCCGGGCTGAAAATGGTGATCGGCGGTGCCGCGTTGACCAAGGCGCTGGCCAAGGCCGCGATGCAGCGCGGCATCGACATCTTCGCGGGCTATGGCATGTCGGAGTCCGGTCCCATCCTGACGATCGCTCAGCTCAGGGAGCATGAGCTGACCGGAAACCTCGACGAGGAGGTTGAGCTTCGCACCAAGACCGGAACACCGGTGCCGCTGGTCGACTTCCGCATCGTGGATGCCGAGATGAAGGACGTCGCTCACGACGGCCGCACGCCTGGAGAAATCGTCGTCCGCGCGCCGTGGCTGACGATGGGATACCTCAACAATCCGGCGTCTTCGGAAAAGCTCTGGGAGGGCGGCTATCTTCACACCGGCGACATCGGCACCATGACCGCGCACGGCGTCGTCCAGATTACAGACCGGATCAAGGACGTGATCAAGACCGGAGGTGAATGGATTTCGTCGATCGAGTTGGAGGACATCCTGCTCCAGATGCCAGGCCTGAGCGAGGCCGCGATCATCGGCGTGGCGGATGCCAAATGGGGCGAGCGACCGCTCGCCATCCTGGTCGCACGGCGAGCAGGCAGTATCGACGATGCCAGCGTGCAGAAGCATGTCAAAACCTATGCCGACAAGGGCGTGATCTCGCGTTTTGCCATTCCGGACAGGATCATGTTTGTCGAAGCGCTCGACAAGACAAGCGTCGGCAAGATCGACAAGAAGGTGTTGCGCACGAAATACGGCGACGGTTAGCCGAAGCAATAAATTGCGTTTCGTGGCTGATTGGATCGTTTGATTGATTAATCGAAGCCGACCCGACTATGATGCGAGACAAACAACGACGTGGGCAACACAAAACAGCTCCACGCACAAATCAACAGGGAGGAAGAAATGGCCGACAAGACCGTGATGGATATGTTCGCCGATATGGCAAAGCAGATCAATTTGCCGAAGGTCGATTACCAGCCGTTTCTCGACATCCACCGCAAGAATATCGAGGCGATGCAGAAGTCGGCGGCCACGTTGTCGGAGGGAGGCCGTGCGGTTTTCGCAAAACAGCAGGAAATCCTGGCTGAGGTGGGGCGCGAGGCCCGGCAAATGATCGCAGACTTCAAGCCGGGCGGTTCTCCTCAGGAAGTCATGACCAAGCAGGCTGAATTGGCCAAGCGCATGTTCGAGGCGACCGTCAAGAATACCAGGGACGTCGCTGAACTGGTCCAGAAATCGAGTACCGAAGCGCCCAAGATCATCCTCGATCGGATGCGCGAAAGCTTTGCCGAAGCGCGGGCGGCGATCGAATCCAAGAAGGCCTGATAGGCGACACCCGGCTCGTATGGGAGGCGGGCACGAACCGGCTCTGCTGCAACGCGGGAGAATATTGGCGCGGCACGTCTCCGGGACAAGGCTCGTGATTTCGCAATGATCCGGCTTGCAGGGACGGGCCCGAAGGTCCGTACTGGCGGCCGGTGCGGAACGCCGCGAATATGTTGCGAGGCTGTCGCCGATACCGAACGCTGAAACGTCTAACTCAAGGGTGAGCGTCAAGATGAAAAAAGAGGACGTGCTCAAGCAGTACACAACGCCGACCGGAGCTCCGGCTTTTGTTCCAGGCCCGCATCGCTTCACATCGCGCGAATATCTGAACATCACCTACCGGACGGACCGGGAAGCTCTCGTCAAACAAGTGCCCGAGCCGCTTGAAGTCGACGAGCCGCTGGTGCGCTTCGAAGTGATGAACATGCCGGATACCACCGGCTATGGTTCATATGTCGAGTGCGGGCAGGCCGCGGTCGTCCGGCACAAGGAGGAAGTCGGCGAATACATTATCGGGATGTATCTCGATAACCTGCCGGCAATTGCCGCGGGCCGCGAGCTCAGTGCGTTTCCGAAGAAGCTCGGCTCGGCGAAGCTGTTCGTCGATTCCGATACACTGGTGGGCACGCTGGATTACGGCACGCTCAGCGTCGCCCGCGCAACGATGGGCTACAAGCACAAGCCGATGGATCTGGAAAAGGCGCGGCAGGAAATCTGCGTGCCCACGTTCATGCTGAAGATTCTTCCGAGCTACGAAAAGCGCCCGCGCATTTGCGAACTGGTCCGTACCGAGATCACCAATATCTCGGTGAAGGGCGCGTGGCGGGGGCCGGCGCGGCTGCAACTGTTCGAACATGTGCTGGCGCCGCTCGCGGATCTTCCGGTCCGTGAGATCATTTCGGCCACACACATCCTGACAGACCTCACGCTTTCGCCGGCCGTTGTCATCTACGACTATCTCACTGACAGCGCGCCTTCGACGAGTTCAAGGAAATAGGCTGATATCATGGCCACAGCTCAGCAGGATATTCTGAACCGATACTCGAAGGTCACCGTGATCGGCGCCGGTGTGATCGGCGCGTCGTGGACGGCGCTCTTTCTGGCGCACGGCCTGGCGGTGGTTGTCAACGATCCGCGCCCGGACGTCGAGACCATCGTCCGCGACTATATCCGCAACAATCTGTCGACGCTTAGGGAGCTTGGGCTGCCGACAAACAATCTGGAAAAGAAGCTGAGCTTCGAGTCCGATCTCGAACGCTCGGTCGCAGGCGCCGATCTCG
Source organism: Bradyrhizobium ottawaense (assembly GCF_900099825.1). Lineage (NCBI taxonomy): Bacteria > Pseudomonadati > Pseudomonadota > Alphaproteobacteria > Hyphomicrobiales > Nitrobacteraceae > Bradyrhizobium > Bradyrhizobium ottawaense. Next base: position 887,825 of record NZ_LT629693.1, on the reverse strand, counting down.
TTCAGGAAAACGGACCGGAGCGGATCGAGTTCAAGCAGGACTTATGGGCACGCATCGGCAAGGTCGTGGGCGAGCACGCGCTGATGCTTTCGTCGAGTTCCGCCAAGACCGCGACGGAGCAGGCGCTCAAGATGTCCCGGCCCGAGCGGTTGCTGGTGGGGCATCCCTTCAATCCGCCCCATTTGATTCCGTTGGTCGAGGTCGTTCCCGGCGAGAAGACGAGCCCGGAGGCGGTGGATGACGCGGTCGCGTTCTACGCGGCGCTCGGCAAGGTGCCGCGCGTGGTGCACAAGGAAATGCCCGGCTTCGTTGCGAACCGCCTGCAAAGGGCGATTTTCCGGGAGTGCTGCCACCTCGTCATTCAGGGCGTCGTCAAAGTCGATGAGCTCGACGATATCGTGACGAGTTCGATCGGCTTGCGCTGGGCGGCGGACGGTCCGTTCCGCTCGTTCCATCTCGGCGGCGGCGCGGGTGGTTTCAAATCCTTCTTCAAGCAGTTCGGTCCGGGTCTCAACGAGGCCTGGAAGAGCATGGCGCCGGTCAATCTGGATGAGGCCGCGCAGGACAAGATCATCGCGCAGGCTGAGGCATCCTTCGCCGCGCAGCCACCCGAGCAACTCGAAAATGAACGCGACGCCAAGCAACTGGCGATCATCCGCGCGCTCAAGGCGGTGAAGGCAAGCAAATAATAGACGTCGCAATCGAATCATCCAGGCCGGAACCGACGCGATCAACGGGAGGAACGAGATGGGACTTTTGTTCGAAGGCTTGAAGGTGATCGATTGCGGCAGCTTTATCGCTGCACCCGCGGCGGCCACGATTCTTTCCGACTTCGGCGCCGATGTCGTCAAGATCGAGCCGCCGGGGGCAGGGGATCCTTACCGGCATCTCACGAAACTTCCCGGCCACCCGAAGAGCGACCAGAACTATGCCTGGATGCTCGGCTCGCGCAACAAGCGCAGCCTCGCGGTCGATATGGGGAAGCCCGAGGGCAGGACCGCGGTCCAGCGTCTCGCCTCGCAGGCCGATGTGTTCATCACCAACTATCCCGCCGCCGTCCGCAAGAAGCTTGGCATCGGCTATGAAGCATTGTCGGCGCTGAACGACCGGCTGATCTATGCCTCGTTTTCCGGGTATGGCGAGAACGGCGCCGAGGCGACCAAGCCGGGCTTCGATGTCACGGCATGGTGGGCGCGGTCGGGTTTGATGGATACCGTTCGCGCGTCGTCTGAATCGGTGCCGGTGCGTCCTGCGAACGGCATGGGCGATCACTCGGCGGGGTTCACGCTTTTTTCCGGGATCGTGATGGGGCTCTATCAGCGGCAGACCACCGGCAAGGGCACGGAGGTCACGTCGTCGCTGGTGGCGAACGGGCTCTGGGCCAACGGCTACAACGCGCAGGCAGCATTGTGCGGCGCGACCTTCACCGACCGCCCGGCACGCGAGGTCGCGTTCAATGCGCTGACGAACTACTACAAGTGCCGCGACGGTCGCTGGCTGATCCTGACCATTCTCAATGAAGAAAAGCAGTGGCCGGAGTTCATGAAGTGTCTCGATCGAGAGGATCTGATCGATGACCCGCGTTTTGCCAAGAAGGTGGATCGATTGGCGCGCTCGCGCGAGCTGATCGCATTGCTCGACAAGGAGTTCGCCAAGCAGGATCGCGCGGAATTGCGCAAGCGCCTGACCGAAAGGGGGATCGTGTTCGACGTGGTAGCGACGCCGGAGGATATTCCGTCGGACCAGCAGCTCCTCGATAACGATATTCTCGTGCCCTTCGCCGGCAGCGAAACCAGGACGATCAACAGCCCGATTGCGTTGCGTGGCGCGGACAAGGTGCAACCGAGGATGCCGCCTTCGGTGGGCCAGCACAGCGATGAGGTGCTGAAGGAAGCGGGCTTCGATACGGCGACGATCGCCCAGATGCGCGCCGCCGGCGCCATCGGCTGAGCTACCACCATCCAAACGCATTTCCAGTTCATCAGGAGCGCCGCATGAAAATCGAAGAGCTGTTCTCGGTGCGAGGGAAAGTCGCCCTGGTCACCGGTGGAAGTCGAGGCCTCGGCGAAATGATTGCCCGCGCCTACGTCGAAAACGGTGCCAAGGTCTATATCACCGCGAGGCGTGCCGACGCCTGCGACGCGCTTACAAAAGAGCTGTCGCAGATCGGTGAATGTATCGCGATCCCGGCGGACCTGTCCCGGATGGAAGAGATCGCGCGGCTGTCCAGCGAGCTTCACAAACGGGAGAAGAAGCTCGACATTCTGGTCAACAATGCCGGCGCAAGCTGGGGCGCGACCTTCGCCGAGTTCCCCGAGAATGGCTGGGACAAGGTGATGGACCTCAACGTCAAGTCGGTGTTCTTCCTGACCCAGAGTCTGCTCGACCTGCTGGAAGCGGCGGGATCGACCAATTCGTATTCGCGGGTGATCAACATCGGCTCGATCGAGGGCATCAGGACATCGCACCTCGAAGCCTATTCGTATGCCGCTTCGAAAGCGGGCGTGAACCATCTGACGCGCATCATGGCAAAGTTTCTTGCCCCAAAGCACATTGCGGTCAATGCGATCGCGCCCGGCTACTTCCCGTCGAAAATGACTGATGCGATCGATGAGCATGGCACGAAGGAGGTCGTCGATGACGCGCCCATGAAGCGCATGGGACATGCGGACGATCTCGCGGGCATCGCCATCTACCTCGCCTCGAGGGCCAGCGGTTTCGTCTGCGGTGCGGTCATCCCGGTCGACGGTGGATTGGCCACGACGGCCTGAGGGCCATGCTGCTGGCAGGAAAAACTGGCGCCGCATGATGCGGCGCCGTTTTCCGAGCTGTCAACCATCAGGACCGCCGGACGGCTGCCCTAAGACGTCAATCCGGTCGCGACAGCTGGTTCGTTCAAGACCTCGTTTGGGTCCGCAGCCTTTACGATTATCAGCAACAGCAAGCCGGACAGCAGATAGGCTCCCACAATAAGATAGGTGCTGTAGAGCGAGTTGCCCGTTGTCGCGGAAATATAGCCAGTGAGGGAAGGTGCGACGGCCGGGCCGAGATTGCCGAGGCTGCTGATGAGCGCGATGCCGCCGGCGGCGCTCGCCTTGGACAGGTACTCGGTGATGGTGGTGAAGAACAAAGGCGTCGCCGAAATGAACCCGAGGCCGGCGAGCGTCAGGCCTATGATCGAGGCCAGCAAGTTGCCTTGGGAAAATGTGATGGCCAACAGGCCGATTGCCGCGACGGTCACGCAGGTGACGTAGTGCCATCGCCGCTCTCTGGTCTTGTCCGAGTGACGCCCCATCAGAATCGTGCCGATGATGCCTGCGATCTGCGGCAAGGTGGCAAGCAGACCTACATGCAACAGATCGGCCACGCCCCAGCTTTTGATCAGCGAGGGAATCCAGAACACCATGGTGTAGGTCGCGCCCAGCAGCAGAAAATAGGTGAAAGCGAGGCCGTAGACTTTCGGATCTTTCAGCATCTGGAAGAACCCGGCGTGGTGAGCGGACTCGACATCCTTGTGATCGTGGTCGAGCTGGAAGCGCAGCGCTGTTTTCTCCTCGGCGCTCAGCCACTTGGCATCCTCGGGCTTATCCTGAAGATAGAAATAGGCGACGAGACCCAGGATCGACGCCGGCACGCCTTGGGAAATGAAGAGCCATTGCCAGCCGTGCCAGCCCTCGATGTCGTTGAAATATTTCATCGTTGCACCGGAAAGCGGACCCGCGATCACGGACGCGATGGCGGTCGCGGTCATGAACATCGCGATAATCTGGCCGCGGCGCGCCGAAGGGTACCAGTATGTCAAATAGAGTATGATGCCCGGGAAGAAGCCCGCTTCGAGCACGCCAAGCAGGAACCGGGCGATATAGAATTGCACCGGCGTCTGCACGAACGCCATGGCACAAGCGACAATGCCCCACGTGAACATGATGCGTAGCAGGGTCTTGCGAACACCGATGCGCTCAAGCAGCAGGTTGCTGGGTACTTCGAACAGGAAGTAGCCGACGAAGAATATGCCCGCGCCGAAGCCGTATGTCGCATCGCTGAAAGTCAGCGTCTGCTTCATTTGAAGCTGGGCATATCCGATATTGATGCGATCCAGAAACGCAATCATGTAACAAAGAATCAGGAAGGGTAGTATCCGCCAACCGATCTTGGAGAACAGCTTTGTGACGGCGATTGGCTCCCTTTCAGCGGAAGGAATAGTGCCGACGCCGGTTGCGTGCATAGCCATTTGTTTACTCCCCTCATTTGCATTCCCCCGGAGTCTTTTGCTCCGGGTTGGAACGTATTTTCTGTCTTACTCCTTGACGGCGGTTGCGCCGCAGCAACCACGGCGGCTGACGCTCCGCATACTAAAAATCTGAAATGTTGGACGAGGGCCGTTCGGGATCGTGGCCGGTCGCGCCGTGTGCACGGCCCCGGATCCTTTGAGCGCCCTCGGGCACGCAGTCGGCATCGTGATCGACTTTCGGGCAAGAACCAAGGCCAAACGGCCATGCCAGCTTCAAAAGATCATCGCTAATCTATCAGTCGCTTGATTGTTTAGCAACATGGGCGCCGGGCGGCACCGGATATTCTTTGAACGGGGCGCGCGCTGCTGCTGCTGCTGCTGCCTCGTATCTGGCGTGTCGGCTGGGGCGTGTATCGGATCACCCGCGACGCCGTCGCCTGACGGCTGAAGCTCTCTGCGATCCGAACGCGCCCCGCGCGAGCACCGAGGCTAACCGCCAGGTTCTCTGCCAAGCACGGTCAGTCGTCGGTGTCGGGACCTTCGACAACATGTTCGTTCCGTACGATCGCGCGCCGCGCGGGGTGCAACTTTCCGCCAGCGTGTGCTGCATACGCTCCGCGAGTACGGCACTCCGTCGCGCCAATGATGGACTGGAATGAGAGTTCAAGTATTGCAAATAGTTAGAAGGCGGCATGTGCACGATGTGTGCACCGGGAGATCAAAGAAAATCTAGAGGCGACCAACGTGAGCAGGCTGAACTGAACACGCTGCGGTCAGCGGCGGGGCAGATGTTTCGGGAGGGGAACGATCTCGTTCGGCAAGCTGCGAATTTGCGCCGATCATGTGCCGAGGGCTTTGTCGCACAATGGGCCGTTATGGAACCGACCGCTTTTGGCGGTGTGCTCAATTGGTCAGCGCAATCCAATAATCTTTTAGCAAAGATGGGGTGTGGGCATGAGCTAGTGACGTCGCATTTATTACTCGGCGGCTCAGCGGTCTGAGATCTCAGATCGCTGGTAGGCTGGCGATGGCCGCCCGCCAGATTAGATGGCTCACTTCGCGCGGAGGATGCTGGCCGCGAAATCGCGCGAGATGTCGTCGATCCCCATCCGATCTGGCCGATACCATTCTCCCGCCCAGTTCAGGGCACCGAGCAACAGCAATCGGACCGAATCCTGCGAGATGTCCGGATCGATCAGGCCGGCCTGATAGAGTTCATTCACCAATTTCGCCCAGAGCGCTTCATACCGCCGCCGCTCGATCCGACAGCCTTGCCGGACGGAATCGGGCAGAAACGCGAAGGCACGGATGCTGGCGGACGTATAATTGTTGTGCTCTAGCGACGAGAGCAGATGAGCCTTGATGGCCGCTTCGAGCCGCCGGCGCGGCGTTGCCCTGGTCGGCAGCGCGTTGAGCGCTTTCTCGACCGCATCGTAGACCACACGTACGCCCTCGTTGACGACTTCGCCGACAATCGCGTCCTTTGACGGGAAGTGGTGGTAGATACTGCCGCCCTTGATGCCGACGGCAGCGGCGATCGCGCGGGTGGTCGCCGCTTCGTAGCCGCGATGTCTGAGGAGATATGCCGCGGCATCGAGGATCTGCCGCCGGGCGCCCGAATTCGGCGGCACGATAGTCGCTGCCGGAGAGGTGGAAGTCGGTGCGCTGGCGGTTCTGCGCTTCACGGATCACCCATCTTGCCGGATTCGACCTGACCCCATATTGCTGAGGGCGGTCGTGTCTTGCGCAGGAGAAGGCGAGCCGAGCCGCTCTGCAAGATTTCCTCACGCTGGCTCACGAGTTCGATCGCCAATTCGATCAAGCCGAGTGATGGATTTTTGACCGGACGTTTGCCGGTAACGCTGATCAAGGCGCGTACCGTGTCACCCGGCCGCATTGGAGCCTTGAAATCCCAGTTCACGCCGAGCAACGCCACGACGGTGCCGTCAATCAGATCCAGTCGAGATGCCAGTCCGAACGCGATGCCGATTCCCATCGGTCCATGTGCGATCCGGCTGCCGAAATCGGTCGTTGCGGCGAAGGTCTCGTCGGTATGAACCGGATTGTAGTCGCCGGTCAGCCCGGCGAACGCGCCGATGTCGGCTTCCGTGATGGTGCGGCCCGGCGTAACGAAACGCTGGCCGATCTCGAATTCATCGAACACGCGGCCCATCTAGGTTGTTTCCTCGCGGAGGTCTTTTCTACGAATTTTCCCGGTGATGGTCATGGGAAGGCTGTCGCGGAATTCGATCTGGCGCGGATATTCATGCGCGGACAGACGCGTCTTGACGAAGGCCTGCACATCCGCACGAACCGTGTCGTTGATCGTAGCGCCTTCGCGCGGCACGATGAAAGCCTTGACCACCTCGCCGCGCAGCGGATCGGGTACGCCGACCACTGCGACCATGGCGACCACCGGGTGGGCCATCAGGCACTGCTCGATTTCGGTCGGGCCGATGCGGTAGCCGCCGGAGATGATGACGTCGTCATTTCGGCCGTGGAACCAGAAATAGCCTTGCTCGTCGCGATTGCCGGTATCGCCGGTGAGGAGCCAGCCGTTCCTGAATTTCTGTTCGGTGGCTTCCGGCTTGTTCCAGTAGCGCAGGAAGAAAACCGGATCCGGTGCTTTCACCGCGATGGTGCCGGTCGAGCCGGGCGGCAAGGGGATACCCTCGTCGTCGACGATTTCGACGACATGGCCGGGCATCGCTCGTCCCATCGAGCCTCGTTTCAGGTCCATCACGGAGGCGCAGTTACCGATTGTCAGGTTGGCTTCGGTCTGGCCGTAAAACTCGTTCATGCTCAGGCCAAAAGTCTCCCGGCCCCAATCCAGCATCTCGTCGCCGAGCCGCTCTCCGCCGCTCGCCACGCTACGCATCGAATAGCCGAAGCGCTGCTGCGGCCGGGAGACCTGGCGCATCATCTTCAAGGCTGTCGGCGGCATGAAGGCATTGCGGATTCCGTGGCGGGCGAGAAGCGAGAAGGCTTCCTCAGGATCAAATTTCTGCAGGCGCTTGGCGACGACGGGGATGCCGTGAAACAGCGAAGGCAGCAACACATCCATCAGGCCGCCGGCCCAGGCCCAATCGGCTGGCGTCCACATCCGGTCGCCCGGCTGCGGAAAAAACTCATGCGGAAATTCCACGCCCGGCATATGCCCGAGCAGAACCTTGTGGGCATAGAGCACGCCCTTGGGATTGCCCGTCGTCCCGGAGGTGTAGACGATGATTGCGGGATCTTCGGCTTCGGTGTCGACACGTTGGTGATCGGTGGACGATCGGGCTATCAACGCGGCCCAGTCCAGCACGTTACCGGCAGCGCGAGCTTCGGTGGAAATCAGGATCGGCGCTGAGCCAAGTCGATCGGAAATCGCCAGCAGTTTTTCGATCCCCGCGGCGTTCGAAATCACCACCCTGGCGCCGCTGTCATTCAGCCGGTACTCGATCGCTTCCGGGCCGAACAGCGTGAACAGCGGCAGCGCGATCGCGCCGAGCCGGTAGGCTGCGAGATGCGCGATGATGGTTTCCGCGCATTGCGGCAGCAGGATGCCGATCCGGTCGCCTCGTGCGATGCCATGGGCTGACAGGGCATTGGCAAGACGGCTCGATTGCTCCTGTAGATGTTCGAACGTCAATTCAACGGAGCCGGCGCTACCTTCGACGATAAGCGCTGTTTTGTTCGAACCGACATGACGGTCGCAGGTCGCCTCGGCAACGTTGAAGCGGCGCGGAATCTGCCAGCTGAAATCAGCGCAAATCTCCTCGTAATTCGTACCGGACAAAGTCATTCCGAATTTCCTTGTCGCACTCCCTAGCGCTTGTTAGGTTACGAGATAGACGAGGTCGCCGCAAGTGCGGTTGGCAGTTGCGGAGCGCCATCGAAATGCTGGGCGTCCTCGGTCCAGTCGAGGCAGGAGATCAATCGATATGGCTGTGCTGGAGAGCAGGGTGCGGAGCGGACCGGATTTCGACAGCAGCCGCATAGCCTACGGCAAGCTGGTCGATGTCTTGCGCGAGCGGCATCGTCATGTGCTCGCGGGTGGTGGCGAGAAGCTTCAGCAGCGTCACCGCGAAAGGGGCAAGATCCCGGTACGCGAACGCATCGATTACCTGATCGATCCGCTGTCGCCGTTTCTCGAATTGTCTCCGCTGGCGGCGTGGGAGCTGTATGGCAACGAGGTGCCTTGCGCCGGCGTGGTGACGGGGATCGGCATGGTTGCCGGCATACCCTGTGCGATCATCGCCAACGATGCGACCGTGAAGGGCGGCTCCTTCTTCCAGGAGACGGTGAAGAAGCACTTGCGCATGCAGGAGATTGCCTTCGAGAACCGGTTGCCCTGCATCTATCTCGTGGATTGCGGCGGTGCTTATTTGCCGGAACAGGACCGCGTGTTCCCGGACCGCGATCATTTCGGCGGCACTTTCTTTCAGCAGTGCCGCATGTCGGCGTCGGGATTGCCGCAGATATCGGCGGTGTTCGGCGGTTGTACGGCAGGCGGCGCCTATATCCCCGCGCTATCTGATGAGGTCGTCATGGTGCGCGGGACCGGGCGGATTCACCTCGGGGGACCTCCGATCGTCAAGGCCGCCATCAACGAAATCGTCGACGGCGAGACGCTGGGCGGCGCCGAGATGCACTCGACCGTTTCAGGTGTCTCGGACTATCTCGCCGGCACCGAACTGGAGGCAATCGGCAAGGTGCGCGATATCGTAGCGGCGCTGAACTGGCGCGAGACCCAACGTACGACCAAACGGGAAACGCGCGATCCGATCCACGACCCGGCGGAGCTCGACGGCATCGTCGGCGTCGATCTGAAGCAACCGTTCGACGTGCGCGAGGTGATCGCCCGCATGGTCGACGGCAGCGAGTTCCAGGAGTTCAAGCCGGCTTACGGTTCGACGCTGGTATGCGGGTTTGCCTGGATCCATGGCGAACCGGTCGGGATCCTGGCCAATAACGGCGTGCTGTTTTCCGAAGCCGCGGTGAAGGGCGCGCATTTCATCGAGCTCTGCGATCAGCGTCGCACGCCGCTGCTGTTCCTGCAGAACATCACCGGCTTCATGGTCGGTACGGATGCCGAGCGCGGCGGCATCGCCAAGCATTCGGCAAAACTGGTCTATGCGGTGTCGAACGCGCGGGTGCCTCGGTTCACCGTGATCATCGGCGGCTCCTATGGCGCCGGCAATTACGGCATGTGCGGGCGTGGCTTCCAGCCCCGCTTTCTGTTTGCGTGGCCCAACGCCCGCATCGCCACCATGAGCGCCGATGTTGCCGCCACCGTGGTCACGGATTTGCGGCGCTCCAGCGTGACCCGCGGAGCCGTGCAGGAATCCGAGATCGAACGGATCGACAAGCAGACGCGGGCGCAGTTCGAGGCGCAGAGTACGCCTTATTACGCCACCGCGAGGCTATGGGACGACGGTATCATCGAGCCCTGGCAGACCCGCGACGTGCTTGGGCTGTGCCTGGCGCTGGCCGCTCGCGAAATCGATTTGCCCGAACACCGACCCGTGTACCGGATGTGATGCGATGATCGGCTCCCTTCTGATCGCCAACCGGGGCGAGATCGCCGTTCGCATCATGCGGACTTGCCGACGCCTCGGCATCCATACCATTGCGGTGTACTCGGACGCTGACCGCGATGCGCTTCATGTCGCCGTCGCCGACGAGGCGATAAGGATCGGGCCTTCTGCCGCCCGTGACAGCTACCTTCGGCCCGATGCAATCATGCAGGCGGCTGCCTGCGTCGGTGCCGATGGCATCCATCCCGGATACGGTTTTCTCTCGGAGAAACCGGATCTCGCTCGTCTTTGTGTAGAACAAGGACGCGTGTTCGTCGGGCCCTCGGCGGACCGTATTGCCGCCATGGGGCCGAAGATTGGCTCGAAAGTGATCGCCGATCGAGCCGGTGTGCCGAGCGTGCCGGGCTATCTCGGTGAGGATCAGTCGACGCAGCGTCTTGCCGACGGGGCCGAACGCATCGGCTTTCCCCTGATGGTCAAGGCTTCGGCTGGCGGCGGCGGAAAGGGCATGCGGCGGGTGTTCGGGCGTGCCGACCTGGCGGCTGCCATCGATCTGGCGCGACAGGAGGCCGAGGCTGCCTTTGGCGATCCGTCGCTCCTGATTGAAAAACTGGTGATGCGGCCGAGACACCTGGAGGTGCAGGTTGCCGGCGATAAACACGGCAATGTCGTCCATCTCTTTGAACGCGACTGCTCGGTTCAACGCAACAATCAGAAAGTGCTGGAGGAAGCGCCGGCGCCGAACCTCGATCCGGCGATCAGGGCAAAGTTGCTCGAACGCGGAGTCGCGCTGGCGCGTGCCATCAACTACGACAATCTCGGCACCGTTGAGTTCATCCTCGAGGACGGAAGCAGTGATCCCTGGTTCCTGGAGATGAATACCCGGCTTCAGGTCGAACATCCCGTCACCGAGGTGATCACCGGTTTCGATCTGGTGGAATGGCAGATCCGGATCGCATCGGGAGAGCGCGTCCCTGCGTTGCAAAGCGATATCCATGAAAGCGGCCATGCGATCGAAGCGCGGATCACGGCGGAACGGGCCGATCAGGATTTCCGGCCGGACGCAGGCCGGATTGTCGGTTATAGCGCGCCGCCAAATCTGCGGATCGATAGCGGCGTACAGGCCGGGTCCGAGGTCACGCTATTTTACGATTCGCTGTTGGCAAAGGCCATTGCGTCGGGAGAAACCCGAGAAATCGCCCGTACCAGGCTGGCAGCAGGCTTGCGGGACTATTCGGTGTTGGGTCCGGCGACCACGATACCCTTTCTCATCGATGCCGTTGAGCACCCGATCTTTTCGAGCGGACGGGCCACGACGAGCTTTATTGCGGACGCGTTTCCGGATGGCTGGAAGCCGGTTCGGCCGCAGGCACGCCTTGCGCGCGCGGCGGCGGCGCTGCTGATGCTCGATGCCTTGCCGGTCAACGTTCAAACGCCGTCCGCCTGGACCAGGCTTTCCGGTTTCCGCGTCCTCGGACCTGCGGGCGGACTGTCCGAGACCAGACTACTCGCGATCGAGGAAGGAAAAACGTTCGTGTTGGCCGTCAAGGCGCGGCCGGACGGCGAGCGGCGTGTTCTCGACGAGGAAGGCGAGATCGCGCTCAAGGTCCGATCAAACGGCAATAGTGTCGAAGTCGAAGCTGACGAACGGATCCTGCGCGGTGTCTTCGAAAGAACCAATGGACGGGTCCGCCTGACGCTGGCCGGCGAGACCTGCGACATCGGCCTTGAGGCGGAAGTCGCGCTGTTGGCGGGGGCCGCGTCAGGATCAGGCGGGTCCGGTGCCGTTCTCGCGACGATGCCAGGCGTCGTGGCAGAGGTGAGGGTATCGGCAGGCGAAACGGTCGATGCCGGCCAGGTCATGGTTGTTCTGGAATCGATGAAGTTGTTCAGTTCGCTCAAGGCAGAAATCGCCGGCGTGGTCGCCGACGTCGCGTGCAAGCCCGGTGAAACGGTGATGGCGGGCAAGCGCCTGGTTCTGGTCGAACCGCAGGCCGGCACATAGCTGCTCGGCCTAAGCGTCAGGTGTGGCACTGAGACAGGCTCAGTGCCACGCCCTCTGCGTACCGAGGCCTATTTCTGGGCGTCGGACTTGGCGTAGTCGGCCGATTGGGCCTTCACCACGTTCCACACGTCATCCTTGTAGGCGGCGATCCAGTCGGTCTGCGGTATCCACTTGGCTCCGTCCCACATCTCGATTCGAGTCTTGCCGCCGCCGCCATGATCCTGTGCGGTCACGGTGACCGGCGCCATCATGTCGTTGGCGTTGTAGTCCTTGATACTTTCGAGGCCGTTCTTGATCTTCTCGGGTGTCAACGGCCAGCCGTCTTTCTTGATGGCGAGGCGGGCGCCTTCGACCGCGATCGACCAGATCGCAAGACCGGTGTTGTAGTAGACGTCCTCGAGGTTCTTGCGGTCGCCGTTTCCTTTTCCCTTGTCGTAGAGTTCCTTGATGATCTCCTGGATGATTGGATGGTTCGAGCCGCCGGCGACGTTGGTGCCGCGCTTGATGCCCTTGGCGGCCTCGGCGCCGATATTGCCGATATCGATCTCGTTCATCCAGTTGACGGCGATGTATTTGTCGAGCGCGATGCCGTTGCGCTTCATCTCGCGCGACGCGATCACGTGCATGTTCGACAGGCTCCAGCTGACGATCCAGTCCGGCGCAAAGCGGCGGATCTGGGACCAGGCCGAGGCCTGGTCGTTGCCCGGAAGCGGATACGGAAACAGCTGCAGATCAAAACCTTCCTTGGCGGCCAGCGTCTTCAGGATACCGATCGGTTCCTGGCCGAACGGGTAATCGACGTAGAGAAATGCGATCTTGACGCCCTTCAGTTGGCCGCCCGACTTCTGCTTGATGTATTCGATGTCGTTCGAGGCCTGCCCCCAATAGGTCGGGCCGACGGGGAATACCCATTTGAAGACGTCGCCATCGACGGCGTCGCCGCGCCCGGCCAGCGACTGGATCAGGATATTGCCGTCCTTCATGACGCGGGGAAGAACCGCGCGCGATACCGGGGTCGACAGCATGTCGAATACCATGACGCCGTCGCGTTTCAGCTTCTCGTAGCATTCGATGCCGCGCTGCGGTTCGTTGCCGTGATCCTGCACGATCATCTCGACCGGATGACCTTCAATGCCGCCCTTCATGTTGAGGAGCTCGGCATAGTCCTTGGCAGCCTGGGCCACCTGAGGTGTGACGAATGTATAAGCCTTGGAGAGATCGTAGCAGAGCCCGAAACGCATCGGATCGGCTGCGGTCGCCGGCATGACGGTGAGGGCGGTCCACGCGAGGCCGGCCACGATCGGTAAATACTTCATTCGAATCCTCCCTTGATTGAACTGGTTCGCTGCCGTGTTGGTCCGGTCAGTTTTCTCATGCTTGTCGTGCGCAGTTATGTCAGCCAGCGCTTCCGTCGGCTGTAGTGCTTGATGTCATGGAAGCTCTTGCCTTTCGTGCCTCCAAGATAGAACTCCTGGATATCCGGGTTTCTCTTCAGGGCCTCGGCCGTATCGTGCATCACGATGCGGCCGCTCTCAATGAGATAGCCGTGCGACACGATCTCGAGCGCCGCCACCGCGTTCTGCTCGACCAGTAGCACCGACAATCCGTCCTCCCGGTTGATGCGACTGATGATCTGGAAGATTTCCGCCACCAGGAACGGAGCCAGTCCCAGACTGGGTTCGTCGAGCATCAGCAGTTTCGGTTGCGTCATCAGGGCGCGCCCGATCGCGAGCATCTGCTGTTCGCCGCCGGAGAGATACCCTGATGCGACGGCACGGCGCTCGTGCAGGCGCGGAAAATAGCTGTAAACCCGCTCCTTGTTGCGGTGCATGTCGTGGCGGCTGCGCACGGCTGATGCCGCGATCAGGTTTTCGTCGGGGGTCAGATGCTCAAACACTCGCCGGCCCTCGAGCACATGGGCTATGCCGAGCTTGACCCGTTCCTGCGGCGACAGCGCGCTGATGTTGCGGCCCAGAAACTGCAGTTCTCCGCGGCGGACTTCACCTCGCTCGGCGACCAGCAATCCGCTGATCGACTTCAGGGTGGTACTCTTGCCGGCGCCGTTGGCGCCCAGCAACGCCACCATGCCGCCTTCGGGCACATCGATCGACACGCCCTTGATGGCGAGAGAAACGTGGTCGTAAACGACCTCGATGTTGTTCAGCGAGAGCACCTTTGCGGCGGCGGGCGTGTTCGCGGTTTGCATGGGCTATTTCTTCACGTAGCCGAACGGCCAAACCAGCAGATAGTCGCGGACGTTGTTGTAGATCTTTCCGAGCCCCAGCGGCTCGATCAGGAGAAAGCCGATGATCAGCGCGCCGTAGAGCGCCTGCGGAAGATGGGCCAGCGTCTCGATGCTGAGCGAAAATCCAAAGCGGATCGCCGCCCATGAGATCAAGCTGTTCATGGCGCCCGGCATCAACAGAATGAACGCGGCGCCGAAATAGCTGCCGATGATGCTGCCCAGTCCGCCGACGATGACCATCGCCAACGCCTGGATCGAAACATCGACGGAAAACTGCTCGGGCGTGACCGCGTGGTAGAACGTCCCGATCAGGATCGCCCCGGTCACGCCGCCGATGAACGACGAGGTCGAAAAGGCCACCAGCTTGAAATAGAAGCTGTTGACGCCGATGACCGCCGCAGCAAAGTCCTTTTCCCGAACCGCGATCAGGGCGCGGCCGAGCGCGGTCCGCCGCAAATTGAGCATGAAGGACGTCACCAGGATGCACCATACCAGCGCCACGTAATATAGCCCGGCATCCGATGTAATGGGCAGGCCAAACAACCGAATGTCCGGCGCCTGCAGCGTGGCTTGCGTGCCGCCGCTGATGGCCGGAACATGCGAGATCACCCAGTCCATGACGAACTGCAGGGCCAGCGTGCTCAGCGCCAGATACAGGCCCTTGACGCGCAACGCGGCGAATGCAAAGCCGATTCCGATGATCGCGGCGGTCGATCCACCGAGCACGATGGCGATTTCCCAGGGGACGCCGGCCCTGGTGGCATGAACCGTCGCATAGGCGCCGATCCCCATCACGGCGGCATAGCCGAGGTGAAATTGTCCGGCCCATCCGAGAATGAGATTGAGGCCGAGCGCGCCGGCGGTCCATACCAGCCACGGCAGTAAATAGCTGCTGAGATAAAGCGAATTCACCAGTAGCGGCGCGGTTAGGCCGAACGCCAGCAAAACGCCGATCATCCAGCGATCGGCAGCAATCGGGAACAGCGCCCGATCGCTGGCATAGTTCGTATGAAAAATACCGGCTTGCCGGAACAGCATGGGCTCAGATCCTCTCGATGTCGTGGCGGCCATAGAGGCCGTGCGGTCTGAGCATGATGGTCAGGATCAGCATCGCCGCATCGACGAGGTCGCGGCTGGCGCCGCCGAGCAGGGGATCGAGAAAACTGGCGGCGACGCCTTCCACGATGCCGAGCAGTACGCCCGCGAGCAACGCGCCGCCGAGACTGTCCATCCCTCCGAGGACGGCAACCGTCACCCCCTTGAGCAGCAACTGCGCCAGCGACTGGTCGACGCCTTGCACGGAGGCCCAAAGGACTCCCGCGATCGTTGCCACCACCGCCGACATCGCCCAGGACAGCGCCACGCCACGCTCGACGGAGATTCCGACCGACCATGCCGCGGTGTAGTCATCCGAGATCGCGCGTAGCACCACGCCCATCCTGGTCCGGAAGAACAGCATGAACAGGCCGAACATCACGATGGCGACGGCGGCGCCGACGGCATAGGTGCGGTTGATCAACAGCGGACCCAGGAAAAGCGGATCGTCGCTGATGCCGAGCGGCATCGGACGGCCGGTGCCGCCCCAGATCGTCATCGATCCCGCCCGCAGCAAGATTTCCAGCCCAAGCGTCATCATCAGGATCATGATGATCGGACGGCCGGCGAGCCGGCGAAGCGCGACCCGCTCGATAGTCATGCCGACGCCGAACATCGTCACGATCGCCAGCATGATCGCAAGCCAGATCGGTGCCTTGGCATTGTTGGTGAAGGCGAGCACCACATAGGCGCCCAGCATCGTCATCGCGCCCTGCGCAAGATTGGGAACCGAGGACGATTTGTAGATCAGTACGATACCCATCGCGACCAATGAATACATCAGGCCGACAAGACCGCCGTTGATCGCCGATTCGGCCAGCAGTGCCCAATCCATCGTCAGGCCTCCTGTATCGTGAGCGTGCGCTCGATGACGCCGACCTCGCCAGACTCGTAGCTGATCTGCGCCTTCATCAGGACTGTGCGCTTGCGGTCATAGATGGCATCGATGATCGGCTGGTAGCGTTCCTCGACGACGTTGCGGCGGATCTTGCGGGTTCGCGTGATCTCCCCGTCGTCGGCGTCGAACTCCTTGTGCAGGCAGACGAATTGCCGCAACTGCAGGCCCTCCAGCAGCGTGCTGTTGACGTGCTTGACCGCTGAGGCCACGAGCTCAATCACCTGCGGCTTCTGCGATAAGTCAGCATAGGAGATATAGGAGATGCCGCGCAGTTCGGCCCAGAGGCCGACAGCGTCCTTGTCGATGCAGATCAGGGCTGCCAGCGTATCGCGACCGCGTCCGACCACCGCGGCGTCCTTGATGTAGGGGCTGAACTTCAGGCGGTTCTCGATATAATTGGGAATATACCGCTCGCCCTTGGCGGTGTGCACGACATCGGATACGCGTCCCAGCACGACAAGATGGCCGTCGGGTTCGACATAGCCGGCATCTCCGGTGTGCAGCCAGCCGTCCTCGAGACTTTCTCGTGTAGCCTCTTCCTGCTTGAAGTAGCCGCTGAACACGCTGCCTGATCGGATCAGGATCTCGCCGGTGTCACTGATCTTGAGTTCGACGCCCGGCAGCGGGCGTCCGACTGTGTGCAGCCGCACCTCGTCCAGACTCTGAATGGCATTATAGGCGCAGCTTTCAGTCTGGCCGTAGAGCTGACGCAGCTTGATTCCGAGCGCTCGGTAAAACACGAAGGTATCTTCGCCCATGGCCTCGCCGCCGGTGAAGGCGCCGCGCAACCGGGTGAGGCCGAACTGGTCCTTGATCGGACCGGAGACCAGCCATTCGCCGAGCGGGCCGAGCAGCCGTTGTTTCAAGGTGGGCTCGTGGCCGTCGAGTTTGCGTTTTTCGGCGGAAATGGCCGACGCCATGAAGAATTCGTAGACTCGCTTCTTGAGCCAGGAGGAATCCTCGACGCGCACCTGGATGGCGGTCAGCAGATTGTCCCAGCTGCGCGGTGCGGCGAGATAGAATGTCGGCGCGATCTCGCGCAGGTTCTGCAACACGGTTTCCTGGCGCTCGGGAATGTTGATCGTAAAATGCAACGCGACGCCAGCAGCCATCGTCACCGCGAAGTCGCCAACCCAGGCCATCGGCAAATAGGCCAGAATGCTTTCGCCGAAGTCGAACGCCTTGCCTTGATAGGCGTTTCGAACGCCTGCCAACAAATTGCGATGGGAAAGCACCACGCCCTTCGGCTTGCCGGTGCTCCCGGACGAATGCACGAATACGGCGGGATCATCGGGACGGGCGCGGGCGACGAGTTCGGCTCGGACATCGGCGCTGGCAGCGAGGCGTTCAGCGCCCCTGGCCTGGAGCGCGTCCCACGACACCAGGCCCGGATGGGAGTAGGCGGTCAAGCCGCGCGGATCGTCATAGATGATGTGCTCGATCGCTGCGCCCTTGTCGCGCAACTCCAGTATCTTGTCGACTTGCTCCTGGTCTTCGGCGAGCATGAATCGCGCGCCCGCTTCATGGACGAAATGACGGATTTCATCGAGCGTCGCATCCGGGTAGGCCGGCATCGCGTAGCCGCCGAGTGCGCCGGCGGCCAGCATTCCCGCATAAAGCCGGGGCCGGTTGTCACCAAGCACCAGCATGACTTCGCCGGCCTTGAATCCCAGCGTCTCAAGACCCGCGGCACAGCGCAGCACAATTTCCAGCAACTCCCGCCAAGTCGCTTCCTGCCAGATGCCTTTGCTCTTTTCGCGCACCGCCACGCGGTCCGGGAATGCTTCGGCGTCGCGAGCCAGCACGCGGATCAGCGTGGTGTCGGTTTCGAAGTTCCAGGCCGAGGCCTGGTCAGCGCGCGGCATGCGCCCCCCCGATATAAGCTTCGACCACCCGCGGGTCGGCTACCACGTCGGCCGGGATGCCGCTGCCGATCATGGCGCCGTAATTCAACGCCAGCATGCGATCGCAAATGCCGGTGATGACATCCATATGATGTTCGATCAGCAGTACGGTGACGCCGCGCTCGTCGCGGGCATCCAGGATGAACCGCGCCATGTATTCCTTTTCTTCCTGGTTCATCCCCGCCATCGGCTCATCGAGGACCAGGAAGCTTGGCTCGGCGGCCAGTGCGCGCGCCAATTCCACCCGTTTCTTGAGGCCGATCGGAATCCCGTCGACCAGTTCGTCACGAACGCCCTCGAGCTGAAGGAAGTCAATGACGTCCTCGACCGCGGCGCGGTTCGCCGTTTCGTCCCGGCGGGCGAGCCACCAATACAGCGCCGTGCGTGCCACGCTGGGCTTCATGTGGATGTGACGGCCGAGAAGAATGTTGTCGAGCACGCTCATGCCGTTAAAGAGCGCAAGGTTTTGGAAGGTGCGCGCTACGCCCAGAGTCGCGATATAGTGTGGTGCCAGTCCCGTGATGTCGCGTCCGTTGAGCAGGATGCGACCACGCTGCGGCGGATAGAAGCCGGTGATGGCATTGGTGAGGGTGGTTTTGCCGCATCCGTTGGGGCCGACCAAGCCGAAGATTTCGCCGCGTTCGATCTGCATGTCGATGCCGTTGAGCGCCACGATCCCGCCAAAGCGTCGCTCGACGGACTGGCATTGCAGTATCGGACCGGCGCTTTCACCAGCAGAAGCCAATTTTCCTCCTCCACGCGTCGTTGTCTTGGCTTAGCGCCTGAAGGCCGGCCAATTTTGTTATCGATCGCCGTGCAAGGCTAACGAACGTTGGATTTCCTTGCAAGCTCGATACCGTGCGGCCTCTTGTCGATTTGACCGACGCCGCGCCGATTGGACCCCAGCGGCCGGATACCTGCTATTTGTCGCTGAATTTGGGTTGGCGTTTCTCCCTGAACGCGGCGATTCCTTCGCGCGCATCCTCATGCATGAAAAGGAATGGAAATCCGTCGATCGCATGACGGATATCATCGCCACCGAGGCCACGATTGTGGAACGATTTAGCCATCCGCACCGCCAACCGCGGTTTTGAGGCGATCTGTTCGGCGAAGGCGAGGGCGTCCGCGAGCACATCGGCATGAGGCACCACGCGGAGCGCAATGCCCAGCCGGCAGGCTTCCTGCGCGGAGATGGGGTCGCCGAGCATGCTCATCTCCTTGGCCTTGGCGCGGCCGACGATGTCTTGCAGGCGTACGATTGCAAATCCCGGCAGCAGGCCGAGCTTGATTTCCGGCACCGCGAACCGCGCGCGGTCGGACGCAATGATGAAATCCGAAGCGATGGCGAGCTCGAACCCGCCGCCATAGGCGATGCCGTTGACGGCGGATATCACGGGCTTGCGGGTGTTTTCCGGCGCCGCTAGCACCTCGATTGCGGCAATCAGGAAGCTGCGCGCCTTTTCCGGATCGAAATCGAACTCGCCGATATCGGCACCGGCGCAAAACGCCTTGTCGCCGTTGCCGGTAATGACGGCGACCCGGATGGTGTCATCCGTGTCGGCCTTGGCGAGGCCTTCGAGGATACCTTGGCGAATGCCGGCGCTCAGAGCGTTGAGCTTGTGGGGCTCGTCGAGCGTGAGCAGGGCGACTTTGCCCCTGGTTTCGTAGTTGACGCTGCCCAACCGCATGTCCGCACTCCCGTCATTCGCTCTTGTCAGTGAATTAAGCTTGTCCGTCCGGCTCCACGACCACGACGACGGCATTGCGTTCGACCGTTTCGCCGGCCCGGCAGTTTACGGCGGCAACCACGCCGTCGGTCTCGCTGTTGATGCGCAGTTCCATCTTCATCGATTCGAGAATGGCGGCGACGTCGCCGGCCCTGATCCGGTCGCCGACCGCCACATTGACCTTGAGGATCATGCCCGTCATCGGCGCCCGCAGCTCGCCGCTCGTCTCAGCTGCCGCGCTGATGTAGGTCAGATAGGGTATGGCGGTCAGCGTGTGCACGCCACGGAGGTCGTGGACGAACAATGTTTGATCGTGCTGGTGGATACGTACCGTTTCGCGACGGCTCCCGACGACGGCGGTAAAGCCGTCGCCGTCAGCCGGAACCAGCCTGACCGGCAGTTTGCTGTCGTTGATGCCGACGAGCATGGTGCCATCGGCCTGCCGTGGCGCAAACCTGATCTCCGCGCTTGCCCCAGCTGCTTCGAGATGCAGGATCGGGATCGGCGACAGTCCGTCGTCACCGGCCGCCATCTGCCAGCCGGTGGTCTCGCGCGACTGCCAGGGATTGTGCGAGGGATTGTCCGCTGCCGGCGGGCGCTGCCGGGTCATCCAGAAATAGGCTCCGATGGCCAGTGCCTCGGTGTCGGGTCCCTTCGTCCTGTCCACGAGCCGGTCGATCTGCTCGTCGATCAACCTGGTATGGAACGTGGCGCTGCGTGTCTCAGGCAGCTCGATCAGGCGTGTCAGAAAACCCTGATTGGTCGTAATGCCGAAGATGGAGGTCTGGTCGAGCGCGCGGCTCAGTTTGTCGAGTGCCTCGTCGCGCGTTTCTGCGTGTGCGATCAGCTTGGCCAACATGGAGTCGTAATAGGGGGTAACGGTTGATCCACTTTCGACGCCAGTCTCGACCCGAACGCCGGTGTGAGGGAATCTGACGTAAGCGAGCTCTCCCGTGCAGGGTAGAAAATTGTTGGCAGGGTCCTCCGCACAGATCCGCGCCTCGACGGCATGGCCGCTGCACCTGATGTCGGCTTGCGTCACGGGCAAGCCGTCCCCGGCGGCGATCCGCAGCATCAGCTCGACAATATCGACGCCGGTTACCATTTCGGTGACGGGATGCTCGACCTGGAGGCGGGGATTGACCTCGAGAAAATAATAGCTGTCGCCGCTCACGATGAATTCGACGGTGCCCACGCCCCGATAATTCAGGCGTTGGCCGAGCCGCACCGCGTCGGTCACCATGCGCGCACGCAGATTTGCCGCAAGGTTCGCGGCCGGGGCTTCCTCGATCAGCTTCTGGTGCCGCCGCTGCAGCGAACATTCACGCTCGAACAGATGAATGACATTGCCGTTGCCATCGCCGGCGATCTGTACCTCGATGTGACGTCCATGCTCGATCAGCTTTTCGACGATCAGCCCGGCATAACCGAATGAGTTCTTTGCCTCGCGCATCGCGGCTTCGATTTCACCGGCCAGGCCATCGAGTGCTACGACGGCACGCATGCCTTTACCGCCGCCGCCCGCCGCCGCCTTCAACATCGCGGGCAGGCCGAGTTCACGCACGATCGCTGCGACTTCTGCCGCGTCTTCGCTCGGCGTCTGGCTGCCGGGTACGGTCGGCACGCCGGCCGCTTCGGCCTCGCGCTTGGCGGACGCCTTGTCGCCCAGACGTTCGATGACATCAGCGGTGGGTCCGATGAAGACGAGGCCCGCGGCCTCGACGGCCCGCGCGAATGCCGCATTCTCTGCCAGAAAGCCGAACCCGGGATGAATGGCCTCGGCGCCGGCGGTTTTCGCAGCGCCGATCACGGCGTCGATCCGCAGATAACTGTCGGATGCTGCCGAACCGCCGATCTGGTAAGACTCGCCGATCACCTTGACGTGCAGGGCATCGGCGTCGGCCGAGGAGTGGACGCCTGCGACCTCGATGCCCAGCCGCCGGCAGGTCCGCGCGATGCGGCAGGCGATCTCGCCGCGATTGGCAATCAGGATTTTCTTGAACACCGGGCGATATCCTCTGTCGTCACATCCGCAACACGCCGAAGTCGGTGTGCTGCTGCGGCAGCCGGCCGGCCAGATCGAGCAGCATCGCCATCACGTTGCGGGTCTCGAGCGGATCGATCACCATGTCGCACCAGGTGTTACGGGCGAAATTGTAGGCGTTGGCAAAATCCTCAAAGGTCTTGCGCACCGGCGCGCGATAGGCCTCGCGTTCCGCGTCGGTCCAGCTGGTGCCTTCGCGCTTGTGCCCTTCGTCCTTGACCATGGCGAGCGTGGTCGCGGCCTGGTCGGGTCCCATGATCGCGGAACGTCCGTTCGGCCACATCATCATCGCGTTCGGCCTGAAGGCGCGGCCGCACATCGAGAGATACCCGGCGCCGTAGGCGTTGCCGATGATCAAGGTGTATTTCGGCACGTTGGCGCTGGCCATCGCCGTGATCATCTTGGCGCCATGCTTGGAAATGCCGCCTTCCTCGGCCTCGCGGCCGACCATGAATCCGGTGACGTCGGCCATGAACAGCAGGGGGATGTTGCGCTTGCAGCAGAGATCGATGAAGTGCGTCGCCTTCAGCGCGCTCTCCGAGAACAGCACGCCATTGTTGCACAGGATCCCGATTTCAAACCCCATGATGCGCGCGAAGCCGGTGATCAGCGTGTCGCCATACAGCGGCTTGAATTCGTGGAATTCGCTGTCATCGACGAGGCGCGCCACGATGTCGCGATTGGTGGTCGGCACCCGCGGGTCGGCGCTGATCAGCCCGTAGATATCGTTGGGATCGGCACGCGGCGGACGGGGCGGGGTCACGGTCCATCGCTGCGCCGGGATTTCGCCGAGATGGGCGACGATGTCGCGGGTGATGGCGATGGCGTGGCCGTCGCTTTCTGCCAGATGGTCGGTCACTCCGCTGACGCGGCTGTGCATCTCGCCGCCGCCGAGCGCCTCCATGCCGACTTCTTCCTTTGTGGCGGCGTAGACCAGCTGCGGTCCGCCGAGAAACATCGCGCCCTGATTGCGCACGATGACGGTTTCGTCGCACAGCGCCGGCATATAGGCGCCGCCGGCCGTCGATGGTCCGTGAACGATGGCGATCTGCGGAATGCCTTCGCTGGACATCCGAATCTGGTTGTAGAAGATCGAACCGAACTGGCCTTCGTCGGGAAAGATATTTGGCTGGTCCGGTAGATTGGCGCCGCCGGATTGCACCAGGGTGACGCAGGGCAGCCGGTGCTGCCACGCAAATCGCTGGGCACGAACGTGCTTCTTGCAGGTGATTCCGTAGTAGGTGCCGCCCTTCACCGTGGCGTCGTTGGCGATGATCATGCAGGCGCGGCCCGACACCATACCGACGCCGGTGATGATGCTGCCGCCGGGCGGCACGCCTTCATACATGCCTTCGCCGGCGAGCTGGCAAAATTCCAGGAAGGGCGAGCCGGGGTCGAGCAGGGCGGCGACCCGCTCGCGCGGCAATAGCTGCTTGCGGTCCCTGTGCAGCCGTCGCGCTCGTTCCGGACCGCCGATGGCTGCCGCCGCGCGACGGATATGCAGATCGGCGATCCGCGCCTCATAGGCCTCGCGGTTGCGGCGGTACTCCTCGCTCGCCGTCGAAACCTCGGACTTCATCGTGGCCATCGCAAATCACCTAATAGCTGCGTGGCAAGCCCATGACATGCTCGCCGATATAGTTGAGGATCATTTCGCGATTGAGCGGGGCGGTCTTCAACAGGCGAACCAGCGGATAGATGTCGAAGATGCCGTACTCTTTGGTAAAGCCGTTGCCGCCGTGGCACTGCACGGCGGTATCGACCGCCTTGATGCCGGCGTCGGCGGCCGCGAGCTTGGCCATGTTGGCGAATTCGCCGGCCTCGCGGCCCTGGTCGAAAATCCAGGCCGCCTTCAACGTCATCAGGGAGGCCATTTCGACATCGGTCCGCGCGCTTGCCAGCGGATGCTGCAAGCCCTGATAGGCGCCGATCGGCACGTTGTTGAAGACCTTGCGCTCTTTGACATAGTCGACGGCGCGGTTCAGCGCATAGCGGCCGAGACCGCAGCAGATCGAGCCCACCAGGATCCGTTCCGGATTGAGGCTCTTGAACAGGATGCCGAACCCCTTGTCGATCTCTCCCACGATGTCCTCTGGTCCGAGGTCGACATCGTCGAAGAACAACTGCCATTGCGTTTCCGGTGCCGGGATGCTGACCGGGATGTATGATTTCTGCAGCCCCTTGGCTTTGAGATCGACAATGAACAGGGTGAAGCCGTCGGTCTTTTTGCCGGTTTCGCTGTGGGGCGTGGTGCGCGCCACCACCAGTGCGTGGTCGGCGCCATCGGCGTCGGTGATGAACGTCTTTTGTCCATTCAGCGCGAAGCGGTTGCCTCGTTTCGTCGCCATCGTAGTGGTGCGGATCGTGTTGCTGCCCGCATCCGGCTCGGTAATCGCGAAGCAGAAACGCGTCTTGCCGCTGCAGGCATCGGGCAAATAACGCATCTTCTGCGCTTCGGAGCCGTATTTGGCGATGAAGCCGAGGCTCATTGCCGCACCGACGACGAGGTTCAGTAGGGGAATGCCGTTGTTCGAGAGTCCCTCCAGGAAAAGATGCATCTCGACCATGCCCTGGCCGGCGCCGCCATATTCCTCGGGCACCATGGTTCCGACGAAACCGTCCTCTGCGACCTGCTGATAAAGCGCGTCGGGAAACACGTGTTTGTCGGCGCATTCCATCCAGTACTTGCGATCGAATTTCTTGGCGACGGTGTCGCCATAGCCAAGGATCTGCCGCTGCTCGTGCGTAAGATCAAAGTCCATGGATCGGCTCCGGTTGGTGGTGGATCGCCCTTGTTTAGGCAGAAGCCAGCAGGATTTCAATCTAACAATCGTTAGAAATCGAACATTTGTTAGAAAATAAACATGGCATGGGCGTGCGTTGCCGGGGCGGAATTCGAGAGGGGCGGGGTGCTTCTACGCGCGGCGGAACCGCGGTAGCGTTGTGCGGTCGTCGATCTGCTCGCAGACCAGCATGACGTCCATGTCGAACGCGACGTCTTCGGGCTTGCCGCCAACATAGGTGCTGATCATCCGCGGCCCTTCTTCCAGGTCGACCAGCAGGACAGCATAGGGAACGTCGGCCTTGAAGGCCGGCCCCGGCGCGCGATGGACCACGCTGAACGAATGCACCCTGCCGCGCCCCGACGCGACCTTATGGGAGAGGTTTTCGCTGCTGCATTGCCGGCACATGCCCTGCTGGTAGTATTGCACGTGGTGGCAATCGCCGCAGTGCTGCAGCAGCAGCACGCCGTCGCGCAGGCCGCGCCACAGCGCCGCGGAATCGGCGTCGGGCGCCGGCACCGGTTTCTTCATCGCGTCTTCGGCCGAGATCACAGCGTGTTCTCCGTGCCCAGGATGGTCGTGGCGTTGGTCGCAAAGCCGGCGCCCAGGCTGTGCACCAGCCCTAGCTCTGCACCGGGAACTTGACGGTCGCCGCACTGGCCGCGCAATTGGGCTATCACCTCGTGAAAATGAAACAGCGAGCCGGGCATTCCGGAATGCGCGAACGACAGTAGCCCGCCATGGGTGTTTGACGGGATCTGGCCGCCATAGGTCATCTGCCCGTCGGCGACAAAGCGGCCGCCTTCGCCCTTGGGACAGAATCCGAGGTCTTCCAGCATCATGATCACGGTGCCGGTAAAGCAGTCATAGACACCGGCGGTGTGCATATCCCTTGGACCATATCCGGCCATCTCATAGGCCCTGCGGCTGGACTCGACCGCGCCGGTGGTAGTCAGCGACGGCATCAGGAAGATGTGTTCGTGGGTGTAGCACTCGCCGCCGCCCAGAATGTAGACCGGCTTGGCGATGCCGAGCTCCTTGGCATGTTCGGCCGATGTCAGGATGAAGGCCGCTCCGCCGTCCGAGATCAGTGAGCAATCGAGCTTGTGGTAGGGTGTCGTCACCCAGCCCGAATTGACTACGTCGTCGACGGTGATCGGCATGTTCTGCTGGGCGCCTGGCGTGCGCGCCGCGTGACGCCGGTGGACCACGGCGACCTCGGCCAGTTGTTCGGCCGTGGTGCCGAACTCCTTCATGTGGCGGTGCGCGGTCATGGCAAACGTGTTCGCGACGGGAATGCCGAACGGCATTTCATATTGCTGATCGCGGCTTTCGGTCAGGGAACGCAGCGCCAGATCCGGCGTCAGGCCGGTCATCAGGCTGTCGCTGGCGACGACCAGAACGACCTTCGCCAGGCCGCCGTGAATGGCCGCGGCGCCGATATTGAACATCGTTGCTGCAGTGGCGCCCGACACCTGCAGGGTGTTCGAAAAGGTCGGCTGAATGCCGAAATATTCGCTGAAAGCGACGCTGAAGCGGTGGAATGGTGAGGCAAAGGCGTGGCATGACAGCACGCCGTCGACATCGCGCTTGTCGAGCCCGGCGTCGGCCAGTGCCTTCTTGGCGGCATCGGCGGCAAGCCAGAGCGGGCTCCTCCCGGGTACCTTGCCGACCGGCGACATTCCGATTCCGACCACCGCGACCTTGCCGCGCAGCGTGCTGGCGCTCATGGCGTGATTCCGGCAGAGGTTTTGGCAAGTCTCGCTTCCAGCTCATGGCGCTGGACCTTGCCGCTGGTTGAGCGGGGAAATTCCGAGAAATCGATGAAGTTGAATTGCCGGGGCCGCTTGTACGACGCCAGATCGCGCCGGCAAAGTTCGAGCAACTGCGCTTCGGTCACGCTGCCATCGCGGCAGGAGATGAAGGCGACCGGGACTTCGCCCCATTTCTGATCGGCGGCCCTGACGACAGCGGCTTCGGTGACGCGGCTGTCACTCAACAGAACCCGCTCGATCTCGGCCGGATAAACGTTCTCGCCGCCGGACTTGATCAGGTATTTGACGCGATCGACGAAATCCAGTGAGCCATCAGCATTGCGCCGGAACACATCGCCCATGTGAAACCAGCCGCCGCGGAAATCATGCGCGTTGGTCTCGGCGGCTTGCCAGTAGCCGGAAAACAGGGTGGCGCCGCGGATGGCGAGTTCCCCGGGCTGGCCGGACGCTACTTCCTGATCGGAGGGATCGACGAGTTTGATCTGGCAGAATGCGCTTTGCTGCTTCGACAGCCGCTCGGGTATTTCGCCCGGCGCGATCAGCGCCCGGGTAGCGGGAGGCAGGCCGGTTTCGGTGGAGCCGAAACTGTTCAGATAGGGCGCCTGCAGCAGTTCGGTCACCTCGGCGATCGCATGCGGCGGCACCAGGTCGGCCATCGCGCCGCACACCCGGACGCCTTTCACTTTGGTTGCCTGCGTCTTCAACGCGGCGGCAAACGCCTCCACCATGCCGGGGATCAGAACCAGCCAGCCGATGTGGTGACGTTCGACGGCCGCCAGCAGCGGCTCGATCTGAAAACCGTCGATCATCACCACCGTGCCGCCGCGAAGCAGGGTCGAAAGGCTGTGATCGGTCGACGCCATATGAAACATCGGCGCCCAGGCGACGAAGCTGTCGCGCGGCGAGATGCCCAACTCGGAGCTGAACACCAGGGCGCGTGCGATCATCGCGCGATGGGAAATGACCGCCCCCTTCGGCAGGCCAGTGGTGCCGCTGGTATAGAGTATTACGAGACCGTCTTCGGGCTCCGCGACGATCGGCGCACTATGTTCGGCCTGCTGTTGCAGCAGGCGTTCATAGGGCGGTCCGATTTCGAGGGTTTGCCAGGCTTCACCGGCGGGACTGACGAGATTGCCGGCCAGGTCCGGTTCGACGATCACAAGTTTCGGCGACACCAGTTCGACACAATAGGCCAGTTCGCGCGGCGAAAGGCGCCAGTTCAGGCAGGCCGTGATGATGCCCAGATTGGCCGCTGCCAGTTCGATTTCGATATATTCAGGCCGGTTGCGTGACAGCAAGGCGACCCGATCGCCACGGCCCAGGCCGCTGGCCGCCAGCATGGCTGTTGCGCGGTCCACGCGGCGCAACAACTGGCCATAGCTGATCGTTCGATCCTGATATTCGATCGCGGTGTCGGCCGATTGAATTTGCGCGCGACTGTGGAACAATTCGCCGACCGTGGCACCGGAGCCGGCTACGGCGGCGCCGTCAAATTCGCCAGTCATCTTTCGTCCACTCCCAAAGGCGTTTTCTTGTCGTTTTGCGCCCGTCGATATGGTGTGAAACTATACGCTTGCAGCAGTATCCGATCAAACCTAAATTCTAACATCTGTTCGAAACAGTCCATAACCGGTTGCATGCAAGTGATCGGGGGCCGGAAAGTGGCCCGCCAATAAGAAAGGGAGCCCATGTCCGACCGATACGCCGCCTACACCAAACTGAAGATCGATTATCCCTCCAAGCGGATCCTCCGGATTACATTCGACCGGCCCGAGACGTACAACTCGGTCGACGCGCAGACCCACACCCAGCTCACCCATATCTGGCGCGATATCAATGACGATCCCGATATCAACGCCGTGATCGTGACCGGTGCGGGCAAGGCGTTTTCGGCCGGTGGCGATTTCGAGCTGATCAAGAGCATTCTCGACGATCCCAAAGCACGCATGGCGACGTGGAAGGAGGCCAAGGACCTCGTCTATAACGTCATCAACTGCAACAAGCCGATTATCTCTGCCATTAACGGCGTCGCGGTCGGTGCCGGCCTCGTCGTCGGCATCCTCGCCGACATCTCGATCTGCGGGAAATCCGCGCGCATCGTCGATGGCCACACCCGGCTGGGCGTCGCGGCGGGCGATGTCGCCTGCATCATCTGGCCGCTGCTGTGCGGACTTGCCAAGGCAAAATACTATCTGTTGACCTGCAAGCCGTTGTCGGGGACCGAAGCCGAGCGGATCGGGCTGGTCTCGCTGTGTGTCGAGGACGCCGATCTGCAGAAGGTCGCGCTGGAAACCGCCGAAGATCTGGCGACCGGCGCGCAAAGCGCGATCCGCTGGACCAAATATGCGCTGAACAACTGGCTGCGCGTCAACGGACCGATATTCGACACGTCGACAGCGCTGGAAATCCTCGGCTTCACCGGCGCCGAGGCGCGGGAAGGACTGGCGTCGCATCTCGAGAAGCGCAAGCCGGTTTTTCCGGAGGATTGCCCGATCTGACGCGGCACACGCAGGAACATGGTTTGGCAAGGCCGGTTCGTCCGGCCTTGCCCGACCATTCACATGGCGGCCAGTTTCTCGCGCAACCGGTCGACCGCTTCGGGATTGGCCAGCGCCGAGAGGTCGCCGGGATCCTTGTCCTCGAACACGGCGCGCAGCACCCGGCGCATGATTTTCAGGTTGCGGGTGCGTGGCAGATCATCGACGAACAAGATGGTTTCGGGGCGGTATGACGTGCCCATTCCCGCGACGATGGCTGCGGATAGCTGGCTTGCCAGGCCGTTATCGCCCTCGACGCCCGGCATCGGCACGCAGGCACACACGATCGCCGAGCCCTTGACCGGATGCGGAATGCCAAACACGGCGGCTTCCGCGAGCTTGCCGGTCGCGATCAGAATGCCTTCGAGTTCTGACGGGCCGGTGCGCTTGCCGGAAATCTTGATGGTGTCGTCGGAGCGTCCGAGGATGTAATACAGTCCGTCCTCGCCGCGCATTGCGAAATCGCCATGCACCCACAGGCCGGGCAGCGTGCTCCAGTAGCTTTCAATATAGCGCGCATCGGCCTTCCACAGGCTTTTGGTCAGCCCGATGGATGAATGCCGCAGCACCAGCTCGCCGACCGTTCCGTCGGGCACGCGTTGCCCTGTCATATCGACGATGTCGGCGCCGACGCCGAGCGCGGGCCGCGAGAAAGAGCCGGGGTTCATCGGGTGATTGGGGGTGCCCGTGAAGATGCAGCCACCGACTTCGGTGCCGCCCGAAATGTTGATGATCGGGATATTCCTCTTGCAGACGTGCTCGAAGAACCACAGCCATGGCGCCGCGGTCCAGGCTTCGCCGCCGGAGGCGGTCATCCGCAGGCTGGATAGATCGTACAACTCGACCTCGAGCCCATACCGCATCAGGCTGCGCACGATGGTCGGCGATACGCCGAGGTAGGTCACCCGGTGCTCGGCGATCAGGCGCCAGAACCGCCCCGTATCCGGATAATCGGGCGTCCCTTCCGCGATCAGCAGGCTGCCGCCGGCGAAACTCGGGATGCAGGCGCACATCGCGCCGACCATCCAGCCCATGTCGCTGAAAAAGAAGAAGCGATCGGACGGTTTGAAGTCGCCGCAGATGATCATATCGCGGGTCACCATCGAGCCGATGAAGCCGATATGGGTCCAGACGCATCCCTTCGGCTCGCCCGTCGTGCCTGATGTGTAGAGCAGGATCGCCGGATCTTCGGCCTGCATCTCGGCGGTTGCGATCGTGGCGTCCTTGCCGGCGATGGCATCGTCCCACCAGAGGTCGCGGCCCTTCTGCATCGGCGTATCGATCGCAAGACCGTCGCGACGGGTGACGATCACATGTTTCACGGTCGGCGAGGCCTCCAGGGCGATGTCGAGCACCGATTTGAGCGGCGCCGGCGCGCCGCGCCGCCACGTACCGTTAGCGGTGATAACGGCCTTTGCCCCACCATGGTTCAGACGGGTCTGAATCGGCGCGTGGCCGAAACCCGAGAACAGCGGCATCACGATCGCGCCGAGCTTCAGGATGGCAAAGAACGCGACGAACGTCTCCGGCAGGTTCGGCATGTAGATCGCGACCACGTCGCCCCGCCCGATCCCGATGTCGTGCAGTCCCTGCGCCAGTCGCGCGACGTCGCGGTCGAATTCGCGGTAACTCAGCGAGCGGCGTTCATGCTTGTCTTCGCCTTCCCAGACCAGGAAGGTCTGGTCCCACACCGCCGTGCCGCGATGCTTGTCGAGGCAATTCAGCACGATGTTGGTGGTGCCGCCGACGCACCAGCGTGCCCACGCCTGACCGCCCGAAACATCCAGCATCTGGTCGTAGTCGCGGTAAAACCTGATATCGCAGAACTTGAACACTTCCTGCATCAGCCAGGCCGGATCGGCTTCGGCTTTTGACGCCAGATCGTCGTAATCCTTTTGACCGGTGACGCGCAGAAATGCCGTCAGATTGCTCGCCGCCACCAGTTCCGATGGCGGCGTCCAGATATATGGTGTTGTGTCGTTCATGAACGATCTTGTGCGTTTGCCGGCGGAGGCGCGGAAGCTAACGCTTCCTCACGTTTTGCGTCAATGGCCACTTTCCTTTGATTCTAACGTTTGTTAGAAACATTGACGAAACGGGAAAGGCCGCAAGACATGGATTTCACCGCTGCCGGGTTTCTCGCGCCGACGGAATTTGTCGATTGTGACTCGCCGGAGATTCGCGAATTTGTTTCGCACAGTCTGGATGGTGCGCGCGGCCTGTCGGAGACCGGCAGGGCGATCCGGCTGTTCGATGCCGTGCGCGACGGGATCAGGTACAATCCGTTCGACATCGGCACCGCCGCGAATGATTACCGCGCCAGCCAGATCGCCGGAAAAGCGTCCAACTATTGCGTGCCGAAGGCGATTCTGCTGACTGCCGCTCTGCGCGCAGCCGGCATTCCCGCCGCCGTCGGATTTGCCGATGTCCGCAACCACCTGAATTCGCCAAAGCTGGCGGAGCTGATGGGAACCGACCTCTTTATTTACCATGGCTATGTCGCGCTTTGGCTCGACGGCCGGCAGTTCAAGGTGACGCCCGCGTTCAACACCGAAATGTGTGAACGGTTTGGCGTCCGGCAGCTGATCTTCGACGGGAAAAGCGACGCACTGTTTCATGAATTCGACACCAACAGCCATCGGCATATGGAGTACGTGAATGATCGGGGCTGGTTCGCCGATCCTCCGATCGAGCAATTGCTGCAGGAGTTTCGCGCCACCTATCCGAAACTGTGGCAGACCAGTATCGATCGGGTGGCGGTCCACGACGACGCCTTTGACGGCGGGCGGTGACTGAGCGTCTATTTCGAGTTCGACTTGTTGGAGGTCGTCTTGGCCCCCTCGGGCTGCTTGGCATACTGCACCGCGACCCGTCCGACCTTCTCGCGGGCAATGACCAGCTTCTGGATCTGCGCGGTGCCGTCGCCAATCTGAAGACCCATGACGTCGATGTAGCGCTGATGGAACGGCAGATCCGTCGTGTAGCCGTAGTGGCCGTGGGTGAGCAGGCACTGGTGGATGATCTCGCAGGTCACCTTCGGCACGTACCATTTGCACATCGCGGCCTCTGCGGTGTGGGCCAGCCGCTGGTCGCGCAGCGATAGCGTGTAGAAGCAGAGCTGCCGCATCATGGTGAGCTGGGTTTCGGCTTCCGCGAGCGGGAAGCTCACGCCCTGATACTGCGCGATCGGCCGCTCGAAGGCGACGCGCTCGGTGCTGTACTGCCAGGCTTCGTCGACCGACGCCTGCGCCGGGCCGATGCATTCGAGTCCGATCAGGGCGCGGCTATAGTCGAAACCGGACATGATCTTGGAAAAGCCCTTGTTCTCCTCGGCCATCAGGCATTCGGCGGGGATGAAGACGTCGTCGAAGAAGACCGAACCGCGGCCGACCGGCTTGGTGCCGATGTCGTCGAAATGGGTGCGGGTGATGCCGGGCTGATTGAGATCGACAAAGAAGGCGCTGACGCCGTGGGCGCCGTCCTCGATGTTGCCGGTGCGCGCGAAAATAACGGCGGCGTCGCACTGATCCGAAAAGCTCATCGAGGTTTTTTCGCCGTTCAGCCGGTAACCGTTGCCGGACTTTTCGGCCCGCAAGATCAGGTTGGCGGCGTCCGAACCGCCGCGTGGCTCGGTCAGGCCGAGGCCGATGATGGCGTTGCCGCCCGTGACGCGCGGCAGCCATTGCTCGGCGATCTCGGGCGAAGCGTGCTGCGCGATCATGCCGCCCATCAAGGACGCCAGCAACTGAACATAACTGGCATTGAAATCGCCATAGGCGATTTGCTCGATGACGATCCCGGCGGTGGCGCTGCTCTCGCCAAGGCCGCCATATTTCTCCGGCAGATCGACGCCGATCAGGCCGAGCTCGCCCATCTCCTTCAGCATGTCGCGGTCGATGCGGTCCTGTTTGGCGCGCTTCTGGTAATGAGGGGCGAGCTTCTGCCGGGCAAATCGTTGTGCGGTCTCGCGAAACGCCTGCTGCTGCTCGCTGAGCGCGAAGTCCATGACGGTTCTCCGTTTCTTGGGTGCGTCGGCCGGTCTGGCGAGCCGCGCTGGCCGATACTCTACTTTTTAAGGACGGCAGGCTCGCGCCTGGAGAACTTGACCGCGTCGATCATCTGGCGCGCGTCGTGAGCCAGATGCAGCGTTTCGCCGCCGTCGATGTACCATTCCTCGCCGGTGACGAATTTTCCAAGCGAAGAACTGAGGAAAATGATGGCTGCCGAAATATCCCCGACGTCGCCCATGTGGCCCATCACATTGCGGTTCAGCTTCAGCCATTGCTCGGGATCGATCGGGTAATGATCCATGCCTTCGGTTTTGATGGTTCCGGGAGCGACGCAATTGAGGCGGATGCCGAATTCGGCCCACTCGAACGCCAGCGTTTTCATCATCGCCAGGACGCCGCCGCGCGCCGCCGCCGTATGCACAAAGCCGCTTAAGCCGGAACGGACGCAGGCGGTCACAAACACGATCGAGCCGCCATGTTCCAGCATAAAATGATCGGCCACGGCCTTGGTCATCTGCCAGGAGCCGATCAAATTGTTGCGAATCACGGTCTCAAAACCCTTGTTGTTGAGCTCGCGAGCCGGCGTCACGAACTGGCCGCCGGCGTTGTTGACGAGGATGTCCAGCCGGCCGAATTCGTCCTTGATGCGCAGCATGGCGCTGTCGATCTGGTCGGGCAGGCGAATGTCGGTGGAGATCGCGACGGCTTTGCGGCCGAGTTCGCGGATAATTTTGGCGCAGTCCTCGATCGGTTCGGCGCGGCGGCCCAGCACTACGACGTCGGCGCCGCAGCGCGCCATCTCGATCGCTGTGGCGCGGCCCATTCCGGTTCCGCCCCCGGTCACGAGCGCGACCTGGCTGGTCAAGAGGTCCGGCGCGAAACGCATGTTAGGTAGTGGCTGCATGGTGGTCCCGATGGTTGAATACCGGTTGTATTCGAGCGCGGTTCGGCAGTATTCTAACAGATGTTAGAAATCTTCGGAAGAGAAAGACGATGTCAGAACGTGAACCGGTGCGTTATTCGCTGGACGATGGCGTCGCGACCGTGACGATCGACCGGCCGGAACGCAAGAACGCCCTGTCGGTGGAGGCGATGAATGCCTTGACCGACGCGTGGGAGCGTGTCGAGAGGGAGCCGCAGGCGAGGGCTGTGATCCTCACTTCGACCGATTGTGGTGTATTTTCCGCCGGGCTCGATCTCAAGCAGGCCGCCGAGATCCGGGCGCGTGATGGCATCGACATTCTGACGCTGATGCGCGATCCGATGCAGACCGCGATGCGCAGGGTTTCAAAGCCGGTCATTGCGGCGATGACGGGATCGCTGATGGCGGGCGGCATGTTGCTGGCGATCCAGTCCGATCTGAGGGTCGGCCTTCGCGGGACACGTGCAGGGATCACCGAGGTTAAGATGGGGCGCGGTTCGCCGTGGGCGGTGCCGATGCTGTGGATGCTGCCGCAGCCGTTGCTGATGGAACTGGTCCTCACCGGGGAGACGGTGCCGATCGAACAGCTCGCCGGCTACGGTTTCCTGAATTATCTGGAAGATACGCCCGATGCGGTCCGTGCGCGGGCCCTGCAACTGGCGCGCAAGATCGTCGAAGGTGCGCCGCTGTCGGTGAAAGCGGCGAAGGCCAGCGTACTGGCGGCGATGGACCTGGGTTGTGCCGATGGACTGGTCGAGGCCAACCGGCTGCATGTCGAAACCTATGCTAGTCTCGACGCTATCGAAGGCCCTAAAGCATTTGCCGAACGGCGCAATCCGGTCTGGCAGGGCAAATAGATAATCAGGCAGAGAAGGCGCGTCGGAATGAATGCTCTTGCTTCCCATGGCCATGCGGCCTCGGTCTACCTTGGCGAGGAACATGAACTTCTGCGAGCCCAGATCCGGCGTTTCGTCGATGAGGAGATCAAGCCGCACGCGGCGGCCTGGGAGCAGGAAGGCATGGTGCCGCGCGACGTGCTGCGCCGGATGGGGGAACTCGGCTTTTTCGGCATCCGTTATCCGGCGGAATATGGCGGTTCCGATCTGAACACGCTGGCGACCGTGGTGTTCGCCGAAGAACTGGGTCGATCCACCTTCTCGGGCGTGGCTATCACGGCGTTGGTGCATACCGACATGGCGTCGGTGCATCTGTTCAACGGCGGTTCGCAGGCGCTGAAGGATCGTTTCATGCCTGATGTCGTCGCCGGCGAGAAGATCGTCGCGGTCGGCGTCACCGAGCCCGGCGCGGGCTCGGACGTGAAGGGCATCCGGACCACCGCGCGCCGGGACGGCGACAGCTATGTGCTCAACGGCGCCAAGATGTTCATCACCAACGGTGTCCACGCCAATCTTTACTGCATCGCGGCCGTCACCAATCCGGAGGCGCGGCCGTCGCAGCGGCTGTCGATGCTGCTGGTCGAGAAGGAGACGTCAGGCTTTCGCGTCAGCCGAGCGCTCGACAAGCATGGCTGGCGCTCTTCCGATACGGCGGAACTGCTGTTCGAGGATTGCCGCGTGCCGGCCGAGAACTTGCTGGGCGAGGAAGGGCAGGGCTTTTACGCGATCATGCGCAATTTCCAGAACGAGCGGATCGTGATCGGCGCGATGGCGATGGGCGAGGCCCAGGCCGCAATCGAAATCACGCTGGACTGGGTGACGCAGCGGCAGGCCTTCGGTGCACCGCTATGGTCGAAACAGGCGATTCGGCACCGATTGGCGATGCTGGCGGCCAAGGTCGAGGCAGGCCGGCAACTGGTCTACCATTCGGCGTGGCTGGTCACCCAGGGGATCGATGCGACCAAGGAAGTGTCGATGGTCAAGGCCTATTGCGGCGAACTCGTCAACGAGGTGATGTATGACTGCCTGCAGTTTCACGGAGGCATGGGTTATATGCGCGAGAGCGCGATCGAACGAATGGCACGCGATGCCCGGGTGCAATCGATCGGCGGCGGCACCACGGAGGTCATGCTGGAGGAGGTCGCCAAGCGGATGCGCTGAGACGATTTCCGGCAGGGGATCATGCTTTCTTGACCCCGTCGAAAATCAGCAACTCGGTTCGCCGGGCCAGTTTCAAGACCGCGTTCTTGCTGTCGAGGCTGAACCATTCGATGGTCCAGTTCAGCGCGCCCAGCACGAAGATCCGCAACGGAACGATCTCGATATCGGCACGAATTTCTCCGGCGCGGCGGGCATCGAGAAAGAGCTGATCCCAGTATTTCGCGTAAGCCCTGCGCAAAGGGCGATGCCGCTTCTTGAGCGTTTCGGGCAACTGGCCGTAGATGCGAATATTGGCGGACGTGAAGTCGCTGGCTTCGAGCAACGCCGCCAGATGCGCCTCGATTGCGAGTCCGATGCGGCGGCGGTGCGAGACGTTGCCTGCATCCTTCACGGCCTTCTTGACCGCTTCGAATACGCCCAGCAGCCCAAGATGCAGAACCTCGTCGAGGATTTGCTCCTTGGAATCGAAATAGTAATAGATGCTGCCCGCCTTGATTTCGGCCATTGCCGCGATCTGACGTAGCGTGGTGGCGGAGTAGCCCTGGCGGCGAAACAGCTTGGCCGCGGCTTCCAGAATCGAATCGCGCGACTTTTCCGACTTCGAAGTCTGGACGATGCCGGTCACCACTTTCTCCGGTGCGGTCGCCTTGCGCTTCGATATCGTCGATGAACGGGGGTTGGCGCTGCGCTTTGGCCTGGAGAGACGATTCTGAGCTTTGGAAACCAACAAAGACCGCCGTGTCGGATGCATGTTCAAAGCGCCTTCTGCGCGCGATTATTGGCGCAGCCAAGAGGCTTCGTCAACCGCTGCGCGAACGATAGAGGCAGGCTCGATCGCGACAAGGCCAATGTTGACGTCGTCTCGGTGAACCGAAACAATCGACCGACGATCGGGTTCAGGCACAACAATAGAACAAGAAGACAGGGAGGTTGACATGCGCGGACTCAATGGCCGACGGGCGATTTTGACTGGCGGAGCCAGCGGGATCGGGCGGGCAACGACGCTTCGGCTGGCGGAAGAGGGCTGCGTCGTCGGCGTGTTCGACAAGAATCTGGCAGGGGCGGAGGAGACGGTGCATCTTTGCGCCGGCAGGCCCGGCCGCGTGCTGGCCTTTCAGGTCGATATCACCGACCGCGATGCGGTCGGTGCCGCCGCGGACAAGTTTGAAGCTGCTGCCGGGCCGGTTGAACTGCTTGCCAATGTGGCCGGATGGGACATCCCGATTGCATTTCTGGACACCGATCGCGCCTTCTGGGACAAGGTTATCGGGATCAATCTTTACGGTCCGCTCAATCTGCATCACGTCGTGGTCAGGCGTATGGTCGAACGCAGCTTTGGGCGCGTGGTGAACGTGGCATCGGATGCGGGCCGGGTCGGTTCCTCCGGAGAGGCGGTCTATTCAGCGTGCAAGGGCGGCCTGATTTCGTTCACCAAGACAGTAGCCCGCGAACTGGCGCGAAAGAACATCATTCTGAATGTGGTATGCCCGGGCCCAACGGATACGCCTCTGTTCGAGGCCTTTACGAAGAGTTCGCCGTCCGGCGGCAAGATCGCCGAAGGCCTTGCCCGGGCGATCCCGTTACGGCGTCTTGGACAGCCGGATGACTATCCGGGCATGATCGCATTCCTGCTTAGTGACGATGCCGCTTATATCACGGGACAGACGATCAGCGTGTCGGGTGGGTTGACCATGCATGGGTGACGAGGGACCGCCGGCGTAGCAACCGGAACCGCCGCCTAAACGGCCTGGGCTTACGGGGCAGCCAACGGTGACGTTCGAGCAGATTCCCCCACGCGAGCGGCCGTCGCTGATTCGCGGTTCGAAGGCGATCAATCAGGCTTTCTCGCTTCGCAGCGAGCGATCGGCGACCAACATCGCCTTCTTGGTCTGCTTTGCGGGCGAAGGGCTCGCGATGCTCGCGTGCTCGTCCCGGAAGCCGTTGCAAACGAAGCGCATGTAGGCCTTCGTGACGAAATCCGGCAGTTCCCGGATGGAGCCGTTCGATCGCGCGAAGCGGCTCGAGAGATACTTTCGAGCTCCCATCAACATAAAGGCGAGAACTTCGTATTCGCGAGGGTCGACCGCGCGCGCATCGCCGGCGTTAGCGGCGCGTTGCAGTACGCGTTGGTAGCCGCGCGCGATAACGTCGATGTGCTGCTGAAATGCTTCCGGCGAGAACAGCTCGGACTCGTAGAGGATGCGGTAGAATTCGGGGCGCTTCAGTCGCTGCTGGGCCGATCAGCCGTGACAGATGGGTCAACTGCCACAACTTGATCGACCCGGCGCTTCCATTCGGCGGTTACAAGCAGTCCGCCATCATCGAGCTCGGTGGCGTCGCTGTGCCGGTCAATCTCGGGCTGACCGCGGAAGGATTGGCGGCGCAGATCAACAAGGTCGGTGCCAAGGGGCTGGTGGTCTCGTCGGAAGTCTGGAGCGACAAGCTCGATTCGGTGCGCGGTGGCCTCGGCAGCGTAGAAGCGGTGTTCGTCATCGGTGGCGAGGCGCCGCAGGGGACGCGTGCGTTTTCCGAACTAAGCTCCCCGGGGACAAAGCCGGTCGAACACGAGGCGGTCGATGGATGGGATCTATGTGCGATCTCCTTCACGTCAGGCACAACCGGCGTTCCCAAGGGGACGATGGCCATGCACATCAACGCGCTCATCCGGTACAGCAATGCTGTACGTGATCGAGGACAAATCTACCGGCTCACCTAGGCCGATGGTCGAACACGGCATTGATGATCCTGCGTGCGGTTTCTGAATTTTCGGGGCAGGAGCGCGACGTTTTCCGATCCTGCCGACAGTCCTCTTGCAATGTTTAGTAAATCGTGATTTACTAAACAAATCGAGCTCTACGGATCCCAAGAATCCGCGAGCGCGAGGGAACGTCGGTTCAAGTCATTCAACTCGTCAAGGACTGTGTCGCTCTGCTCGAAGCCTTCGAGCGGGCAGGAACGCCGTGCCATGTCGATGGCCGGCCAAACAGGGAGGGAAATGCGCATGAAGAATACATTGAAGGTGCTCCTTGCTGCGGGCGGTGTCGCCGCGCTCGGCATCGGAGCAACGACGCCGGCGCAAGCGCAAGGCAAGACGATCACGCTGTGCTGGGCGGCGTGGGATCCGGCCAATGCACTGGTCGAACTCTCGAAGGACTTCACCGCCAAGACCGGCATCGGCATGAAGTTCGAATTCGTGCCATGGCCCAATTACGCCGACCGTTTCCTGAATGAACTCAATTCACGCGGATCGCTGTGCGATCTCATCATCGGCGATTCACAGTGGATCGGCGGCGCGGCGGAGAACGGTCAGTACGTCAAGCTCAACGATTTCTTCAAGAAGGAAGGAATCAGCATGGACGACTATATGCCGGCGACCGTCGTCGGTTATTCACAGTGGCCGAAGAATACGCCGAACTATTGGGCGCTGCCCGCCATGGGCGACGCGGTGGGCTGGACCTATCGCAAGGACTGGTTTGCGCGGCCAGATGTGCAGAAGGACTTCAAGGCCAAATATGGCCGCGATATCGCCGTGCCGAAGACGCTCGAAGAGCTCCGCGACATCGCACAGTTCTTCCAGGGCCGCGAAATTGACGGCAAGAAGGTCTATGGCGCTTCGATCTATACCGAGCGCGGCTCGGAAGGCATCACCATGGGCGTCTCGAACTATCTCTACGACTACGGCTTCAAATACCAGGATCCCAACAAGCCCTATGCGATGGACGGGTTCGTCAACTCGCCCGGCGCCGTCAAGGGGCTCGAAGCCTACAAGGAGCTCTACAAGTGCTGCACGCCTCCCGGTGCTTCCAACTCCTACATGTCGGAAGGTCTTGACGCCTTCAAGTCCGGCCAGGTGGCGTTGCAGATGAACTTCTTCGCCTTCTTCCCCGGCCTCTACAAGGATCCGAATGTCGGCGGTGACAAGATCGGATTCTTCTCCAATCCGGCCGCCACCATCCAGGCCACCCAGCTCGGCGGACAGGGCATCTCCGTGGTTTCCTATTCCAAGAACCAGGGCGAGGCGCTGCAGTACATCAAATGGTTCTCCGGCGGCGATGTGCAAAAGAAATGGTGGGCGCTGGGCGGCTATTCTTGCGCCAAGTCGGTGCTGAACGACCCGAGCTTCCCGGATAGCGCCCCGTTCGCCAAGGAGTTCCTGAAATCGATGGGCATGGTGGTCGACTTCTGGGCCGAGCCCTCCTACGCCCAGCTCCTGCAAGCCGAGCAGAAGCGCGTGCATGACTATGTGGTCGCTGACAAGGGCACCGCGCAGGAGGCGCTCGACGGGCTGGTGAAAGATTGGAAAGCCATATTCAAGGAAGAGGGCAAGAAGTTCTAGGATAGCGGCCTGGAGCGCGGGTTCGTCAGCGCTCCAGGCCATTCTCTCCGCCAATACCCATATCTTTTTTGAAGTCGGCAATCGCAGTACATCAGGACCAGCTGACACCATGAACGATTTGAGTGCCTCATCGCGGATAACCTACGGCGCCGTGCCCGTACAGCCCGCCGTGGCGCGCCGAATCCGGGGCCTGTCCGATACGGCGCTGGCGTGGCTCTTCATCACCCCGACGATGCTGCTGCTGCTGGCGATCAACATCTTTCCGCTGGTCTGGACCATCTATCTTTCGTTCACCAACTACCGGGCCAACCGGGCAAATGCACCGGTAAAGTGGCTGGGCATCGATTGGTACCAGACCATCCTGACCGATCCGGACATCTGGGCGGCGATGCAGGTGACGGCGCATTTCGTGTTCTGGACCGTCGCCATCGAGACCGTGCTTGGATTTGGCCTTGCCTTCCTGATCGACAAGAAATTCCGCGGCCACGGCATGTGGACCACGATCATCCTGCTGCCGATGATGCTTTCGCCGGCCGTCGTCGGCAATTTCTGGACGTTCCTCTACCAGCCGCAGATCGGCCTCTTCAACTATGTGTTCGCCTTCCTCACCGGCCGCTCCGCATCGTCGTTCCAGATGCTGGGCGACGTGACGCTCAGCCCTTGGGCGATCGTCATTGTCGACGCCTGGATGTGGACGCCCTATGTGATGCTGATTTGCCTTGCCGGCCTGCGGTCGATCCCGGACTACATCTATGAGGCGGCGGAGGTCGACCGCGCCTCGAAGTGGCGGCAGTTCTGGTCGATCACGCTGCCGATGGCGTTGCCGTTCATCATGCTTGCGGTGTTGTTCCGGGGCATCGAGAACTTCAAGATGTTCGACATGGTCAACCTGCTCACCGGGGGCGGGCCGGGGTCCACCACCGAGGTCGCCTCGATCACGCTCAAGCGCGCGGCATTCGAGAGCTGGCGGACCGGCTATTCCTCAGCCTTCGCGATCATCCTGTTCGTAACGGTGTTTGGCCTCGCCAACATCTATGTGAAGGCATTGAACCGGGTGAAAAGCCGATGAGCATCGCGAACACAGCCCATTCCGTAGTCGAACCATCGCCCGGCACCAAGCGACTGGCGGGTTCGCTAGTGGTTCTCTATGCCGTGATTACGATGATTCCGCTGGTCTGGATCGTTCTGACTTCGTTCAAGTCGCCGGACGATGCGATCTCCTATCCGCCCAAACTCGTCTTCACGCCGTCGCTGGAAGGTTTCTGCAATCTCTTCACCACCCGCTCGCGCCAGACGCCGGAATTCATCCGCACGCTCGGACCGTCTCAGGGACTTTGCGATGGAATCGCGCGCGGCCGCAACATGGTGATCGCCGGACCTTCGAACTATGTGCCGCGTTTCATCAATTCGCTGATCATCGCCTTCGGCTCGACCGTGCTCGCGGTTACCCTCGGCACGTTGGCGGCCTACGGCTTCTCGCGGTTCCGGGTGCCGCTGAAGGACGATTTGCTGTTCTTTATCCTGTCGACGCGGATGATGCCGCCGATCGCGGTCGCGATCCCGATCTACCTGATGTACCGCACCATCGGGCTGTCGGACACAAGGCTCGGCATGATCCTGCTCTACACCTCGGTCAACGTCTCGCTCGCCGTCTGGCTTCTCAAGGGCTTCATCGACGAGATCCCGCGCGAGTACGAGGAAGCAGCCATGATCGACGGCTATACGCGCTTCCAGGCCTTCGTGAAGGTGGTACTGCCGCAGGCAACCACCGGAATCGCGGCCACCGCGATCTTCTGCCTGATCTTCGCCTGGAACGAATACGCCTTCGCGGTGCTTCTAACCTCCGGCAACGCGCAGACGGCGCCGCCTTTTATCCCGATCATCATCGGTGAGGGCGGGCAGGACTGGCCCGCAGTCGCCGCCGGCACGACGCTGTTCTTGGTGCCGATCGTTGTTTTCACGGTGCTGTTGCGCAAGCATTTGCTGCGCGGGATCACCTTTGGAGCCGTTCGCAAATGAGCCTCGATGCAAACTCCTCCATGCCGGCTGGCAGCTTCGCGGATAGAATTCTGCGACGCGGACCATTGGAAGCCGTCGCTACGACGATCATCGCCGCGGGCGTCGTCATGCTGATGCAGCCGTTTTCCCTGACGCTGTATTCCTGGTCATTCGCGACCACGCTGTTCGGCACGGTGATGTTCACCATTGTCTCGAAGGTCAGAGAGTAGGGCGGATGGCACAGATCAGGGTCGAAGCGCTTGAAAAATCCTTCGGGGATTTCCATGCCGTCAAGGCTGCCAGCTTCACGGTGGAGGACGGCGAATTCCTCTGCCTACTGGGACCCTCGGGCTGCGGCAAGACGACGACGCTGCGCATGATTGCGGGACTTGAATTGCCGACCGCCGGCACCATCCGGCTCGATGGCGAAGACGTCACGATGAACCGCGCCTCGGCACGCGACATCGCTTTCGTGTTCCAGCTGTTCGCCCTCTATCCGCACATGAACGTCCGGCGAAATATTGGGTTCCCCCTGAAATGCGAGGGCGTCGGCGCAGCTGAGTCCGACCGGCGGGTGGTGGAGGCCGCGCGCATCCTGCGCATTTCGCATCTTCTCGATCGGCCAGTTTCGGGCCTTGCCGGCGGCGACCGGCAGCGCGTCGCGCTCGGGCGGGCGATCGTGCGCAAGCCGAAATGTTTTCTGATGGACGAGCCGCTCGGCGCGCTCGATACCGAAATGCGCGAAGCGATGATCCATGAGTTGCGCGCGCTGCATGACCGGCTCGGCGCGACCACGGTCTACGTCACCCACGATCAGCTCGAGGCCATGGCGATGGCCGACATGATCGCCGTGATGAACAACGGCGTCGTCGAACAGGTTGCGAGCCCGCGCGACATCTATGACCGGCCGGCGTCGCTGTTCGTTGCCGACTTCATCGGTTCGCCGCCGATGAACTTCCTGCCATTCCGCGGTGGCCTACAGGCCGGCGCGCAGGCAATCCGGCTCGGCGAGCGTGACGTCGCCATTCCGGCTGCACGCCAGGCGCTGCCGGAAAGCGATCTCGTCCTCGGGGTCAGGCCCGAGCACGTGCGCTTCTCCGATCTCGGCGTCGTGCGGGGTGAGGTCTATGGGTCGGAGTATCTCGGCACGACGCAGATCGTGACGGTGACGACGCGCTATGGGGCACTCAAGGCTCGGTCGCCGGCCAGCGTGTCGTTCCGGACCGGAGAGCATGTCGGGCTCGATTTCCGCCCCGATACGCTGTCGATCTTCGACAAGGCGTCAGGCCGGGCGGTCCGAACCGCGTTGCATGAGGGAGGCGCGCATGGCTGAGGTCGAGATCAGGGCGGTCTCCAAGGCGTTCAAGAAGACGCAGGCCGTCAGCGATCTGTCGCTGACCGTCGCAGACGGCGAGTTCGTCGCACTGCTCGGGCCGACGGGTGCCGGCAAGACGTCAACCTTGCGCCTGATCGCCGGACTGGAGATGCCGGACCGCGGTTCGATCCGGATCGGCGGCCGCGACGTGACTGGCGACGCGCCGGCCGATCGCGACGTCGCTTTCGTGTTCCAGCAATATTCGTTGTATCCTCATCTTACCGTGTTCGAGAACATGGCTTTTGCATTGCGCGCGCCGATCCGGCGGGTGCCGGAGGCCGAGATCCGCGCCAAGGTGCGGGAAGTCGCTCGTCTGCTCCGCATCGAAACCAAGCTCGACAACAAGGCAACGCAGTTGTCGGGTGGGCAGATGCAGCGCGTCGCGATCGGCCGAGCCTTGGTGCGCTCGCCCGCGATCTATCTCATGGACGAGCCGCTCTCGTCGCTGGATGCCAAGCTGCGCGGCGAAATGCGCCTTGAACTCAAGCGCATCCAGACCGATCTCGGCGCGACCATCCTCTATGTCACCCATGATCAGACCGAAGCGATGACCATGGCTTCTCGCATCGGTGTCATCGAGGCCGGGCGGCTCATGCAGATCGGGACGCCGCGGGAGATTTACGAGAACCCGATCAACGCCCATGTCGCCGCGCGGCTTGGTCAGCCGGCGATCAACCTCTTGCCGGCGGCGCTGTTTGCCGGCGCGCCGCTCGGGGCCAAGACTATCGGCGCGCGCACCGAGCACTTGACGATCGCGCGCGGCGGCGGCGAAGTGTCGGCGACCGTCACCCGGATCGAGCATCTCGGCGACCAGAGCCATCTCCACCTCGATCTCGGCGGCCAACCGGTCGTGACGTTGTCCGATCCCGAAGCCAGGCTCGGCGCCGGAGACATCGTGTCGCTCTGTCTCAACAATCCGCTGTTCTTCGATGCGGCCGGCCGGAGGATTGCGGCATGAGCCTCAATCGAACAGCGAGGGAGAAGCTGGTGCGGGCGCTGGCAGTATCGGTGATCGAGCATGCCGACGAATTGACCAGCCTCGATCAGGCGATTGGCGACGGCGACCACGGACTGAACATGAAGCGTGGCTTCGAGGCGGTGCTCGCGACCCTGCCGGCTCTTGCAGATAAATCGACGCCCGAGATGTTGAAGGCGATCGGCATGACGCTGGTGATGAAGGTCGG
Source organism: Bradyrhizobium ottawaense (assembly GCF_900099825.1). Taxonomy (NCBI): domain Bacteria; kingdom Pseudomonadati; phylum Pseudomonadota; class Alphaproteobacteria; order Hyphomicrobiales; family Nitrobacteraceae; genus Bradyrhizobium; species Bradyrhizobium ottawaense. Next base: position 843,177 of record NZ_LT629693.1, on the reverse strand, counting down.
TGGCGCCTCCGGGCCGCTCGTCGGCACTTTCTTCATGGAGCTCGGCAAGGCGCTTCCGGAGGAGCCTGCGCGCGCCGATCTCGTGGCGGCGACGGGTAAGGCGATCGATGCTGTCAAGGCGCGCGGACGCTCGGAAGCAGGGCAGAAGACCCTGCTTGATGTCCTCGTGCCGGTGCAGGCGATACTTGCGGCCGGCGGCGACGCGGCGGCGATCGCCGCGGAAGCGACGGAGGCCGCCGAGCGTACGACGCCGATGCTCGCGACGCGCGGCCGGGCGTCCTTTCTCGGCGAACGTTCGATCGGTCATATGGATCCGGGTTCGCGCTCGGCGTCCCTCCTGATCGGCGCAGCAGTCGTAACACTGGAATTCGAGGCAGATTTATGAGCAATTCAAGTTCTGGCAACGTCGGAATCGTCATCGTTTCGCATTCCGCCAAAATCGCGGAGGGGGCGGCCGATATGGTGCGTCAGATGGTCGGCAATGCTGTGCCGCTTGCCTGGACAGGCGGCGACCTTGAGGGCGGGCTCGGCACCAATGTTGCCGGCATCCTCGAGGCGATCGAGATCGCCTGGTCGCCAGCCGGAGTTGCAATCCTCGTCGACCTCGGCGGGGCAGAAACAAATTCGGAGATGGCGGTGGAGATGTTGCCCGAAGAGCGGCGTGCACGCGTCGTGGTCTGCAATGCTCCAGTGGTTGAGGGGGCCGTGATAGCGGCGACCGAGTCCTCCGGCGGGTCGCCGCTAACCGCGGTCCAGCGCAGCGCGGAGGAATTCTATGCATGATGTCAACGCCGGCCGGGCGTCCAAAACGGTTTTGCCGCTAACGGCCTCGGCGGTTCTCGTCAATCCGGTCGGTCTTCATGCGCGGCCTTCGGTCAAGCTTACGCAATGCGCCAAGGGTTTTGCCGCGTCGATCGAAATCGCTCTCGCACCGGACGGACCGTGGACGGATGCCAAGAGTCCGGTGAAGGTGATGCGGGTGAAGGCCCCGCAGGGTGCGATGCTTTATTTCCGCGTCGCCGGCCCGGACGGCGATGCGGCACTCGCCGCCGTGCTCGCGCTGGTGAATGACGGCTTCGGCGAGGCCTGAAGCGGTGACCGAGATCCATCTCACCGGTCGTGCCGCGTCGCCAGGTCTGGCCATCGGACCCGTCACCGTTCTGACGGTCACCGTGGAGAGCCGCAGGACACCGGGCGATCCCGCACAGGAAGCCGCCGCGCTGAAGGCGGCGATCGAAGGTGCGACAACCGAGCTCGCCGAATTGATCGAGGCGGAGCAGGGCGAGGCGGCGGACATTCTGGAATTCCAGGTTGCGATGCTGGAGGACGATGCGCTGGCGGAGGGCGCGTTCACGGCCATCTCGACGGGCGCGCCTGCCGACCAGGCCTGGCGCGCGGTGCTCGATGCAGAGATCGCGGACTATCGCTCGGCGGAAGACGAATATTTCCGCGCCCGCGTCGCGGATCTGGTCGATATCCGCGACCGCGTGCTGGTGGGTCTGAACGGCGCGGACACGCCCGCGGCGATCAGAGGCGGTTCCATCATTGCGAGCGACGACATTTCGCCCTCGACCTTCCTTGCAACTGATTGGCGCTGCGGTGGTGCCATCGTGCTTGCGGCGGGCTCGTCTTCCTCCCATGTTGCGATGCTGGCGCGTGCGCGTGGCACCCCGATGGTCGTTGGACTTGGCCCTCTGTCATGGGAAGCGCGGCCGCCGGCCGTGGCACTCGTCGATGGTGATGCCGGCACCGTCGTCTTCGACCCCGAGCCGGAAACGCGACGCCTGTTCGAGCACCGCATGAGTGCCGCCAATGCTGCACGTGCCATCGCAGACGCCGGTCGCGCCAAACCTGCAATCACGGCAGATGGCCGGCGTATCACGGTCCTTCTCAATATTGCAGCACCTGAAGATCTTGCGGGCCTGGATCCCGCGATCTGCGACGGCATTGGCCTTGTGCGAACGGAATTCCTGTTCGAGGCCTCTCAAGGCCTCCCGGACGAGGAAACCCAATATGCGGTCTATCGGCGCATTCTCGATTGGGCGGAAGGAAGGCCCGTTACAATGCGCACGCTTGATGCCGGCGGCGACAAGCCGATTTCAGGATTGACGATCGATGGTGAGAGCAATCCGTTCCTCGGTCTTCGCGGCATCCGGCTATCGCTTTCGCGGCCGGAGGTATTCCGCCTGCAACTCAGGGCACTGGCGCGTGCAGCTGTGCATGGGACGCTGAAAGTGATGTTGCCGATGGTCGCCGTTCCTTCGGAACTCGACCGCGCGCGCAGGCTTCTTGATGACGAGATCGAGGCACTTAGGGCGCAAGGGATCGCCTGTGCCCGCCCACCGCTCGGTATCATGGTCGAGATACCGGCGGCAGCGCTCTGCGCCGGGGACTTCGAGGCCGGATTCTATTCAATCGGCTCGAACGACCTGACGCAGTACACGATGGCCGCGGCACGCGACATCGGCGCGGTCGCCGACCTCAACGATACCGCTAATCCTGCGGTACTGGCGCTGATTGCCCTTACCGTCGAGGCTGCACGCGCGCGCGGGGTCGAGGTCTCGCTCTGCGGCGACGCGGCCGCCGATACAAGCCTGACGAAGGCGCTGCTTGCGACTGGACTCACAACGCTCTCGGTGTCGCCAGTTGCCGTTGCCCGGCTCAAGGCCACGATTGCCATGGTGAACCCATGACCAACGATGAAAGCGAACAAGCCCACCGGCCGGACGACAGCAATGTCGCGGACTACAAGGCCATCCTGCGGCGGGTGCTCGATAACAGACCGTCCGGGACACGCCTGAAACTCGCGGCGGCGTTGGGCAAGAACCGTTCGTTCGTAACCCAGATTACCAATCCGGCCTATCTGGTGCCGATACCGGCAAAGCACGTCGCAATCATTTTCGAGGTCTGCCATCTTTCCGGAGCCGAGCGCGCGGCATTCATCGAGGCCTATGGACGGGCGCATCCCGGGCGCCTGCGCGCGCCCCATCGCGAAGCGCGCACCCGCAACATCACGGTGACCGTGCCCGACCTCGGCGACGAAAAGAAAAACCGTTCCCTCGAACAACTCGTCGTCGATTTCGCGGCGCAACTCGCGCGCTACGCCGAGAGTGTCGGCTGACGGATCCATCCGGACCGGAAGTAACAATCGGGAGGACGTTCATGAAAAAGCTGATCAACGACGCCAATGCGGTACTCGAAGAGAGTCTTGATGGCTTCGCGGCCGCTCACACCGACATCCTGCTTCTTGGCGCGGGGCGCAAATTCGTGCGCCGCCGCACCCTGAAGCAGGGCAAGGTCGCGCTGATTTCGGGCGGCGGCTCGGGACACGAGCCGCTCCATGCGGGCTATGTCGGCCTCGGCATGCTCGATGCCGCTTGTCCGGGTCAAGTCTTCACCTCGCCGACACCGGACCAGATGATCGAGGCCGCGGAGGCCGTCGACACCGGCGCTGGTGTGCTTTTCATCGTCAAAAACTACGAAGGCGATCTGATGAATTTCACCATGGCTGCCGAGATGGCCGGGCGAGAAGTTGCGAGCGTGGTGACGAACGACGACGTGGCGGTCGAAAGCTCGACCTACACGACCGGTCGTCGCGGGGTCGCGGGCACGCTGATCGTGGAAAAGATGGTCGGCGCCGCGGCCGAGACCGGAATGCCGATTGCCGCGCTCAAATCGCTCGGCGACGAGGTCAACCGTCGCACGCGCTCAATGGGGGTCGCGCTATTGCCGTGCACCGTGCCAGCGGCGGGGCGGCCGAATTTCACATTGGCCGACAATGAAATGGAAATGGGCGTCGGAATTCACGGCGAGCCTGGCCGGCGCAGGGTACCGCTGGCGTCTGCCGATGCGATTGCCGAGGAACTTGTTGGCGCGATCCTCAAGGACCTTGCGCCGAAGCAAGGCAGCGAAGTGCTGCTTCTCGTCAACGGGTTCGGCGCAACGCCAATGATCGAACTCTATTTGATGGTCAATAGCGCAAAGCGAATTCTGGACGGTGCGGCGATCACGACGACGCGTTTCCTGACTGGTTCCTATGTTACAGCCCTCGATATGGCCGGCGCCTCGGTCACCGTATCGGTGCTCGATGCCCAGGCGAAGTCTTTGTGGGATGCGCCCGTGCACACGGCGGCGCTGCGCTGGGGCGCGTGATCGCGGCGTTCTCGCGCTCAGCCTGGCCCTTGGAGCGGGAGTTCTCTTACGAGGCTAACGCACTCAAGGCCAGCACATGCGTGTGCACTCGGCTCTCCGTGTGCACTGAGAACGTATTCGGGTGATTTTCGCTTCCAATCTGGTCATGTATGATCCTAGAAAATCCAATCTGCGGTAGTTTAGTCGCGCTTAATTTCTCAGCCGGTCCAATCACTTACAGGATCGAGTGGAGACAAAATAGTTAAATGAAATGAATGACTTACGCTGGAAGTTCTCCATGGCGCCGATGATGGACTGGAACGAAAGAATAGTTTCTTCAGATAGTTAGACGGCGGCGTGTGCACGACGTGTGCACCGAGAGATCGAAGAAAATCTAGCGACAACCAAGGTGAGCAGGCTGAACTGGACGCGCTGCGGTGTCAGCGGCGGGGCCTATGTTTCCGGAGCGGAGTGATCTAGTTCGCCAAACCGCGAGTTTGCGGTGGCCATGTGCCAACGCAGTCAATTCGCGGAATGAGCGGTTATGGAATGGGAAAGCCGATAATTGAAAGGGATTCGGAATTGTCGACCTCGGAAGCAAGGTCTGCAGCGGACCAATGATGCCGGCAGCGCAGGCCGCAGTCCCCGACGTGGTTCGGATCGAAAGCCGCAACATGAATGTCTGGGAAGACGCCGCGATCGAGGCTGCGGGACGGAAAAGACTATCAATCTCCGGACTACTGACGGAAGCGGGTGTCACCTTCGGTACTCTTGTCTTGGCGGGAGACGGCCGCTGGGCAGCCTGGCGCCTGTCTCAACGAAGTAGTTGCAGGTCGCAAGCGATCGCTCAGGAATCGACGAGCGGCTGTTCGCCGGCCCAGGCGCGAGCGATCAGCTCCCGGATGTCGCCACGTTCGAGCGGGCGCGGATTCCAGTATGGATTGGCTATGGCGAGCTCGGCAGCCCGATCGATGCCCGCTTCCGGCATGCCGATCTCGCGCAAGCTCGCGGGAATGCCAAGTCGGTGTGCCAAGTCGTGGAGCGCCGAAGCCGCCCCGTGAGCTCCCAGGATTTCCGCTATTTGCTTCTCCACATCGGGCACCGCGACGGAATTGTAAGCCATCGCGTGCGGCAGCACGATCGCGTGGGTTTCCGCATGCGGCAGATTGAAGGTGCCGCCGAGCACGTGGCAGAGTTTGTGATGGAGCGCCATGCCGACGGATCCCAGGCATAACCCGCTGAGCCATGCGCCGTAGAGCGCCAGCGAGCGTGCATTCACGTCGTCGGGAGTGCGGGCGATGTCGGGCAGCGCGCTGACGATCGCGCGGATCGCGTCGGCCGCCATCAGCGAGACGACGGGATTGCGGTCCTTGGCGTCGAGAGCCTCGACCGAGTGGGCCAGCGCGTTCATGCCTGAGACGGTGGCAACACGCACGGGAAGCGACAACGTCAGATCGACGTCATAGATGACCGTCCTGGGCATGATCTCGGGACTGGATCGCGTCGTCTTCACGCCATTCTGCGTCTCGCCGAGGATCGGCGTCATCTCGGAGCCGGCGTAAGTCGTCGGAATCGCGATCTGAGGAAGGCCGGTGCGCAGCGCGATGGCTTTTCCAAGTCCGACGGTCGATCCGCCCCCCACCGCGATGACGCCGTCCGCCTTCAAGTCCGCCGCGCGCTTGAGGGCATCCTCGGTCACGCCGACGGGCGTGTGCATGACCGCGCCGGCAAACAACCCGGCGAAACGGTCGCCGAGACGCCCGGCCATCGCGCGGCCGAGCTGTTCGTGGCCCGGCGTGGTCAGCACCAGGGCACGGCGGATCGCCAGCAAGTCGGCCTCTTCCGCCAGCCTTGCCGAGGTTCCCTCGCCGAAGACAATCCGCAGCGGCAGCGATTTGTAGACAAACGGGTACAATGCAATTCCCTAATGGTCCGGCAGACGGGACGAAACGTCTAGGCCTGATGGCGCGCCGGAAGCGGGTTGTCCTCGACCAGACCCGCCGGAGCTTGCACCTCCTCGGCATCTGCCATCCTACCGTCGAGCACGGCGTTCAAGCGAGCCAAATCCAGCTCGCCTTCGGTCCGCGAGATCACGATCGTCGCCACGCCGTTCCCGATCACGTTTACCAGGGCTCTCACCTCGCTCATGAAGCGGTCTATGCCGAGAATGAGCGCCATGCCCGCGACCGGGATGGTTGGGACGACAGACAGGGTTCCGACCAAAGCGATGAAGGAAGCGCCGGTCACCCCGCTCGCGCCTTTCGAGGTCAGCATGGCAACGGCGAAGATCGCGATCTGCTGCGAGATCGAAAGATCGGTGTTTGTGGCCTGGGCGACGAAGAGAGCAGCAAGCGTCATGTAGATAGACGAGCCGTCGGTATTGAAGACGTAGCCCGTCGGAACGACGAGGCCGACGACGGGCTTCGAACAGCCGAGACGCTCGAGCTTCTCCATGAGGCTCGGCAGCACCGGATCGGACGAAGAGGTCCCCAGCACGATCAGGATCTCCTCCTTGATATATACGAGGAATTTCCAGATGCTGAAGCCCGCCCACCAGGCGATCGGTCCGAGAATGCCGAACACGAACAGCGCCGAGGTCAGGTAGAACAGCCCAACGAGCTTAGCCAGCGGTCCAAGGGAGGCGATGCCGTAGCGACCCACGGTGAACGCCATGGCGCCGAAGGCGCCGATCGGCGCGAAGCGCATGATGACGTTGATGGCGCCAAAAATGAGCATCGATCCCGCATCGATCATGTCGCGTATGGGCTTTGCGCGATTGCCCAGGCGCGACAGAACGCAGCCGAACAATATCGAGATCAGCACCACCGGCAGTATGTCTCCGCGAGCGAAGGCGTCCATGACCGTGTTCGGAATGATGTTGAGCAAGAATTCGGCGACGGTCTGCTCCTTCGCCTTGCCGGCATATAGCGCCACGGCCTTGGCATCCAGCGTCGCGGGATCGACGTTGAAGCCCGCGCCGGGCGTCGCCACGTGGGCGGCAACGAATCCGATGATCAGCGCCACGGTCGAGACGACCTCGAAGTAGAGTAGTGCCTTTCCGCCGACACGGCTGACCTTCTTCATGTCCGACATGCCGGCAATACCCGTCACCACCGTGCAGAAGATCGCGAGTGCGATCACCATCTTGATCAACTTGATGAAGCCGTCGCCGAACGGCTTCATGTCGACCGCGATGGCCGGCCAGAAGTGACCCAGCGCGATAGCAACCGCGATCGCGGCCAGGACCTGCACGTACAGAACAGCGTAGAAGGGCTTCCTCGGTCGTCCGTCAGTCGAGATCCTGCTCATCGGTTTCTCCCTGTTATGTATGATAGATCACAAGCCGCGCTGGCGCTCGTCGGCCGAGAGCGGCATCACCAGAAGCACTGTCACCGGCGAATTCGTTCTGTTGGTCAGCCGGCGGTCCTCGCCGCCGCCGATGCGGCAGGAATCCCATTTGCCGAGTGTGACCTGGTTCTCGCCGTTCGAGACATGGAGGGTCCCGTCAAGCGCGACGTACATCTTCTCCTGTGGTGACGAGGACAGGGTCGTCCCGCCACCTGGGGCGATCACCGACACGCCGATCCAAAGATCGGCGGACGGACCGGCCTCTCTTCCTTGCAGTCGGACCATCGCCATGTCGTGATGGCCCGGCGCGGTGTATCCCGGCGCCTCGGCGAAGCGGACGATGTGCATGATCAGACCCGCGGGCGCAGCACGATGCGGTCGCGCGACGATCCGATCACGGCGGCATAGGCCGCTTTCGCGTCGGCCAGGGGATAGATCGAGCTATCCTTGATCGGGAAAGGACGAAGGAAGCCGCCGGCGAATCCGGGCAGCACGCTACGTAGAACGTCGGCACTCTCGACCGAGGAGAAGGCAAGCGTGTCAATGCCGACGTACGTGTGCCGCCCGCGGTAGAACTCCAGGATGTTGAACTGCACGACCTTGCGGACCGCCGCTATCAGAATCTGACGCCCACCCTTTGCGAGCGAGTGATGCGCATCGTCGAAGTAGGGATCGCCGACCGTGTTGAAGACGATATCGGCGCCGTTGCCGTTGGTCAGTTCGCGGACTCTGTCCGCGACGTCGGTCGTGGCGGAGTTGACGACCTCGATCGGTGCATTGGCGTGACCTTCGTAGGGTTCGTCCTTGCGAACCACGCCGATGACATTTGCGCCTTGCCACGTTGCCAGTTGCGCTGCGGCCTGGCCGACTTTGCCGTTCACGCCCATGATGAGGACATGCTCACCTGCTTTCGGCATGCCCGACCTTCGGAATCCTTCGATCGCGGTCACGAAGGGTACCCCGATTCCTGCGGCCTCGTCGGCGGAGACTCCGGCTGGCTTTTCGACCAGCGCCGCCGTCTCGACGACGAGATGCGAGGTGTGGGTGCCGTCCCGGCGGATACCGAGATCGCCGGACGTGCCGAATACGGACTTTCCGACCCACTCGCGCGGACCATCGACCACCCGTCCGGAGAAGTCGCGGCCCGGGGTTCGCGGAAATACCGCGTAGGGCATCAGGCCGATGGCTGCCTTCACATCCGACGGATTGACGCCGGCGGCCTCGATCGCCACGACGACCTCGTCCTGTCGGCGTGAAAGGGAGCGTCGCTCGATGCGTAGTTCAATCGATGCCGCATCGGTCGCCTTGGCATTGAGCCGTACGCACGTCGCTTCGACGTCGGTCGGCTCCGATCCAGCAGTCATGCTGGTGATGGCGTTCATCGCTCGCTCCTACGCTGCGCTTCTGGCCGCGCGCGTCGGCAGGCCGACGATGCGACGGGCTTCTTCGACCGTCGCGATCGCGCCTCCGAGGTCCTCGACGATGCGGCGCGCCTTGGCGACCATTTCCGCATTGGAGGTCGCAAGCCGTCCGCGGGAGAGATAGACGGAGTCTTCAAGGCCGACCCGCACATGACCTCCGGCAAGATACGATTGTGCCACGGCCGTGTACGCGGCCTTGCCGATTCCGATGGCGGTGAATTCCGCGTCGTGGGGAAGCAGGTCCCGGGCATAGAGCACGGTCTCGGTGGCGGGCTGAAACCCGTAGCGCACGCCCATGACGAACGAGCACAGCACCGGCCCCTGCAGCGTGCCGTCGGCCAGAAGATCGTGCATCAGCGCGATGTCGCCGGAATCGAACAGCTCGATTTCCGGCCTGACGCCGGCTTCAGTGATCACCTTTGCCATTCGGCGGACGTTGCCGGGGGTATTGATCACCACCTCTCGACCGGAATTCATCGTGTTGAGGTCGAGCGTGCAGATGTCAGGCCGCAGCGCGGTGATGTGCTCGACCCGCTGTTCCGGCACCATCAAGGTCGTGCCTTCCGCCGCAACCTTCGGGTCGTGCTGGGACGGCACGAAGCGTCCGCCCGGTCCGGTCGTGATGTTGAGGATGAGCTCGGGATTGTGCGCGCGGATGCGCTGAACGACGTCGGCATAGTGGTCGAGCAGCATCGAGGGCCGCCCCGTCAACGGATCCCGAACGTGGATGTGCACCATCGCGGCGCCCGCATCCGCAGCGCCGAGGCAGGCTTCGGCAATCTGCTCCGGGGTGATGGGCAGATGAGGCGTCTGCTCGGGCGTCGTCAGATTGCCGGTTACGGCGCAGGTGATGATGACCTTGTCGCGTGGAGATCGCATGGAATTTTCCTTCAGAGTGAGCGGCCGCCGTCGACGACGAAGGTCGTTCCGGTGGCGAAGCCAAGTTGCGTGGCGCAGGCGATGATCGCCGAGGCGATGTCCTCGGGCGTGGCGATCCGCTTCAGCGGCGTCGTCGCCGCGGTCTTCGCGTTGAAGTCAGTGCCGCGTCCCGGCACGAAATTTGTATCGACCACGCCCGGGGCGACGGCGAGCACGCGCACGTCCGGCGCGAGCACGCGGGCCAGCGATTTGGTCATGACATCGACACCGGCTTTGGCCGCGCAGTACGCGATCGACGAGCCGATCCCGTTGGTGCCCGCGATCGACGATATCGAAACAATCAAGCCGTCTCCAGAAGCCTTGAGGAGCGGGGCGAAGGTGCGGATCGTCGCGAACTGTCCGCGCCAGTTGACGGCGAACATCCTGTCGATCAAGTCGTCGTCCAGGGCTTCCAGATCGGCGTGGGGGACGGGCCTCGTAAAGCCCGCGGCGTTGACCAGCACGTCGAGCCTCCCGAAGCGGCACTCGATCTCGACGCGCAGCCCCTTCAAGGTGTCCGTCTGTGCCACATCGGCCATCAGCGCGGCGTGACCTTCGCCGGGCAGGGACTGCGCCACTTTCGTCGCCGCCGCGGCTTCCTCCGGGACATCGCGATGGCTGATCGCGACGCGCGCGCCCAGTTCAGCGAAACGTGAGGCGGCAACCGCGCCGATGCTGCCGGCCCCGCCGACGACGAGTACGACCTTGCCGTTCATGGACTGATTCATCTTCTGACTCACTTGATCGGTGGTTTGGGGAGGATCGCTTCGCCGACTTCCATGACGAACCGATAATTCAGCGTGTAGGGCGCCTCGACTCCGGACGCGGCCGATTCGGTCTCGTCATTGCGGCGATAGTCGCCCACGAGCGCACGCGTTACGCCGAACACCACGTCGCTTTCGAGGTGTTCGTCGTCGTCAACGAAGACTTGCGTGATCAGCGTCTTGTAGCCGGGCTTGAAGCCGAGGAAATGGATGTGCGCCGGCCGGTAGGGATGTCTGTTCTGGGCTCGAAGCAAGTCGCCGACCGGACCGTCAGTGGGGACCGGATAGCCTGCCGGCTTGACCGATCTGAAGAAGAAGCGTCCCGCGGCGTCCGTAGTGAACTTGCCCCGCAGGTTCATGTCCGCCTGCGTATCGTCCTGGTTTTCGTAGAGACCGACCGGCGACGATTGCCAGACGTCGACCTCGACGCCCGCGAGAGGATTGCCTGCGACGTCGACGACTTCGCACGCGACGAATAGTCCGGGGCCGGGCGTCGCGGAGCGAACGATGGATCCGCCGTTCTCCGTCTTGGGGGAGTTGGCCCGCCAGAACGGCCCCAGCAACGCCGCGGCGGTTTCGGTCGCGCCAGCGTTGCCGTTGTTGAGGAGGCAGACTAGCGTCGAGAAGCCGATCGCATCCGCGAACAGGATGCCCTCGTTGTGGCTGTGATGGGTGGCCTGCCCAATCCGGTTGAGGAAGTCGATTCCGAGATCGTACTCCGCCTCGGTAAGCTTCACCTCCCGGGCGAAGGCGTGCACGTGCCTGATGAACGCTTCCATCACGCTACGGAGCCGGGCGTTGTCCGTGCCGGACATGGCCCGCAGTACGGTCGGCGTCACGTCCTCCAGTTTCTCGATAATGCCTGTCGCCATGGAATACTCTCTGCAATCGATTGCGGTCACGATGCAATCGATTGCAGTCATATTGCAATCGATTGCATATTGTCAAGAGGCGGTATATCCTTGGTTTTGGACTGAGGTAAATGATGGGAATTGCTGGGTGAATCGACCTGTCGCCACGATCAAGCAAATCGCCGACGCTACCGGGGTACATCCGTCCACGGTGTCGCGGGCATTGGATCCCAAGAAGCGACACCTGGTGGCGGAGGACGTTGCCAAGCGGATCGTCACGCTAGCCGAGTCGCTCGGCTACCAGCCCAACCGCCTGGCCGCGAACCTGCGTTTGGGCCGATCAGATCTCATAGGCGTTTTGTTGCCCGATATCGCCAATCCGGTGTTTGCGCCGATCCTGGGTGGCATCACGGAAACGCTTTCGGCGGACGGCTACGCGCCGATCGTGGCGGATGCAGGCAACGCTTCCTCGCAGCAGATTTCGTTCGTGGAGACTCTGCTCAGCCAGCGGATTGACGGCCTGATCCTGGCCACGGTTTCGCAGGACGACGAACTCGTCGGCTTCTGTATTCAGCGCGGGATTCCGGTGATCCTCGTCAATCGATCCGAAGCGCGCGACCGCGTGTCGTCCGTCGTGTCCGACGACGACCGCGGAATGCGCCTGGCGGTCGATCATCTGGTCGGTCTCGGGCACCGGCGCATCGCGCACGTGGCCGGCCCCCTGTCGACGTCGACGGGGGCGCTGCGGCGGGACGGCTTCGAGCGCGCCATGTCCCATCACGGATTGCGAGGCGTCGTGCGCGAGTCGACGGGCTACACCCGCGACGCGGGCGCTCAAGCTGCGGCGCCGATGCTCGACACCGAAAGCCGCATCACGGCGGTCGTCGCCGCCAACGATCTGTTGGCGCTCGGCGTACTCGACGCGCTGAAGGAACGGGGGCTGCGCTGTCCTGACGACATGTCGGTGGTCGGACACAACGACATGCCGCTGATGGACGTCGTCTCGCCTCCGCTGACCACCATACGCATCGAGCACAGGGAGATGGGGCGGATTTCCGCCAGAATGCTCGTCGATACGATCAAGAGCGGTTCGACCGAAATCCGCCATGTCGTACTTCGTCCAGAACTGATCGTGAGAGGTTCGACGCGAGCGATACTCCCGAGCGAACATGGCTAGTCCGCGAATTCATCTGAAGCGGGCAAGTGCCGCTGCCGTCGTGTCCCACAACTGTCGCCGTGCTTGCTCGCTGTCTGCCGGGGCTATGGGGGTGAGTGGGCGGGTGTTCTTCACGGAGACATACGCACCGGTCTGCTTGCCAAAGGTCGGATCGGTGGCAAGGTGCACGATGATCTGCGCCCCGCGCGCAGGGTTGCCGATGCCGAACCAGTTCAGCGCCGTGGCAAGTGGGCGGGCGAAGCTTAGTTCGCGGCCGAGCCCGGTGACGTTGAAGCCCGGACATAGGCAGTTCACGGCAACCCCGGTCCCTTCGAGCTGCCGGGCCAGTTCGAGCGAGAACATGATGTCCAGCAGCTTGGTGCGGCCATAGATTCTTGACGATCCGCGCGCGGTAAAGGGCGCGGTGTCGAACAGGTCCTTCTCGATCTCAAGATTCCTGCTCTGGCGAGATGCTTCCGAGCCGACGGTGATGACGCGCGACGGGGCGGAATGCACCAGGGTTTCCCGCAGGGCATCGGAGAGCAGCCACGGGGCCATATAGTTGACCGCGATCATTTCCGCGTAGCCGTCCCTCGTGACGCGCTGCTGGAAGGCGTGCAGGCCGGCATTGTTGATGAGCACATCGATGTGAGGATGCCGTGCCGCAATGGCCTGTCCGGTGGCGGCAACGGCCGCCAGATCGGAGAAATCAACAAAATGCATGTCGACGGGTGTGGCTGGAGCTGCGGCTTCGATCGCGGCACGCGTCACTTCGGCCTTGGCCTCGCTGCGTGCCGTCAGGATGAGATGCGCCCCACGACGAGCTAATTCCAGAGCGGCGAGCTGGCCGATGCCATCGGTGGCGCCGGTGATGAGGATCTTGGGCCAGGCCAACGCGCCTTAGTCCTTCGCAACGGTCTCAAGGCTCGGATAGTCGAGATACCCGGTGTCCGAACCACCATAGATTCCGAAATGCCACGGCGAATTGTACGGACCGCCAGCTTGTATCCGCGCCGGGAGGTCCGGATTGGCGAGAAAGAGACGGCCGAACGCGACTGCGTCCGCCTCACCGGAAACTACGATTTCGTCGGCGCGCTCGGGAGTGATGCCCGCATTGACGATCAGAGGCCCGCGATAGTGTTCGCCGAATATCGGCAACATTCTCTCGTAATCAGGCGCGCCGGTCCAGGCGTTGGTGTCGGCCAGGTGCAGATATGCAAGCCCGGTGGTTTGCAGCCAATGTGCGAGCCATCCGTAGGTGTCTTCCGGTTTCGGGTCGCGTGTACTGTTGTAATCAGCGAAGGGCGATAGCCTCAATCCAATCCGTGATCGCGGCATGACATCAGAGATCGCCGCAACGATTTCGAGAAGCAGTCTGGAGCGTCCTTCGATGCTCCCACCATATTCATCGGTTCGTTGATTGATCGCCGGCGACAGAAATTGATGGACCAGATAGCCGTTTGCGCCGTGAATCTCCACGCCATCAAATCCTGCGCGAACAGCGTTGGCGGCCGCCAGCCCGAACTCGTTCACGGCGCCCTGGACCTCCGCGAGGGTCATCGCGCGGGAAGGCGTAGCTGCGACGCGCACATAGGCACCGTTGGCGAGGAGAGCCCATACCTGCAGCTGATCCAGATCGTCATTCACGCCCGATGGCGACAGCGGTTGTTTGTCGGACAGCAGACCACGCGCGCTTGCGCGTCCAGCGTGCCAGAGCTGCGCGATGATGCGGCCTCCTTTCTCGTGGATTCGATCGACGACGGCTTTCCATCCCCAGGTTTGTTCGTCGGTCCATAGGCCGGGCGTTCGATCAAAGGCGTTGGACATCGGTCCAACGTTGATGCCCTCGCTTATGATCAGGCCGGCGCCAGCACGCGCTGCGTAATATTCGGAAGCGGAAGAATTGATGACACCGCGCTCATCGGCGCGCGAGCGCGTCATCGGCGCCATGACGATCCTGTTTGTGAGATGGAGATCGCCCAAGGCTGTCGAACGAAAGAGACCCGCCATGTTTCTCACCCTTCGAGGATCGGCGCATTGATGCAGCCTCCGGCCGGATGACCGAGAGTTGAGCCCAACGAACACTGTTGCGGGGCTGAGCCTTAGAGAAGCATCTTTGGAGTCATCCGGCTTGCATATCCTCCACCTCGTTTGGACGTTTTGGTACGGGGCGGCCGCCAGGCAGGAGGTCGAGGTCGGCGACGTTTTTTGTCGCGCTCGGCGGGTAGAATTTTGTTGCGATGTTGATCCAAGGCAAGCCCCGCTGATTGCACGTTCTGGCGCGCGGTTGTACGATTGCGTCCAGATTGAAATTAAGATGCCAGTCGTGGCTCCCGGCTCCATTTGGCTCCCATTTTCGTGATCGGGCTAAAATCCAAGACATTTCGGCCGGTGTGGCCCTCAATATGCGCTCACACAGGAGCGGCGACTACCAAATGGCGCGAACAGAGGGACGATTTGCGTTCGTGCGCGATCTGGATCGCATCATCAGGGAATGCATATCGGCTATGGAAAGTCTTCTAGTCACATTCAGCAAGGCAGCGGTGAGCGCGTGTCGTGGCTGAACTAGATGGATCGTGCCGGCCAGCACGTGGACTTCATCACATCACGACGGTCGTTGGCGATGTGCAGCGCACCGCAGATTTCTATGCCCACATTTTGGGTCTGAAGCGGGTAAAGAAGACCGTCTGCTATGACGACCCGGGAAGTTACCACCTCTATTTTGGCGACAACGTGGGGAGCCCGGGTACGGTGATAAGTACCTTGGCATGGCGATGCGTCGCAAAGGGGATGGTCGGAGTCGGTGAAGTCGTACAGACGGCTTTCCGTGTGCCGGCGGGATCCTCCGCATGGTGGTCGGAGCGGCTCAAAGCCGCAAACGTGGCCTGCAGATTGGACCATTCGGTATTTGGAGAGGCGATGCTTTGCTTCGTCGACCCCGATGGAACCGCGCTTGCCCTGGTGGAGTCGAAGCGAATTCATCGTGAAGCGGAGCGCAGCGAAGACCTTCAAGCGGTCATGGGTCTGAATGAGGTAACTTTAAACGTCCGTAGAGAGGACGCCACGGTCGATATTCTCCAGGACGTACTGGGATTCAAACGCGTTTCAAAAGCCGAGGATTCGATCCGTTTCGTCGCGCATGACGGTCCCGGAGGCACGCTGACGCTGCGGACGGTCGGGGCTTCGTCTCGGGGCCGACTGGGGGGAGGCACGATCAGACATGTGGCCTTCCGTGCGGCCGACACCGAAGATCAGTCAGGCATGATCCAGAAGCTTCAAAGAATGTACGGCATCGCCGTAACTGAGCCGATTGAGAGAACATATCTGACTGCCGTCGGCTTCCGGGCGCCATGCGGCGTTCTTTTCGAGATAGCGACCGACGGA
Source organism: Bradyrhizobium ottawaense (assembly GCF_900099825.1). Taxonomy (NCBI): domain Bacteria; kingdom Pseudomonadati; phylum Pseudomonadota; class Alphaproteobacteria; order Hyphomicrobiales; family Nitrobacteraceae; genus Bradyrhizobium; species Bradyrhizobium ottawaense. The sequence goes on along the minus strand of NZ_LT629693.1, from coordinate 827,204 downwards.
CCCGGCTTCGCAGTTGACGAGGCGCGTGATCGCCTTGGAGAAGGTCTCAAATTGCCGGGATTTCTCGAACAACGTCGTCCCGAATTGCAAAGCATCCTGCCCCCGCTCAACTAGCCGGGGTTGTTGTTGTGCAGTTGCTTGGCAGTAGGATGGCGGGAAGTTCGTCGGCGATGAACTCGACGAAGGCCGAGGTTTTTGGCGAGGATGGTCCCATAGGCCAAAGCGCCGACACGGTTCTCCTGTTGTCGGTCTCCTGCTCGAGGATCGTTACCAATTCACCGGACTTGACGTGCCGGCGCGCCCAAAACTCGGGTATGCAGGCGATGCCTTGTCCCTGAAGGCAGGCTGAGAGCAGCATGGCGTTGTGATCGGCCACGAGCCGCTTCAGCAGGCGCTCGCTGCGTCGTATGAACTCCCGCCCCAGGGGCCAGGGATATAGTCTGCCTGTCGAAGAATTTTGAGTTCTCAGACACAGATGATCCCCAAGATCATCCAGACGGGTTGGCGCCGGCCGGCGGGATAAGTATGAGGGCGCCGCCACCAAGACGAGTCGAAACGAACCGATCTTTCTCGATCGGAGCCTGGAATCCTCGAGATTTCCAATCCGAAGGGCGGCCTCGAACCCTTCCTCGATCAGGTCAACATTCCGGTTGCTGTAGCTCAGCTCGAGTTCGATCTCGGGGAAGCGTGTCATGAACTCGACGAAGACAGCGTTCCATGCATCGCTGACCATCGGGACGCTTACCCTCAAGCGACCGTGCGGGCCTTCCCGAGCCGCGGCGAGATCGGATTCCGCTGCCGCTATCTCATTCATGATCGCGCGGCAGCGCTCAAGGAAACGCGCACCTTCGGTCGTAAGGCTGATGCTTCGGGTGTTGCGGTGAAAGAGGCGTACCCCCAACCGTTCTTCCAGACGCACAATCGTCTTTCCAATCGATGAAGCGGTCTGTCCCATGGCTCTGCCGGCTGCGACATAGCTTCCCGAGTCGACGACTTGAACGAAGACGGAAATTCCAGCTATTTTGTCCATTGCGGAAGTTAGGTCCGTGAAAAACGTCCGACGGAGCCGGTTCTCTTAACCGGGTTTGGTCGATACCATATCATAGGCCCGATAAATCCGAATGAGCTCCGATGATCGAAGACGTCGATACCTCCTCCGATGGCTTTTTTGGTCGTCGCCTCAGCAAGCACCTCGGAATGGAAGGCGATTGTGTTCACAAGGTCAATCGCCAGGGCAAGCTCGCACTTGCGGTCACGCGGTTGACATGTACCCGCTTTGTTCGTGAGCGGACCGCCGCGATTCCCTCAGAGCCTGCGTTTAGCATCCTTTATCAGCTGGGGGATTTGGACAGGCATTCATGCTGGCTCGCGGGACGCCAGAGATATTCCGGATCGTTCGGCGCCGGAACGGTGAGCGTCATTGACCTGAGCGACAATCCGCAGTGTGAATTCAGAGGCCCGTTTGACGCCGTCCAATACTACATTCCGCGCCGCGCACTTGACGATTTCGCCTACGAGAATAACGCAAAGCCGGTTTTTACGCTCAAGTGGGCTCGTGATCGTCGCGATCCCTATTTGTCCACGCTTTCAAGCGTTCTCTTGAGCGCTCTGGAAGAGGAGAAGGCGAATAATCAGCTCTTTCTGGATCAGCTCGGATTGAGCTTGCTCGCCCACTTTGCCCAGACCTACGGGGATATTCGCTCATGCGAGCGCATTCAGGAGGGCGGCCTTGCGCCGTGGCAGGAACGCCGCGCCAAGGATATCATGCGTGTTCGCCTCGCCAGCAGCTTGACGATCGCCGATGTAGCAGCCGAGTGCAGACTGACGCCGAGTCATTTCGCTCGCTCTTTCCGGCGCAGTATGGGTGTTGCGCCACACGAGTATCTCTCCCGGCTGCGGATCGAAGAGGCCAAACGCCTTATGACGACCACCAAACTGCCGTTGGCAGATATCGCGCTGATCTGCGGGTTTGGCGACCAGAGCTACTTCACGAGGGTTTTTTCCCGCAGCGTGGGAACGAGCCCTGGCGCTTGGCGTCGGGCTCGTTCTGAAGGTTGAGCGGTATCCGCCGAATTATCTAGGTCGGATGGATCATGTCGCGCGCGTACGATAACCCGATACCGTATCCGCCGCCGTGAGCCTCTACGATTGCCCGCGCGCGGTCATACGTCTCTCGGCGGGTCCAGTCTCGCTGCAATTCCAACAGGACCTGGATCCAGGACGTTGCTTGTGCCCCCGCTGCTTCCATACGGCGAAGCGCCAGGTCATGGCCGGCCGTGGTGAGACCTCCGCAGGCATCGCCGACCACGTAGACCTGAAGGCCGGCGGCCAAGGCAGATAGAACAGCGAAGCTAACGCATGCTTCAGTCAGCAGCCCCGACACGACGAGGCGCCGGCGCCCCGTCGCGAGGATCGCGTTGCGCGCGTTGTCGTCCTCCCAAACGTTCATGTTGCGCCTTTCGATCGGCACAATACCGGGCAAAGCCGCGCTGACCGCCGGCATCAGCGGCCCGCTGTAAACCTTCGTCGCGGAGGTCGAGGCAATGATCGGGAGGCTGAACGCCATGGCCGTTTTGGCCAGCGCGATCACGTTGTTCAGGAGGACTTGGCGGTCGACCGACCCCACGCCGAAGGCGAGCCCGGCCTGCTGATCTGCGAAGAGAAGTGCACAGTCCTTCGGTTCGAGAAGATGCGGGGTACCGTCCGTCATGTGGTCACCTTAATTTCACGAATTCAGGAATTTGAGCAGATCCGCATTGAGCAGATCCGCATGAGTGATAGCGGTCGCATGCGGGGCTCCCGAATAGACCTTGAGCTTGGCGGACGTGATCAACTCGGCCGCGAGCTTTCCGGTGTATTGAAGCGGAACCACCTGATCGTCGTCGCCGTGGATCACGAGCGTTGGCACGTCGATTTTGGCCATATCTGGACGGAAGTCGGTCTCGGAGAATGCGGTCACGCAGTCGATCGTCGCCTTGATGGAGGCCTGCAAGCCGATCTGCAGCGTCTGCTTAAACACCCCTTGGGACACTTTCATGCCGTGATTGGTTCCATAGAAAAGCGTACTGAAGTCGTCCAGGAATTGCGGACGATCCTCGACGAGCCCGGCCTTGATGCCGTCGAAGACGGACTTGTCGACCCCGTCGTGGTCTACCGTCTTGCCGAACAAGGGAGTCACGGCACTCACCAACGCCAGTTTTGACACGAGCGAGGAGCCGTGGCGCGCCATGTAGCGCACTATGTCTCCGCCTCCCATCGAGAAGCCGACCAGGGCGACGTCTCCGAGATCGAGATACTTGATGAGCTCGGCGATATCATCCGCGAACGTATCGTAGTCGTAGCCGCCCCACGGCTGACCCGACCGGCCAAAACCACGGCGATCGAAGGCCACCGCTCGGAAACCGCGGCTGGCGAAAAACAGCATCTGGGCGTCCCACATATCCGCGCTGAGCGGCCAGCCGTGGCTGAAGAGTATCGGTTTTCCGCTACCCCGGTCCTTGAAGTAGAGGTCGGTACCATCCCGCAGTTTCAGCAGCGCCATCTATCATTCCTTCATTATGGCTGTGGCCGAGCGGCTGATGTCATGAGCGCGGCTGGCCATCCTTCGCCAAAATCCTGGATGGAAAGTGCGATGGCTTGGACGATCTCGGCGCTCTTTGCACGTCGTCGCGTTTCTGGCGGACGCACCAACCAGGTTCTGCGGGAGGCGATCCCAGCTTGAGGCGTCGTCAGGGACGGTTCGTCGCACGCAAGCCTTCATCGCGACTTCGTCCAAGCAGTGATGAACTTGTCCAATCACGCGGCGTCGGCGCGGATCATACACGCAAGGTGCGCGGACGCAGGATGCCATTCGCTTCAGCCAGCGATCGTCAATTCAAGGAGAAATCTCGATGTCCAAACTCGAAATGCTGACCCCCGACAACAGCGCCATTGCGCTCATTGACTATCAACCGGCGATGTACCAGGGCGTCCAGTCACACGACCGGCTCGTGGTGTTCAACAATGTCCAGATTCTGGCGAAGGCCGCCAAGCTGTTCAAGATTCCGACTGTCCTGTCCACGGTTGCAAAAGATTCATTTTCCGGACCGTTCATGCCGGAAGTCGTGGAGCTGTTTCCCAAACACGACGTCATCGACCGTACGTCTATGAACTCGTGGCTCAATGCGAATTTTCGGAAGGCCGTTGCCGCAACCGGGCGCAAGAAGTTCGTGCTCGGAGGTCTCTGGACGGAAGCTTGCGTGATGTTTCCGGCGCTGGACATGCTCAAGGAAGGCTATGAGGTGTATGTAGCGGCGGATGCCTGCGGCGATCTTTCGATGGAGGCGCACAACCGTTCAATGGATCGCCTGGTGCAGGCCGGTGCGGTTCCGATCACGTCGTGCCAATACGCGTTTGAGCTCCAGCAGGATTGGGCGCGCACCGAGACCTACGAAGGCATGATGGACATCCTGCGTGCGCACTCGCCGTACGGCATTCAGGTCCGCTTCTCGAAGTGGGCTCTCGGCGAGCATGCCTCCGAGGCCGGCACCAAGGTGGCCTGATTGCTCTCAATAGCTTCCTCGGGATGCCTGCGATGAAGATCTATGTTCTGTCCCTCGGCGCCGGCCTTTTGGTCGGCGTCATCTACAGCCTGCTTGATGTCCGATCGCCGGCGCCGCCGCTGGTGGCGCTGGTTGGGCTGTTGGGAATTCTGGCGGGCGAGCAGATCGTCCCGATCGCCAAGCAGGTCGCCGCGGGTCATGGACTCGCCGCTGCCTGGCGGCAGGCGAAGTGCGCGCCCCACATGTTCGGCATGCTGCCCGGCGGCCGTAGTTTGCAATCCAACGCCGCTGCGACGGTAAAGACCACGGAGAGTGGATCATGAATGGCGCGCCTGATGTCATTTTCCACCGCGGTCTTTTCACCACGCTTGACCATGGCAACCCGACCGCCAGCGCCGTGGCGATCAGGGACGGCGTGTTCAGCGCCGTCGGCCACGATCGGGAGATCATGCCGCTCGCCGGTCCGTCGACGAAGGTCATCGATCTCAAGGGCCGTCGCGTATTGCCCGGCCTGATCGACAACCACCTCCACTTCATTCGCGGCGGGCTCAACTTCAACATGGAGCTGCGCTGGGACGGCGTGTGGTCGCTCGCCGATGCCATGGCTATGCTGAAGAAGCAGGTCGCGATCACGCCGCCACCGCAATGGGTGCGCGTCGTCGGCGGCTTCACAGAGCACCAGTTCGCCGAGAAGCGGCTGCCGACCATCGACGAGCTCAACGCGGCCGCGCCCGATACCCCCGTCTTCATCCTGCATCTCTATGACCGCGCCATCCTGAATGGCGCCGCGCTCCGCGCCGTCGGCTACACAAAGGACTCGCCGGAGCCGCCCGGCGGCGAGATCATGCGTGATGCAAATGGCAATCCGACCGGACTGCTGCTGGCGAAACCGAACGCCAACATCCTCTACGCTACGCTGGCGAAGGGGCCGAAGCTGCCGTTCGACTACCAGGTCAATTCCACCCGGCATTTCATGCGCGAGCTGAACCGGCTCGGCGTCACCGGCGCCATCGACGCGGGCGGTGGCTTTCAGAACTATCCGGAGGACTACGAGGTCATTCAAAAGCTGTCCGACGAAGGACAGCTCACGATCCGGCTTGCCTATAACCTCTTCACCCAGAAGCCGAAGGGTGAGAAGGACGACTTCCTGAACTGGACCCGGACGTCCAAGTACAAGCAGGGCACCGATTACTTCCGCCACAACGGCGCCGGCGAGATGCTGGTGTTCTCGGCCGCCGACTTCGAGGATTTTCGCGTGCCGCGCCCGGACATGCCGCCCGAGATGGAGGGCCAGCTCGAGGACGTCGTCCGCATTCTCGTCCAGAACAGATGGCCCTGGCGCCTGCACGCAACCTATGACGAGACGATCTCGCGCGCGCTCGACGTGTTCGAAAAGGTCAACCAGGACACTCCGCTCGAAGGTCTGCACTGGTTCTTCGATCACGCCGAAACCATCTCCGACCAATCGATCGACCGCATCGCGGCGCTTGGCGGCGGCATCGCCGTGCAGCACCGCATGGCCTATCAGGGCGAATATTTTGTCGAGCGCTACGGCTATGGCGCGGCCGAAGCGACGCCGCCGGTGAAGAAGATCATCGACAAGGGCGTCAAGGTTTCTGCTGGAACAGACGCTACGCGCGTTGCGTCCTACAATCCCTGGGTCTCGCTGGCGTGGCTGGTGACCGGCTTGACGGTGGGAGGTCTGCGCCTCTATCCGCAGCGAAATTGCCTCGACAGGGAAGCGGCGCTCCGGATGTGGACCGAGAATGTGACCTGGTTCTCCAATGAAGAGGGCAAGAAGGGGCGGATCCAGGTTGGACAGTTCGCCGACCTCATTGTTCCGGATCGCGACTATTTCTCCTGCGCCGAAAACGAGATTGCGGACACGACGAGCGATCTCACCGTCGTGGGCGGCCGCATCGTCTATGGCGCCGGAGATTTCAAGGCGCTCGACGACACCGCGCCCCCGCCCGCAATGCCCGATTGGTCGCCGGTGCGCAGCTTCGGCGGTTATGGTAACTGGGTCGGGTCGGACGGGAAGGCGAAGGCCATACGGTCGCAGGCGATGCAGATGTGTGGCTGCGCCAGCGCCTGCGGCGTGCATGGGCATGATCACGCCCGCGCCTGGTCCAGCAAACTTCCGGTTTCGGACATCAGGAGTTTCTGGGGCGCGCTCGGATGTGCCTGCTGGGCGGTCTAGGATGATCGGCCGCATCGACACGCCGCGCCTGATCCGCCAGATTCTCGCCTGGCCGTGGCTTTGGCCGCTGGTGCGTCTCGCGCTGGTATCGGCCTATCTGATCGGAGGTGTCGCCAAGCTCTCAGACTTCGCCGGCGCCGTAGCCGAGCAGGAAAGGTTCGGTCTCAATCCAGGTTGGCTGTGGGCGACGCTTGCGATCGTCATCGAGCTGGGCGGCTCGCTGCTCGTCGTCGCTAATCGGCTTGTGTGGGTCGGGGCCGGTGGACTCGGTGTGCTGACTTTTGTAGCGATGCTGACCGCGAACGCATTTTGGCTATCCACCGGCCACGAACAGTTCGTGGCGATGAATGCGTTCTTCGAACACCTCGGCCTCATCGCCGGTTTAGTCGTCGCGTCGATTTACGCCGAAGCGACGGCATCTCGTCGAAACCACGTTTCGTAGTAAATCTCGCTTAGGGAGTTGCCCATGAAAAGGCTATCCGCATCGATTCTGCTCCTGTCCGTCGCGGCTGTCGCCGCCGCAGCGATGCCGGCGATCGCCAAGGATACGGGCAGGGCCGGGCGCGAGACGGTCTCCGTCGCGCCGCAATACGATACGACCCATGTCTATGTCGCACCCGAGGAAGTGGACAAGTTCGTATCGAGTTTTCTCGCGACTTTTGGTGGTCAAAGCACCAAGCAGGTGGTTGCGACTGTCACGCCCACGCCAAGCAGTACGACTTCGCAGCTGCTTCAGACACCGGTCGGCACGGTCTCGGTGTTTGGTTTCAAGACGCCCGTGCCGTACCCGTTTGGTGCCGAGCGCAACGGATACCTGGTCAGCGACATCGACGTTGCGATCAAGTCCGCCCGTGCAGCCGGCGCCGACGTGATCGTCGCGACCTTCCCGGATCCGATCGGGCGCGACGCGGTGATCCAGTGGCCGGGCGGCGTCAATATGCAGCTCTACTGGCACACGACCAAATCGAACTACGCTCCCTTCGAGAAGATCCCGGAGAATCGGGTGTACGTTTCGGCCGACAGGGCGGCCGCCTTCACCCGGAGCTTCGTCGCGTTCTCCCGCGGCAAGGTCGTCTCCGACGATGCGAAGGCGCCCGGGATCGAGATCGGCAGGTCCGACGCGACCTACCGACGCATCCGGATTGAGTCCCCCTTCGGGAAGATGGTCGTGCTGGTCACGGATGGTCATCTGCCTTATCCCTATGGGCGGGAGACGACGGGCTATGAAGTGGCTGACCTCGCCGCGACGCTCGGCAAGGCAAAGGACGCCGGCGCCACGGTACTCGTTGAACCCTACACGTCGGACGGCCGCTCGGCGGCGTTCGTCATGTTCCCGGGCGGCTATGTCGCCGAAATACACTCGCCCGGGCCGAAGAGCGCATCCCGGGCCGACAGCAAATGAGGTGATTTCAGCCGATGTCAGCACGGGCCGGTCTGCGCAACTCTTTTTGGATCGTCCTGGTGCTTGCGCTTCTCGGCGCCGGCGTCGATTGCGCGCAGGCAGACGACGGGGACGCCGCTCTACCCAAGAGGCCCGCGATTCAGGCGAACCGCTGGGCGGAGGACTGGTCGGTCCTTGCCGATCCCAGATTGCGCACCGAACCGTTCGACGGGCTCAAATACATCCCGCTGTGGGCCACCGATCCGAAAAGCTACATTTCGTTGGGCGTCACCTTGCGCGAACGTTTCGAAACCAACAACGCAGCCGGCTTCGGTACCGGCAACACGCCGGTGGACAGCTATCTCTTACAGCGCCTGCAGATCCATGCCGATGTTCACTTCGACGAAAATTGGCGCGCGTTCGTTCAACTCGAGGACGATCGATCTTTCCATAAGTTCAACGTCACACCCGTCGACCAGGATCGCCTGGATCTCCGGCTCGCTTTCGTGGAGTACGTCAACAGGTTTGACGGCGGGACGTTGAAGGCGCGCGCCGGGCGGCAGGACTTCGCATTCGACTTGCAGCGTTTCGTATCGTCGCGAGACGGACCGAACGTACGCCAATCCTTTGATGCCATCTGGGCTGACTGGGAGACCGGGGTTTGGCGCTTCATCGGATTCGTCAGCCGACCCGTCCAGTATTTCGACGGGCGCCCCTTCGACGATACGTCGAACGATCAGTTCCAGTTCAGCACGCTGCGGGTGGAACGGAAGGTGCTCGGAGACAACGAACTGTCCGGCTACTATTCGCTCTACGAACGAAGTAACGCCAAATACCTCGACGCCTTTGGCGCGGAGCACCGGCACGTCTTTGATGGACGGTTCGCTGGCAAGACTCAGCAGTTCGATTGGGACCTGGAGGCCATGGGGCAGGTAGGCCAGGTGGGCACCACGGACATTCGCGCCTGGGCCGTCGGTGCGCGAACGGGCTACACGTTGGCGAGCGTACCATGGCAGCCCCGCCTGGGTATCCAGTTCGATACTGCTTCCGGAGACCACCGCCCGGCGGACGGAACGGTGGGCACGTTCAACCCGCTCTTCCCGAACGGCTACTACTTCACGCTTGCCGGTTACACGGGTTACGTGAACCTGGTGCATCTCAAACCCTCTATCACCGTCAGTCCGGTGAGCCGGCTGAAGGTGATGGGCGCCATCGGCTTGCAATGGCGGGAAACAACGGCCGACGCGATCTACGTCCAGCCCAACGTGCCCATCGCGGGCACTGCCGGCATCGGTAGCAACTGGACCGGAGCCTATGGTCAGCTTCGCGTCGACTACGCGTTCAACGACCATCTCGCGGGCGCCATCGAGGCCGTGCATTTCGATGTCGGCAACACGATCATCCGCGCCGGTGGACACACGAGCAACTATCTGGGTGTCCAACTCCAATACGGCTGGTAGCATGTCGAAGTCCATTTCCCTTCTCGCTCTCTTGATGACTCTCAACGCCGGCTTCGTTGATACCGCCGGCTTTCTCGCTCTTCAGGGACTCTTCACTGCGCACGTGACCGGCAACTTCGTCACGTTCGGTGCCGCCATTGTGCTCGGAACGTCCGGTGCGCTGGCCAAGCTTCTTGCCCTTCCCGTCTTCTGTGTCGTCGTGATCGTCACGAGGATATTCAGCTTCTATCTCCCCGCCATGGGACTGCCGATCCTCCGCTCGATGCTGGCCATCAAGACGCTGCTTCTCGCCGTGGGTGGCGCCGCGGCCGTCTATTTCGGACCATTTGTGCAAGGCGATAGCTGGCACGCGATTGCCACCGGGATGATCCTTGTCGCCGCGATGGCCATTCAAAACGCGGCCCATCGCATCCACATGGGGACGGACCCACCCAGCACCCTGATGACGGGAACGACAACCCAGATCATGATCGATGTCGCGGATGTGTTGCGACGCGCGCCTGTCTCTGTTCTGACCGTTGCCAAGCCCCGCTTGGGCAAGATGTCGGCGAGTGTGGCTGCATTCGCGTTGGGGTGCGCGGCTGGCGCCTGCCTCTATGCCAGGTTTGGCACCTGGTGCTTCGTGCTGCCCCCGCTTGTCGCGCTGCCGGCGGTGCTTTTAGCGGGGTCCGAACCCGCCCCGCAAAAGACGGCCTAGCGCTCGCGATGAGCCCCTCCGAGACCTTCCAGACCATCCTGCTGCTCCTGATGATCGCCGTCGTGCTCGACGCGGTGGCCCGTCGCCTGCGCCTGCCGTCCGCGTCCGTGCTGGTGCTGGCCGGCATCATTCTGGCTCTCGTTCCGGGACTTCCCCAAGTGGAGTTCGATCCGGACTTCGTCATGGTGCTCTTTCTGCCTCCGCTTCTGCTTTCGGGCGCCTACTTCACGGTGTGGCCGGATTTTCGGGCCAATCTCCGGATAATCCTGCAACTGGCCGTCGGCGCCGTCGTGGTAACGACGCTGCTGGTCGGCGTCGTTACGCACTTATTCTTTCCGGCATTGCCTTGGGCCGCGTGTTTTGCGCTTGGCGCGATCGTTTCGCCGCCTGACGCCGTGGCCGCGCGTGCGGTGCTGGACCATCTTAATGTCCCGCCGCGCATCGCCGTGCTGCTGGAGGGCGAAAGCTTGATCAACGATGCCTCGGGCCTCGTCCTCTTTCGCTTCGCAGTCGCTGCGGCACTGACCGGTGCCTTCAGCGCGGGGGCGGCCGCAGGAAGCTTCGTCTACGTCTCGGCTGTGGGCATCGGGATCGGTCTCGCGCGCTCGGCTGGATATGCGCCTTCGTCGCCGGAAGATTGACGGATGCACGGCTCACCGTGGTCTGGACCTTCCTGTCCGCCTGGGCCGCTTATCTACTCGCCGACGGCCTGCATGTGTCAGGCGTGCTTTCGACGGTTGCATGTGGGCTGGTGCTTGGACGTCTGCAGCACAAGACCTTGAGCGCGGCGTCTCGGGTCCAGGCCCTCGCGGTCTGGTCTGTCGTAACCTTCGTGATGGAGGCGTTGGTCTTTGTGCTTGTCGGGCTGGCTCTTCGCGGCGTTCTGCACCGGTTCGGTGCGGATTGGGGAACCGTTCTTTCGCTTCTGCCGGCGGCCGCGACGATCTTTGCGGTGCTCGTGCTCGCCCGATTCGCGTGGATCTTCCCGACGGCCTATATTCCGAGAGCGCTGATCCCATCTCTCCGCGAACGGGATCCATATCCGTCGCTAGCCGTTCCGTTAGTGATGAGTTGGGCGGGAATGCGCGGGGTCGTCAGTCTTGCAGCCGCACTGTCATTGCCCGAGAATTTTCCCGGCCGCGATATCATCCTGTTCGTGACCTTCTGCGTTGTCGCCGCGACCATCGTCGTGCTCGGATTGACGCTCGGTCCGGTCGCCAAGACGTTGGCCGGGAAGGATTTCCTGCTCCACGGAGAAGAGACGCTCTCCGAAGAGGCTGTCCGGGCCGAAATCGCGCGAGCCCAGTTCGATGCCATCCGTGCGCATTCTCTTGGAGCCGAGGGCAAGCATGCCCACCCGCGACTGGTCGAACAGTACGGACATCGTCTCGCGATCGCCGAGGACCATGTTCTCGCCAAGGGATCCCATGGGGAACGGAGACTCCAGCACTACCGTGCTGTCCTGATCGCGGTTGAAGCAGGCCGCGAGAAACTCCTGGAACTATTCAATTCCGCACGCATCCACGACAGCGTCATGCACAGGGTCGAAGGTGAACTGGACCAGGAGGAGCTTTATGCGGCTCGAGTGGTCGAAGTGATGGAAAGCGATTGACGATAGCGCCGTCGTCGAGAGGCAGGCGCGGGCCATGTATCGGAGCCGAACTGTCAGAGTGACAGTTCGGCTCCAGATCCGGCTAGACAACTCGAGCGTCAACGCTGGCGGTCCAATCGCGGGCCAACCTGACGTCCGCCTGCGAAAGTTGGTGTCCGGCGGGCAGGATCTTATGGACCACGTTGGCGCCCGCATCCGAGAGCATCGCCGAAAGTCTGGCGGCATTGCCGGCCGGAACGATCGGGTCTGCTTGCCCGGAGAGAATGAGCACCGGCTTGCCGTCGAGCCTCGCGCTGGGTGGCTCCGACAGAGGCACCATGGCCCGGAGCAGGACTGCACCGGCGAGTGCCTCCGGTTTCATCAGAAGCAGCGCGGCCGCGATGTTCGCGCCGTTGGAAAATCCTACGGCGATCGGCGCTTCGATACCATAGCGCTGCCGCGCACCGTCGACGAACGTGCCAAGCTCCAGAGCACGCTTGCGCACATCTTCTTCGTCGAATACGCCCTCCGCCAGGCGGCGGAAGAAGCGCGGCATACCGTGCTCGAGGATGCGCCCACGTGGTGAGAGCAACGGCGAACCCGGCGATATCGTAGCCCCGACCTGCATCAGATCGTTCTCGTCTCCTCCGGTGCCGTGCAGGAGCAGGAGCGGAGGCGCACCGGCTCTGCTTCCGGGCTCAAATCGATAGACGAATGCGGACTCGTCCATCATGACACGGCTCCTTCCAACTCCGGCAGGACACCCTCGATCTCTTCGCGGTGTGGCTCGAGGAAGCTCGGCAGCTTCAGTGCGCGTCCCAGCGTCGCAACCGGCTCGTCGACTGCAAAGCCAGGGATGTCGGTCGCTATCTCGAACAGCACGCCACCCGGTTCGCGGAAGTAGATCGACCGGAAGTAGTTGCGGTCCTTCTGTTCGGTCGGATGCAGTCCATGATTGTCTACGAGCCGTTGAGACAACCTGCTTTGCTCGGCGTCGTCGGCTGCGCGGAATGCGATGTGATGCACCGAACCGCCACCCTCATGGCCTCTCAGGAATCCCTTCGCTTCATAGATGTCGACCACGCTTCCATAAATCTCGCCTGCCGCCTTGTAGCGGGTCACGGAACCCTCTCGAGCCGTCTCCCTGAAGCCGAGCACGTCGGTGAGGATGGCCGCGGTCTTCCTGGCATCGTCAAGCAGCAACGTTACTCCGTGAAATCCGCGGATTGCATGTTCGGCCGGCACGTCACCGTCGTTCCAGGCCGGCTCATCCTCGGCTCCTGGCACGCCGACGAGAGCCAGCGCCATGCCGTCGGGATCAGTGAACGACAGAACCGATTCCCCGAAACGCTTTTCGAGCGCTTCGTGATGGACTCCCTTTTCCAGGAAGCGCTTCGTCCAGTAGCCCAGCGATCGAAGCGGCACGCGGAAAGCGGTTTGGTGGGTTTCGCCGACGCCCCTACGACCGGGTGGCACTCCCTGCCACGGAAAGAACGTCAGGATCGTGCCCGGCCGACCGGTCTCGTCGCCATAATAAAAATGATAGGTGGCCGGATCGTCGAAATTGACGGTCCTTTTGACGAACCGCAGGCCGAGATCCCGCGTATAGAAGCCGAAATTCCGGATCGGATCGCCGGCAATGGCCGTGACGTGATGAAGTCCTGACATCTCTTCCTCCAAGTCGAATGAGCAACATCGCTCTGGCGTGAGATATCGGATGGCTTTGTTTTGAGGACAATCCATGATTTTATGACCTCTGTGTCTACAATTTGGCGACAATCGGAGGGCGGATGGACAAACTGGGCAGCCTGAGAGCCTTCGTAAAGGTTGTGGAGAGTGGCAGCTTCGCCGAAGCCGGCCGTCAACTGCGGCTCTCGCGCTCCGCGATCAGCAAGTATGTCGGCGATCTCGAGGAGAGCCTCGGCGTACAATTGCTGAACCGCACCACCCGGCACGCCAGTCCAACCGAAAACGGCCAGATGTATTTCGAGCGTGCCATCGCCATCCTCTCGGAGATTGACGCTGCGGATCAGGCGGTCACGCAGCTGCAATCGGCACCGCGCGGTCTGTTGCGGATCAATGCGCCGATGTCGTTCGGCACGATACGCCTGGGGCCGGCGCTCGCGGACTTCATGGCGAAGTATCCCGATCTTCAGCTTCAACTTGTGCTGAGTGACGATCTTCTCGACCCCGTCCAGGATGGCTTCGATGTCACACTTCGCATCGCCGAACTGGAATCCTCGAGTCTGATCGCCCGCAAGATTGTTCCCGTCGCGCGGGTGGTATGTGCGTCGCCTGACTATCTGAAGCGTCATGGCACGCCGATGCATCCGCAAGACCTCCGCGATCACGTGTCCCTGACCTACGGTTTCCTGCTGACGGGCAATCAGTGGAAGTTGACGGGCGGCGACGGCGACCACTGGATCCAGCCGGCCTGGTCGTTGTGCGTCAACAATGCGGAGGTGCTGCGCGACGTGGCGGCGAAGGGTAGGGGGGTCGCATTGATACCGGAGTTCATCGCGGCGGAGGCCCTAAAAAATGGCAGTCTTCAAGCCGTCCTTGCGAACTATTCGGCGCCGCCGCTTGCCCTTTACGCGGTTTATCCACCTACGCGACATCTTGCGGTCAAGGTCCGGCTCTTCATCGATTTTCTGGTCGATCGGTTCGGACCGGGCGCCAGCTGATCGAGCTAGTCGGTGCTTCTTTCGCGCGACCAGCGATTCCCGAGCGCGAGGCCGTATTGGTAGAGGGCGTTGCCATATTCCAGTTGCAGCCGCTCCGTGGACTGAAGCGCGACGTCAACATTTGCGCGCGCCGACTTCAATGCGCGCGCGAGAACCGACGCCTCGTAGGCAGCCTTGGCGGTTCCCCCCGCGGTGTGGGGCCGAACGACGAAAGCTGCGTCACCGGTCAGCAAGACCCGACCGAACAGGGTTTTCGGCACCGTCACGTCGAGGATGGTCTGAAGGAAAGGGTCGCGCGTTTCCGAGACCAGCGCGGCCATCTTCGGATGAATGTTGCGCAAAGCACGCGCCTTCAGATCGGCAATGATCCTCTCCGGCGTCGTACCGCGCGGAAGCGAAGATCGATGCCGTATGCCGTTCTTGTCGGTCAGCACGTTCGTCAACTCGGTCGGATCAACATGCACATACCAGACCCAGTTGAGACGCCGTGATCCGGCCGCAACGGCGCCGTCGCTTCCCGGGATGAAATACGCCAGCATGTGCCCGCCGTTGCGGGCTTCGGAGAAGGTGAAACGGTCGTCGAAGAAGGCCAGAAGGTCAGAAGGTACGTTGCTCTCGTCCAGCGTACCCCTCCAGGCAACGTAGCCGGCATACCTCGCCTCGACATCGGGAATCATTTTACGCCGTATTGCAGAGCCCGAGCCGTCGGCAGCCACGAACAGATCGCTTTCCGCCACAGAGCCGTCGCCAAGGGTCGCCGAGACCCTGGAGCCCGTCTGGGACACCGTCACCACCTCTGAGCCTGCACGATAACATTCATTCGGAACGCCGGCCCGCAGTGCCGCCTGGATAGCTTCCCAAGACGTGAATTCCTGCGGCATCTCTTGCAGAACGCCGTCTCCGCCGTCCGAGTTGAGATATCGCCGACCGCGGCAGGACGTGAAAGGGAGAGGACCTGCACCGTTTTGCTCAAGCAGCCCCATCAATTCGTTCTGAACGACGATGCCGGCCCCTCGTGCCATCATCGGGCCCGGCACGCGTTCGTGAACTCTTACGGTTGCACCGAGTTTGCGAAGGGTAATCGCATTGCAAAGCCCCGCAACCGATCCACCACTGATCGTAACCGTGAAGTCACGGTCGGCATGCCAACTCATCCGCCTCTCCCAAATTCGCTGTTTCGACGACCACAAAGGGGTTCATATGAGATGCG
Source organism: Bradyrhizobium ottawaense (assembly GCF_900099825.1). Classification (NCBI taxonomy): domain Bacteria; kingdom Pseudomonadati; phylum Pseudomonadota; class Alphaproteobacteria; order Hyphomicrobiales; family Nitrobacteraceae; genus Bradyrhizobium; species Bradyrhizobium ottawaense. The sequence continues at coordinate 811,440 of NZ_LT629693.1, read as the reverse complement.
CACCCAATTCGCGGCCAGATGCGGCGATGGCTGTGCCCACTTGTACTCGTTCTTGCTTGTACCCCCGGAGTGCGTCGGCGAGCGTCGCCGATGACAGGTGCTTTCGCAGCGCGAGCGCGTCTGCCGCAGCCTTTGCAATTCCCATTCCCGTATGCGGTCGCACGACGAATGCCGCGTCACCCACCAGCGCAATCCGTCGCGAGACCATGCGCTCCGTTTCGTAGTCGAAGATCCCTTGCACGAACGGGCGGGTCGTCGCTTCGATCGCCGCAGCGAAAGCGCGAGGTAACAGACGCCTGGCGTCGTCAACGAGATTCTCGCGGGCTCCTTCGGAAACCGCGCCCGGAGGAAGCGAGTACGGGTGGACGCGGCCTTCGAGGTCGGTGAGCACCTGGTCCCGCGCGGTCGGTTCGACGGCCGGCCGATACCAGACCCAGTTGTATCGTCGACTTCCGGTCTCGGTTTCGCCGTTCGGTCCAGGCACCAGGAATCCGATCACATGGGAATGGGGCATCCGGAAATATGCGAAACGTTCGAGGAGGTCGTCGGCCGCAAAGCCCGGCAAGGCAAGTTCTGGAAGAAGGCCGCGCCATCCGACATAGCCCGCGTACGCATTGGCGGCCGTTGGGCCATCGACGATGGCGCGCGCGACGGATGCTATTCCATCAGCACCAATGACGAGGTCGGCAACCGCTTCGCTTCCGTCGGTAAAGCGAAGAACAACATGATCGGCTTGCTCGCGAAGATGTTCGACGTTTCGATCGACCAGATACGCTCCATCCAACATCCGTTGCCGAAAGACACGATAGATGTAGTCCCACGATATCTGTGTCTGAGGCGGCATCTTTTGGTCAACGGTAGATCCCGCATCGCTGAACACGATGCGGTCCCGCGCAACCACCCCGACGCGAGCCACGTGCTCGCATCCCGAGGCGCGCAGAATGGCAAATGTCTCGCGCCTGCCCAGCAGGCCGGCCCCGCGCCCTTCGAGCCCATGGACCGATCGCTCGTAAACGGTGACGTCGTGTCCATCCTGCGTAAGCAGCGTTGCCGTGAATAGTCCCGCAAGAGAACCTCCGACGACCGCGATGCGCATTCCGTGCAATCTCCTGATGGGGGCCGTTCACAAAATCCGAAGAGTGGGGGTCAGTGATGTGAGACCTTCCGGCCGGTCGGAGGCAGAAGCGTCGGCAGCTGCAGGAGCAGGCCTGCTGTCCCAAGCGCAGCCCCGTAGCCACAAACGCCGAGCCATGACAGGTGCGCATACGCCCAACTCGCTCCGAGGGACCCGAGCGAGCCACCGATGAACATTGCGGTCATGAACACCGTGTTCAGCCTGCTCCGAGCCTCCGGACGCAGGGCGAAAATCAGGTGCTGATTTGAAACGAGCGCTGCGTTTACTCCCACGTCGAGCAACACGACGCCGACGGTCAGTCCCGCGACGGTGTTCCAGCCAGCGAAAGCAACCCAGGACGAAAGCGAGATAGCCGCAGCGATCGCAATCACGAGATGAGGGCCCCGCTTGTCGGCTACTCGACCTGCGAGCGGCGCAGCGAGTATTCCCGACGCACCGATGATGCCAAACAGGCCAGCGATCTCCGGACCGAGCCCAAATGCCGGTTCCTGCAGATGGAGAGATAAAACGGTCCAGAAAGCGATGAACGAGGCGAACAGCATCGCTTGCGTCGCTGCGGCCAGCCGAAGCGCCGGCTCCTCGATGAGCAGGTGGACGAGCGAACGCAGTGCGGCAGCGTATCCGATGGTCTGCGTCGGATGGTGGCGTGGCAGGATCAAACGGACCAGCGCGGCGGCGCCGAGGGCCAATGGCGCGCCTAGCCAAAACATCTCGCGCCATCCGAAGTGTGATCCGACGAAGCCGGCTATCGTGCGGCTGAGAAGAATGCCGCCCAGGATTCCGCTTACCACCGTGCCGACCGCGGCGCCCCGGGTCCGGTCATCGGCGAGCGTCGCAGCGAATGGGACGATCTGTTGGGCCACAGTGGCGGCTACGCCCAGGATGAGCGACGCCGCGATCAACGCCAGCGTGGACGGAGCGAGCGCCGCGAATGCGAGGGCAGCCGCCAGAACAGCGAATTGGACAGCGATAAGGCGTCGTCTCTCGACGAGATCGCCCAATGGCACCAACAAGAGGAGGCCGACCGCGTAACCAAATTGTGTGGCCGTGGGTATCAGTCCGATGACGGAAGAGTTTGGATAATTTGCTTCGATCAGGCCCAGCAGGGGCTGATTGTAGTAGATGTTTGCGACCGCGATACCCGCACAAACCGCCATGGCAAATGTGCGTGCGCGGGTGAGTTCGGGGATCCGTTGGTCCGTCGTGAGCGTCGGCAAAGACATGGCAGCAATCCTCGTTCGTCGGCGCGCAGCTTCGGTTCGGCACGTCTGACACTTGACTTCAAGCAGGATCGAGAGTTAATTATCAAACGATAAATAGCAAGAGGCCGTCAAAGATAGATGGCTTGCATGGGCGGCGGGCGGCGTGGCCGCGGTAACGATTCTCTGCGAAACGCGGCAATCGCTGCCTTGGCGGCACGCTCGTTTTCCAGATGAGCGGGTCGTCGTCAGGCACCTTACGCCGCAGCCCTGCGAGCGTATTGGACTCTCCGCTCATGCTTTGGACGGCTTTTTGATTTGGTGTCGCGAGCAGGGCGTAATGCATTGTGGCGGCGGGGTCGACCAAAGGGAAGCTGGGCAGCAGGCGATACCCAACGGGCTTCGTTCGACTGAACGCGCCCACACTCTGCTCGTCGAGCAGGTGATCGAAAAGGAGAGTTCCCTGCAGTCGACGCCTGATCGGGAGATTGTTCAAGTGCCGCGTGAAACTGAAAAGATAGCACCCACGGCCGCCTGATATGGCGTCTCCATTCAGGAGGCGAAGGCGATGAAGTTCAGGTCCGTTCTGCTCGCACTGCTTGCTATCGGCGCGATGGGCGGGACGTTGGCACTTCTCTACGCCTGGGAATCGCCAATTCCTCCGGTTGATCCTCCGTCAGCCAGAACTCTGGATCCTGCCGCGACGCGTCGTGGAGCGAGTCTCGCGCTACTCGGAGACTGCACCACGTGTCATACGGCACCGGGCGGAGCGCCATACGCCGGAGGGCTTGCGATGCCGACGCCCTTCGGAACGATCTACTCCACCAACATCACGCCCGATCCCGAAACCGGCATCGGACGATGGTCGGAGCAGGCCTTCATTCGCGCCCTGCGGTCCGGAGTGGATCGTGAGGGCCGCCACCTTTACCCGGCGTTCCCATACGATCATTTCACGCGCGTGTCGGACGATGATGCGAAGGCATTGTATGCCTTCTTCATGTCGATCGATCCGGTCAAGGCGTCAGCGCCGCCAAATCAATTTCCGTTTCCTCTCAATGTTCGTCTGACGCTGGCCTTCTGGAAGCTTCTGTTTCTGCGTCAGGTGCGTTTTGTCATCGACCCTTCAAAGGATGAGAAGTGGAACAGGGGAAAGTATCTGGTCGATGGACTCGGGCATTGCAGCGCCTGCCATTCCCCTCGAAATCTGCTAGGAGCGGAAAAGACATCGGCCAGTTTCGAAGGAGGCGAAGCCGAGGGCTGGCGTGCCTATGCGCTCGGTCGAAGCTCGCAATCGCCCATCGCTTGGGACGTGGCTGCCCTCACGGACTATCTCGCGCGTGGCTCGCACCCCCAGCATGGGACGGCTCAGGGCCCCATGGCGAACGTGGTCGACAATCTGTCCTTGGTCGACCGCGCGGACGTAAGCGCAATGGCTTCCTATCTTGCGTCGCTCGGCAAGGGTGAAGGACGGAGCGATGTGAAGATACCGGACCCATCAGGTCCAGGACGTCTGCCGCAGGTGGCCGGCGTGCAGGCTGCCACGCCGTCTATCCCGTCCGATCCGGGCGGAGCGATCTACACCGCCGTTTGCGCGTCGTGCCACGAAGGCGACAGACCCTTGCCGCTGGGCGGCTTGAGGCTTGCTCTCTCCACCGCCGTTGCCGGCGAGACGCCCGCCAACCTGGTCAATCTTGTCGTGCGGGGAATACCGGCATCCGCCGGCGGCTCTGCGCGTCCGATCATGCCCGGCTTTGGCGATATTCTTGATGACCGGCAGATTTCCGATCTCACCAACTATCTGCGCACCGAGTTTGCCGGGAAAAAGCCGTGGGATGGGATAGCCAAAGCGGTCGCGCAAGCAAGAGGCAATCCGTGAGTCGGACTGGACAACAAAGGGCAGAAGGTTCGGTGAAGCACCATGACAACGCTGACCGTTAACGGCGAGAGCCGATCCATCAAGGCGAGCCCAGACACTCCACTGCTCTACGTTCTCAGGGACGAACTCGGGCTGAATTCCGCAAAATATGGTTGTGGGCTCGGTCAATGCGGAGCTTGCACCGTCATCGTCGATGGCAAGGCCATTTTCTCCTGCATAATGCCGGTGATGGTGTTGGAGGGACGGACGATCACCACGCTCGAAGGACTTGGGAGTCTGGACGCGCCTGGCCCGATGCAGCGCGCTTTCATCGCCGAGCAAGCGGCACAATGCGGCTATTGTATTCCCGGCATGATGATGCGTGCCCAGGCGCTGCTGAATCGCGACCCGCACGCCCCCGATGAGTCGATCAGGGCCGAACTTCAGCCTCATCTCTGCCGATGCGGAACACACATGCGAATTTTGCGTGCGATCCGGCGTGCCGCGGAAGAGATGAAGCCGAAGACTGCCGATGCGAGGACAGGACGATGATGCGTGGTGTCTCGCGGCGCAGCGTGTTGGCGGGCGCCGGCGCGCTCATCGTCGCCTTCCGGCTTTCCGGGGCGCATGGACAAACCGAAACGGGAACTGGTGGAGCACCCTCGAAGCCGGTCTTCCGGGAAGTCTCGACGACACGCCAAGCATCGACGCCTGGATTCGCCTCGACGCATCGGGGGCCGTTACGATTCTCACCGGAAAGGCCGAACTTGGCCAGGGTCTCAAGACGGCGCTGCTCCAGGTCGCGGCCGAGGAACTCAAGGTTCCGCTAGATCGGCTATCGCTGGTCACGGCAGACACCGCACGGACGCCCAATGAGGGATACACGGCCGCAAGCCACTCGATGCAGGACTCCGGCACGGCAATTCGACACGCGGCGGCGCAGGCGCGCGAGATACTTATCGAAGAGGCCGCTCGCAGGCTCGGCGTGTCCGCCACCTCACTACAGGTCCGCAACGGCGACGTATTCGGCCCTAATCGCATGCGACTTGGTTACGGCGAATTGGTTCGCGACCAACTATTGTCGGTGGACGCGAAGCAGAACGCGCGTTTGACCTTGCCCGCAGACTTCACCGTGATGAACCAACCCGTGCAGCGGATCGACATTCCGGCCAAGGTGACAGGGGGAAGCGCCTACGTTCAAGATCTGCGGCTCGATGGGATGCTGCACGGTCGCGTTGTTCGCCCGCCGAGTTACGGAGCTACATTGCGAGACTGTGACATCGCTCAGGTCGAGCGGATAAGCGGTATCGTCAAGGTCGTTCAGGACAACAACTTTCTAGGCGTGCTTGCAGACCAAGAATGGATAGCCATCCAAGGCATGCGAACGCTCGCAGCGACTACGACCTGGATCGAGCAGCAAGCCCTTCCGGACAGCGCGGACCTGCCGTCAGTTCTGACGAACCTGCCTTCCCGAGACACGACGATTCACGACAGCGGTAATCCGGGAAAATCGGGTATTCTGGTCGATGGGACCTTCAGCAGACCCTATCTGACACACGGGTCCATCGGGCCGTCCTGTGCCGTTGCGCAATTCCGCGAGGGCAGACTCACCGTTTGGACCCATACGCAAGGCGTGTTTTTCCTCCGCGATGCGATCGCCGACATGCTGTGGATGCCGCCCGAGAATGTTCGCTGCATCCATGCGGAGGGCGCCGGCTGCTATGGACATAATGGCGCCGACGACGCGGCAGCCGACGCGGCGATGCTCGCGGTCGCGATGCCCGGTCGGCCGGTCAGGGTCCAACTGATGCGTGAACAAGAGCACGCCTGGGATCCATTCGGGCCCGGCATGGTGGTCAAGCTCAGGGCGACGGTCGGACTGGACGGTGCCATTGCGGATTGGCACCACGAGGTTTGGAGCCAGTCGCACATGATGCGGCCTGGGCCCCCTGGGACGCTGGTCGCCGCCCGACTGAAATCCTTTGCCTTCCCGCCTGCGCCGCCCGTCGCACTGGCCCAGCCTGAAGGCGGCGGCGATCGGAATGCCATTCCGCTCTATGCGATCCCGAACTGCAAGGTAATTAATCACTTTCTGCCCGACATGCCGTTGCGAGGATCCTCCATGCGTTCCCTGGGCGGGTACCTCAACGTCCTTGCCATCGAGAGCGTCCTCGACGAATTGGCGGCGCGATCGGGTCAAGACCCGGTCGCGTTTCGGCTTCGGCACACCGTCGATCCCCGCGCGCGCGAAGTCATCGAAGCGGCAGCATCGCGCTTCGGTTGGGCAGCTCGGGTCAAGCGTTCGGCGAGCACCGGATTCGGTTTCGGCTTTGCGCGTTACAAGAACCTCGAGGCCTGGTGCGCGGTGGCCATCGAGATCGAGCTTCCACGCCAAAGCGGCGGCGTTCGCGTCCGGCGCGTCGTGGCGGCAGTGGACACCGGGCAGGTTGTTAACCCGGATGGTATCCGCAATCAGATTGAAGGCGGGATTTTGCAGTCGATGAGCTGGACGCTTTTCGAACGGGTGACGTTCGACCGTACCCGTGTCACATCGGTGGATTGGTCAGCCTATCCGATCATGCGGTTTGACAGCGTGCCGGAGTCGGTTGAAGTCCATCTGATAGATCGGCCCGGCGATGCCTTCTATGGTGTCGCTGAGGCCGCGCAGGGGCCGACGGGAGCCGCGATCGCCAACGCGATCAGGGATGCAACGGGCGTTCGGATGTATGAGCTTCCGTTCACGGCGGCCCGCATCAAGAGAGCGGCTGGGCTTTGATCGGAAGGGAATCGGAGGAGGTTCGCGAAGTCGTCGCTGTGCAGCGCGCCAATGCATCCACGGTATCCTCTCCGCTTTTTGGAGGCGCCTGCTGTGGCCAGCGGGTCTAGACTGCTGCTTTGGCCGGTAGAATCGAGCAAACGCCGCTGAGGAACGTCGCCACCTTTGCGTCGATGATCGAATTGACATCCGTTTCGAGGGACATCGAGTATATGAATTGACGGACCCCAAGATAGAAGATCGCCGCGTGAAGCCCCCATACCATTTCGATTTCGAGAACGGTAATCGGGAGTTCGCGGGTTGAGGGGCGTCCGTACTCGACCCTGATCTCCTCGATTACCTTTTCGAAAGCGCGCTCGCGCAGCATTTTGAGATAGCGGGCATTCAATCCGAGATCCTTCAGACCCGCGAACATGAACAGACGGATCCACTCGTAGGTGAGAATAACCTCGGCGTATTCGCGATAGAAATGGACCAACCTCGCCTTCAGGGGCACCGAGCGATCGGTGATGATTTTTTCCCAGGATGGCTTCCAGCGCCCGACGAACACTTCCTGATAGACCCGCTCGATGAGAGCTTCCTTGCTCGGAAAGTAGCGATAGAGCAGGGGCTGGGTAATGCCCAGCCGCTTTGCGAGCTCGCGGGTCTGCCCCTCGAATCCGTGCTCGGCGAAAAACGAGACGGCCTCCCGCGCGATAATGGCTTCCCGCTCGGACGGGTCCAGCCTCTGCTGCTCTCGGATCGGCGTTCGGAGACGCGCTCTGCTGGGCTGCTTCACACCTGATTCGTCAGTTTGAGTGCAATTCTGCACCTTCATACACCGATTTGCCGACGTAGCCGATCAAGGACGCTGCCATCACATTTTGTTTATCAAGTGATAAATAGGCGTTGACACGGGTCGGTGGCGTATCGATAATTGATCAATCGATAAATAACGATTCCACGCTGCACCACCACCAACCGAAGGGAGGTTGCTCATGGGTAACGATCGCCGGAGGCGCCAGCCGCAGCCGAAAGCACTCGTGATCGGTGGGTCCATGGCCGGACTGTTCGCTGCATTGCTGTTGCGGCGGGAAGGCTGGAGCGTCGATGTGTACGAGCGTATCGGCGCCGAACTGGCAGGGCGTGGCGCGGGCATCGTCACCCATCGCGAGTTGTTCGAGGTATTGAGCAGGGCCGGCATCGATTCCGCAGCCGCGGCCGTTGGCGTGGTCGTCCCGGGGCGCCGCGTGCTGGACCGGAGCGGTCGTATTGGGGGCGAGCTTGAGTTGCGGCAGGTCCTCACTTCGTGGGGACGCCTTTACGGGCTTCTGAAGGCAGCGCTCCCGGCGGAACACTATCATCACGGCAAGAACCTGGTGGACGTCACGGAGCTTGACGATCGCGTGGTGGCGCGATTCTCCGATGGTTCTGAGGTCTCGGGAGATCTGCTGATCGGCGCGGACGGCATATTCTCGTGCGTCAGGGCACAGCTTGCGGCCAATGTCCGTCCTGCGTACGCCGGCTACGTCGCCTGGCGGGGCCTCGTCAATGAGCGGGACCTATCGCCGCGGACGCGCGCAGAATTGTGCGATTGGTTCGCCTTCAGCCTCCCTCCCGGGGAGCAGATGCTCGGGTATCCCGTCGCCGGAGCCAACGAAGAGATGGAAGTCGGCGAGCGCCGTTTCAATTTTGTTTGGTACCGCCCGGCCGATGCCGACCATGGGTTGGCAGATCTCCTGACGGACATCGACGGCGTCCGGCACGAATTGTCGATTCCGCCGACCAGGATTCGATCCGACGTGATCGCCTCAATGCGCCAGGACGCGGAGAGATTGCTTGCACCGCAATTTGCCGAGGTCGTTCGCCTCACGGCACAGCCGTTCATACAGGCCATTCTGGATCTCGAGACGCCAGGTATGGCGCTCGGATCCCGAACGGTGATCCTGGGCGACGCTGCGTTCGTGGCCAGGCCTCACGTCGGAATGGGAGTGACAAAGGCGGCGGCCGATGCGGCTGCTCTGGTCGATGCATTGCGAGCCCATCCGGCCGATCTGCCCGCGGCGCTCGCCAACTTCGAGTCGAGCCGAATTCCGTTTGGAGCCGCGGTCGTCCGTCGTGCCAGGGATCTCGGTGCATACATGCAGGCGCAAATCGCCACTGCCGAAGAACGGGCAATGGCGGAGCGGCATCGCAGCCCCGAGGCGGTGATGGCCGAGACGGCCGTCGCGACGGGCATCGCCGCCTAACCGAATTCAAAAAAGGGAGGACAGAAAACAATGGACCTGCAATCCATCCAGGACCATCCCGCGTTCAGACAGCTTGCGAGCGAACGCACACGCCTTGGCGTTGGCATGTCGATCGTCATGGCTGCCACGTACTTCGCTTACATCCTGACCGTCGCATTCTGGCCCCGGCTCCTCGGGCATCCACTGTGGGATGGCACCGTGATCACCTGGGGCGTGTTGATCGGCATCGGTCTGATCGCGCTCGGTTTCCTTCTTACGGCCGTCTATGTCCGGCGCGCCAATTCCCGTTTCGATCGGCTCAGTCAGCTTCTTATGGAGGAATTTCGATGATTTCGCGCTCGGCTTGTCTGGCCTTGTTCGCAACCGCATTCGTCCTGCTGTCCAAACCTGCAGCGGCCGACGCGCTGACTTCCGCGGTCGGCACGCGGCAATCGTTGAACGCAACGGCGATCGCCATGTTCCTCGGCTTCGTCGCAATCAGTCTTGCCATCACATTGTGGGCTGCGAGACGGGGTACGAGCACAGCCAAGGACTTCTATACCGCCGGCGGCGGTCTCAAGGGCGTCCAGAACGGGCTTGCTATCGCCGGCGATTACACGTCGGCGGCGACCTTCCTGGGTGTCACGGCGCTTGTCTATACCTCGGGCTACGACGGCATGATCTACGCGATCGGCTTTCTCGTCGGCTTCCCGATGATCCTGTTCCTGATTGCCGAGCCGTTGCGCAATCTCGGCCGCTACACGTTCGCAGACGTGGTGGCGTATCGGCTGTCCGAGATCCCGGTGAGGGCGGTCGCCGGAGTGAACACCCTCGTAATTGTGGTCTTCTATCTGATCGCTCAGCTGGTCGGGGCCGGCAAGCTGATCCAGTTGTTGTTCGGGCTTCCCTACATCTACGCCGTCGGCATCGTAGGTGGGTTGATGATGGTCTATGTGACCTTTGGCGGCATGCTCGCGACGACCTGGGTGCAGATCATCAAAGCCGTGCTGCTGATGTCAGGTTCGGTGCTGATGTCGATCCTGATTCTCGGGCACTTCGGCTTCAGTCTGGAGGCCCTGTTCCGAGAGGCGGTCACCCTGCACCCGAAGGCCGACGCGATCATGGCCCCCGGCGGACTTGTCAAGGATCCGATATCGGCGATCTCGCTCGGATTGGCCCTGATCTTCGGTACGGCCGGGCTGCCACACATCCTCATGCGCTTCTTCACCGTGAGCGATGCTCGTCAGGCGCGCACGTCGGTGCTGGTGGCGACGGGGTTCATCTCCATCTTCTACAGTCTGCTGTTCGTGCTGGGCTTCGGCGCCATCGCGATCGTTTCGGCGAACCCCCAGTTTCGGGATGCGTCGGGTGGACTGCTTGGGGGCGTCAACATGGTGGCCCTGCATCTGGCGGACGCCGTTGGCGGGTCGCTACTGCTCGGGTTCATCTCCGCGGTGGCGTTCGCGACCATTCTCGCCGTCGTATCAGGGTTGACGCTCGCGGGCGCCTCGGCCGCAAGCCATGATCTTTATGCTCGCGTGATCCGCAAGGGTCGAGCGAGCGAACGGCAGGAAGTGCTGGTGTCGAAGGCCGCGGCGGTCGCAATCAGCCTGCTTTCGATGGGCTTGGGAGTCGTGTTCGAGAACCAGAATATCGCATTCATGGTCGGACTCGTCTTCGCGATCGCCGCGAGCGCGAACTTCCCGGTGATACTCCTGTCGATCGTCTGGCCTGACCTCACGACACGAGGCGCCGTGAGCGGGTCGATCGCCGGCCTGCTGGCTTCAGTGGGACTGGTCGCGCTCAGTCCGGGAGTTTGGACCGCCACGTTGAAGCTCGGGCCTGCACCGTTCCCTTACGACAATCCGGCCCTGGTCTCGGTGCCGTTGGCTTTTGCGATTTCATGGGCGGTGTCGGTGCTGGACCGCAGTACGGCGGCCGCTTCGGTCCGCGCATCGTTCGGCGCTCAGCACGTTCGCGCCCAGACGGGGTTAGGCGTCGAATGACGCCTCGCCGATAACTCACCTCAAGGAGACACGACAGTGAACGCTAATGTGACGGAAAAGGGCAGGGCCGCCTGGCCCGAATTAATTCGCAAGGAGTTCGAGGCCAATCAGTACAATGGACGTGTCGGTACGCGGCTATTGTCCGAAACCAAACGGGTTCGCGTCTGGGAAATTCGACTTGCGCCGGGCGAGCGCATTGGATTCCATCGTCACGTGCTGGATTACTTTTGGACCGCGGTGACGCCGGGTCGGGCGCGATCCCACGCCGAGAATGGGACGATTGTCGAAGCCGTCTATTCGGCCGGCGAGACCCGGCACTTCGTCTATGGAAAGGGCGAACACAAAATCCACGATCTCGAAAACGTTGGCGATGCCGACTTGTGGTTTACCACGGTTGAGTTCCTCGACAGCTCCAATGCGCCTTTGGAACTTGGAGATGGGCGTCATGACGTCGCCTCTTCCGAACGGGGACGGCTCCCGAACGAAGCCTGACTGCAGCTGAGCCATGATCCTGCCGCACATACCCCGGAGCCGTCGAAGCTTCAAGGCCGCTGCGGCCATTAGGCACCGTGGGCAGAATTGCCCAAGCAGCTGGAGGGAGGCTATGACCCTTCAGTCGACGTTACTCAAGGTCTTGGTCAGCCATCCGGATGGGTTCGCGACGTCGGGCAGGAATTAAGGACGACGTCGCAATCCTGGCGACCATTAGAGCGCCGGGCCACTTCGGAGCACGATCATCCCGAACGAGGATTGGCTAGCCGCTCGTGGTTCAAGCCGCTGGGTTGACAGTTATAGTCTCTCTTCGAGGTCCGGATCTCATCGGCTGAGACATTCGATCGTGGGATGAAGCTCCCTGTTCCCGAACAAAAATACCCTGCTCTGTACAAAGCTTTTCCCTGTTAGCTTACCTAGGGAATTATGCGAGAAACCGCTGCGGCGCCTCAATTTCCGACCCCGGAACCAGCTCTTAGACTCGAAATCGCGGCTTTCCCTGTAAAATTCCCTGTTAGCAGGGAATGCGCCCAGAGACGGGTGCGATCACCACTGCGTCGCCAGGGTGGGAGTCTAGGTCGAACTACGACATCCCATTGATGGGATAGCGACGACGTTAGATATCGTTGGCTAGAACTAGCTTAAACTTCCCCATGATGGATTGGACCGAGAGTTTAAGTTTTTCAAATAGTTAGAAGGCGGCGTGTGCACGATGTGTGCACCGGGAGATCAAAGAAAATCTAGCGACATCTAATGTGAGTAGGCTGAACAGCACGCGCTGCAGTGCCGGCTGTGGATTAGGTGTTTCGAGAGGATGTGCTCGAGTTCGGCAAACCAGAAACTGGCGAAGCCGACGTTGCCGAGTCCCCAATTCGCGGATTGAACGGCTCCTTCTGGCGCGAAGCTGCCGTTCACGGGCATGTCTGCTCTTGGGATAAGAACGGGACATGCCACTCTGGGGGATGAGGTCGCCTACGCGCGTTTTCCCATCGGCCCCACGTTTCCATCACTCCGCGGCACCAGAGACACAACTGCCGCCCGTGCGAGGTCTTCCAAGGCGGTCGCAATGTATTTCGCGTAGTGCCGCTCGATCATTGTGACTGAGGTGTTGTGCAGTTTGGCGACCTGTTGGATGGGCAAGCCCTTTCGGAGACCGCGCACGATGCTCGAGTGCCGCAAAGCATAGGGAATCACCTCCGGCATACCGGCGCGCTCGCGAATGGCCTTCCAGGGACGTGCAAGTTCGGCTCTTTTCCACGGACCGCGTTCAGACTTCTTCCAGGCGATACCCCTCGGCTCCTGTTCATGGATCCATCGCTCGAAAAGAGGGGCATCGCTTGGCCGCCCTGCGATTGCGCGCAAAAGCACCGCACTTACATCGTCGCCCACTGGGACCGGGTCTGAGCCGCTATTGCCGCCGCGCCCCTTGTAGGAGCCCGGCACCATCAGACGCCGTGCAGAAACCTGAACGTCGCCTATACGCATTCGCCTGACCTGGGCATACCGCGCGCCGGTCGCGGCCAGACATACGACGATCCGATATAGATCGCCATCAAATCCTTGCTCCTGATCGACTTCGCACGCAGTTGAAGGATGCCGCCAACCTCCTCATCCGCGAGAATCTGATTATCCCGAGCAACCGACACATCATCATCATCATCGATCCGCTCGGCTTTGAAGCCGGCCTTCACAATCGCGAGGAACGTCGGGTTTAGTTTCTTCCGATCTGCGGAAAGCCGCGGCCACGCGGCATTTAGCGCGGCCTTGAGGTCATTCACGAACCGCTGTTTGGTCGTGACCTTTAAGTCCTCCGGCAAAGCATCACGCCACGTTATCAAGTCGTCTTCTTTCAAGGCATGCAGATGCACCGATGCGAGAGCAGCAGGTTCCACAGCCTCCTGATTGCCGCGCTTTTCTTGAACGCGCGCTACGGCGGTTCAGTGATGTATCGAAGAGACCAACCGCACGAGCATGGGGACGTAAAATGGTTGGATCTAGCGGCTACTGCTCTTTGTAACTCGAAACTTCAAATCATCCAGTTTCGCGAGAATGGATTTCAGGAGCGGCGATGTGTTCGCCTCGTTATAGCCGATGACCAGGTCGACCGTTGGCGGCGTCCCGCGTATCGGTCGGCTGACGACGGTTTTCGGCAACAGATTTTGCGAATAGAGCGGAAGCAGGCCGATGCCTCCGGTGGACGCCACCAGCGAAATCCCCATTGCCAGGTTCTCGGCCTGATGGTCGGGTTTCACGCCGATAGGCTTGAGGTAATCGTTGATCGCAGCCCATGTGGTCGGTGCCCGGACCGGGGACACTCCGATAAATGTCTGGCTCGCGATGTCCTGCGGGCGAATCGAACTCCGGGCAGCCAAAGCGTGGTCGCGCGGCATCAGGACGATCAGCGGGTCCTTTCGCAACAGCCTGAATTTCAGGCCGGGTGCCTGTTTCTCCGGACGCATGAAGGCGAGGTCGATCTTTCCGCAAATCAGACCTGCCGCGAGATCCGGCGAGTCCTGGCTGTGGATGACGACTTCCGTGCTCGGCAATTCGGCGCGCAGGATTTCCATCACGGCCGGAAGCCAATCCATCTCGTAGCCGGTGAGGAAGCCGATCGCAAACAATTTCCGCGGCGGTTGCGCCGCTCGCCGCGCCGCCTCGGTAGCTGCCTCCGCCTGGGTAAGCGCCAGCCGTGCATGGTCGAGAAAGGCGCGACCGGCGGCAGTCAATTCGATGCCGTGCACGCTTCGTATCATCAGCTGAACGCCGACCTCGTATTCGAGATCGCGAATTTGCCGGCTCAGCGAAGGCTGCGCGGTGTGCAACCGTTTTTCAGCCGCGAGCGTCAGGCTGCCCTCTTCGGCGACCGCGATAAAATAACGAAGGTGTCGTAGTTCCATCTCGGCTTCCATATCTCTCAGGCATGCCCATCAACTTATAAAGTCTTTGGCGAGGACACCAGCGGTTCCTACTTGCCTGATCACAGAAGTGCCCTCGGGAGACACCTGTAGGGGCTTGTAGGCTTCCCGGCTACGCCGTGAACTCGTTCATCAGAAGACCTCAGCGACACCTGCTACACTTGTCGCGATGGGCCCATAAGCCGACATAGACCCTACAAGGCTCACAGGGTTTGCACTCGAAGGTTCCTTGCGACGTTCATCCGCGATTTGCACGCCGGCTGGTCGCGAGGACCTGCCGGTACCAATTTCTACGAAATCAGCTTCAAGGATAGATTCCACAGGCGTTCGGCGTTCTCCGGATCGAGCGAATGCATCGCAGCAATTTGCGTCTCGTATTCGATGACCTCGTCCGGCACAATTTGCGCGGGCTCATTCGGGCAGCCCCGCTTTCCGGAGCCCCTCCGTCAGCAACGTCGCGTTTGATTGCCCGCCCCGGGCGATCCACGAAGAGATTGTAAAGGCGGGATCAACCTCAAGGAGACACGCCGCTGCCTCACGCGCCTCGGCGTCACGTCCGAGATGGGCGAAGGCGGACGCGAGACAGCGGTATGGTTCCGGATAGACGGGGTTCTGACGTTGGGCTTTCTTCCCTGCGACGATAGCCTCGTCAAAGCGGAAAAGCTCGATGAAGGCATACCCCATCCCGACAAACGAATGGTGTAGCGCCGGGTCTACTGGGCTCATGCGAATGGCACGTTCAAAGCTCCGGACCGCTTCATCGGGCAGCCCCGCATTTCTAAAGACCCAGCCTCTTCCGTTCCATGCCCGAAATGAATTTGGGTTAAGCGCGACGGCCCGGTCAACCATTTCGATCTCAGTTTCACAATCGCCGACCATGAACGCCGAGATCAAGCTAGCCCATGTCAACGTGTCTGGATCATCATCGTCGACGCCCAATGCCAAGCGCAGAAGCCGAACTGCTTCCTTGCGGTCGAATTGAGCATTAACAGCGTAGCCCCAAAGGACGTTGTTCATGTGACAGATACCTGCCAGAGCGGCGACCAACCCGAACCGAGGGTCCAGCTCCAAAGCGCGGTGAGCTAGCCGGATCGCCTCGGCCAAACCTTCGCGGGTCGATATGTAATACTGCTGCATAGCACGGAGATAGAAATCATAGGCGGTGAGGTTCTCTGGTCGTCGCCGCGTCGCCATTGCAGTTTCTGTTTGAAGCAACTTTGGCTGAATAGCCGAAACAGCGGCGGCCGTGACTTCATCCTGGAGAGCAAAAATGTCCGTCAGGTCTCGTTCGAACCTGTCCGCCCAGATATGCGCGCCGGTCACGGCATCAATCAACTGCCCTGTGATGCGAACTTTCCTCGACGCCTTGCGTACAGACCCCTCAAGGACATAGCGCACGCCAAGCTGGCGTCCGACCTCCTTGATATCGACGGCTCTGCCCTTGAAAGTGAAACTCGAATTGCGAGCGATCACGAACAACGATTTAAACCGCGAAAGCGCTATGGTGATCTCCTCAACCATTCCGTCCGCAAAATACTCCTGCTCGGGATCGCCGCTCAGGTTCTCGAACGGCAATACGGCGATCGAGGGCTTGTCCGGGAGCGCGAGCGCGGGCGTTGACGATTCAAAGCGGCTTTCTGGAACGGACTCGGTACCGGAAGGCCGATTCGTTTCACGCACCGCGCCAACAAAACGAAAGCCTTTGCGTGGCAGTGTTTTGATAAGACGTTGTTCTTCGCCGGAATCGCCGATCACGCCTCGGGCAGCGTTTAGACGGGTCGTCAACGCCGCATCAGATACGATACGTCCCTTCCATATTGCGCTCACGAGGTCGTCTTTGCTGACGACGCGCTCCTTGTTGCGGATCAAGTAATCGAGCAGATCGAAAACCTGTGGCGTTGTCGGGACCACGTCGGTCCCGCGTTGTAGTTCGCGCCGGTCGGTGTCGAGAGCGTAATTCTCGAAGAAATAGCGCACGCTACCGCCCCTAGGGTTGGCCGCAGATCGCCTGAGGGCACTCCTGCACGGAAAAAGTAAGCCGCCTGCAAGGAAAATGTAAGCCGTATGTCAAGCAAGCCTTCCGATGTTTTGTCAGGCTGCCCTCTTCGGCGACCGCGATAAAATAGCGAAGGTGCCGCAGTTCCATCTCGCCTTCCATATCTCTCAGGCATGTCCACCAACTTATAAAGTCTTTGGCGCGGACACCAGCGGTTCCTACTTGCCTAATCACGGAAGTGCCCTCGGGAGACACCTGTAGGGGCTTATAGGCTTCCCGGCGGGACAATCCATGCTCCGCCGGCAGGAAACATGAATGAGGAACCGGAACATGAGCACCCCAGTCGTATTGATCACCGGCGCCTTGACCGGCATCGGGCGCGCCGCCGCCGTCGCTTTCGCAAGGAAAGGCGCCAAGGTGATGGTTGCCGGTCGCCGTGATGAGGTCGGCAAGGAGCTGGTCAAGGAGCTTCGCTCATTGGGATCCGAGGCGGAGTTCATTAAAGCCGACGTCCGCAGGGAAGATGACGTTCGCGCCATGGTCGACAATACCGTCGCGCGGTTTGGCCGTATCGATGTCGCGGTGAACAACGCCGCAACCGAAGGCCAGGGCGGTCCGATCACGGATCAGACCGCGGAAAGCTTTGCCGCGACCTTCGAGACCAACGTTCTTGGCGTGGTCCTGAGCATGAAGCACGAAGTGCGCGCCATGCAGGCCCAGGGGAGCGGCAGCATCATCAACATCTCCTCGACGTACGGACACCGTGGCGCGGCTTTCGCCTCGATCTACGTCGGCGCCAAGCATGCTGTCGAAGGCATCACCAAGTCAGTGGCGCTCGAACTCGCCAAGTCGGGCATTCGCGTGAATGCCGTCGCGCCCGGGCCCACGGACACCGGCATGCTCACCCGCTTCACCGGTACGTCAGAGAACAAGGCTGCCTTGGTGAAGCAAGTTCCGCTTGATCGTCTCGGCCTCTCCGAGGAAGTCGCCGACGGCATCCTCTTTCTCGGGTCGGACGGAGCCAAGTGGATTACGGGCGAGATCCTCAACGTCGACGGCGGCATGACCGCTAGCTGATCCAGTCCGGGCGCGACTATTACGACCCACGCCCGATCGAAGCACAATACAAATCAAGTGGAGGGAGTCCAATGGCTAACGTGGTGAAGAAACACAGTATCTCTTCCGAGCTGGCCCAGAAAATGGTGGATCAAGCGGTGGCGAAAGCCAGAGAACTTGGCGTTAACGAGAATGTAGCGGTTCTCGATGACGGCGGTAATCTCAAGGCCTTTAGCCGGATGGATGGGGCCCCGATCCTTTCGATCGAGATTGCGCAGAACAAGGCTTATACGGCGCTGTTCGGCGTCTCCACGCAGGATTTTTTCAACTTCATCCAGGGCGACCCGTCGCTTTTGGCCGGCATCCCCACGCTTAGGCGTGTGGCGGCATACGGAGGAGGGTTTCCCATCAAGGTCGACGGAGAAATTGTCGGGGCGATCGGGGTGAGCGGGGCGCCCGCGGTGCAGAACGACGTTGATTGCGCGACAGCAGCCCTCGCGCTCTTACCGGGTGCCGTACCCACTGAGTAAAAAGGCCCGACCAAATGATTCACACTCACCAGACCGCGCCAACGCAGTTTATCGAGGCTAACGGTATCCGCTTTGCCTATCGCCGCTTTGGCAAGCTGGACGGCGTGCCGCTCGTCTTCAACCAGCACTTCACCGGCACCATGGACCATTGGGATCCGGCAGTGACCGACGGTTTCGCCAGGGAGCGCGAAGTCATCCTGTTCAACAACGCCGGTGTATCCAGTTCCTCCGGAGAGGTGCCCACCAGGATCGAGAAAATGGGCACTAACGCGGTGGCGTTCATCAAGGCGCTAAGACTGGCGAAAGTTGATGTGCTCGGGTTTTCGATAGGCGGCCTCGTCGCGCAGGAAATCGCCCTTCAGGCACCGGACCTCGTGAGGCGCCTAGTCTTGGTCGGCACCGGCCCGCGCGGCGGCGAAGGCATGGCCACGCTCACGCCAGAGGCGCAGGAAATCTTCGGCGCTACCTATGACGAGCCCGATCATCTCTGGCTTCGCGTGCATTTTACGAAGTCCGAGAAGAGCCAGGCTGCGGGCCGCGAATTCCTGAGGCGCTTCCGGCTACGCAGTAAGAACCGTGATCCCGAGGTCAACGAGAAAGTCGCGCCCGCCCAGATCGAGGCGATCGGCGAATGGGGCGCGCCGACGGAGAAGCCGTTCGAATATCTGAAGTCGATCCGCCAGCCGACGCTCGTCGTCAACGGTGGCAAGGATGTGATCATCTACTCCGTGAACTCGTTCATCCTGCAGCAGCACCTGCCTGACGCCCAGCTCATCCTCTATCCCGACGCCAATCACGGTTCTCAATACCAATATCCCGAGCGGTTCGTCCAGCACGTTTCCCTGTTCTTGTCCGAAGAGGAAGCGCAATGAAACTCTATCACTCCGCCTCCTCACCCAATTCGCGGCGCGTGCGCATATTCCTCGCCGAAAAGGGACTTTCGGTTCCCCTCGTCACAGTCGATCTTGGCAAAGGCGAACAACATTCCGATGCCTACCGCGCGATCAACCCGCGCCGCGTCGTGCCCACGCTGGTGCTGGAAGACGGCGCCGCCATAGGCGAAGTGCCAGCGATCTGGCGGTACATTGAAGAAGCCCATCCGGCCCCGCCTTTGCTTGGCGAGACGGCCAAGGAGAAGGCGCTGGTGGCGATGTGGGAGCGGCGTGCTGAACTGGAAGGCTTTGCCACGGTCATGGAAGCCGTCCGCAATGTCGCGCCCGGTCTCAAAGGCCGCGCGATCGCCGGACCTCATGATTACGAGCAGATTCCCGAACTGGCAGAGCGTAGCAAGCTCCGGTTGAAGAATTTCTTTGCCGACTTCGACGATCGATTGGGCGACGCTGCTTTCGTGGCTGGCGAGAGCTTCTCCGTCGCCGACATCACCGTACTGGTGACGGTGGATTTCGCCGCCAAGGCGATCAACCTTCCGGTTCCGGACAGGCACCGTTCGCTGAAGCGCTGGTACGAAGCCATTTCAAGCCGACCCGGTCTGGCTGCGTAGTCCGCTGCGGTCACCACGCAGGTATCGTCAGGAGAATGAAATGGGTCAGTCAAGGGAATCAAAGAACAAGGCGCTCGTCCTCGAGGCATTCGACACCTTGTTCAATAAACGAGACTACGCGGCCGCTGAACGCTTCTGGTCGTCCAACTACATTCAGCACAGCGCCCACATCGAGCCGGGCCGCGAGGGTCTCTTCAACCTCATCAAGGGTAGTCCGGCGTCCCTCAAATATGAGCCGGGCGTGATCGTGGCCGAAGATGACTTTGTCATCGTGCACGGGCGATTCTCTGGCACAGGACGCCCGAGAAACTGGATCGCCGCCGACGTCGTTCGCATCGCCGACGGGGTGTTGGCCGAACACTGGGACGTCCTCCAGGATGAGGCGGCTCAGGCGGAGTCGAAGAGCGGTCGGCCGATGTTCGGCGATCGCTTCGCCGATTGATCGGGGAAATCCCAACGACGGGTTCTGGATAGCCAGAAACCGTTCCAATTCAGAAGGATACAGATCATGACTGACAAGGCGATCAAGCTTCCGGGGCCCGACCATCCCATTTCGATCGAACCGAACCGGTCCCGCGTCGTGGTCAAAGTCGGCGGAAAAGTGATCGCCGACACAAGCGATGCATTGACGCTTCGCGAGGCGTCCTATCCGCCCGTTCAATACATTCCCCGTCGCGATGTCGATATGGCCGCGCTAACGCGTAGCGAACACACCACGTACTGCCCCTACAAGGGCGACGCTTCCTACTACAGCATTCCAGCGGGCGGCGATCGTTCACGCAACGCGGTGTGGACTTATGAGACGCCATTTGAAGCGATGGCGCAGATCAAGGACTACGTCGCGTTTTACCCGGACCGTGTCGACGAGATCGGTTAACCGGCGCTTGCCACCTGGCTTTGATGGCATGTCGATGCGCGCGGCGAGGAGTCGTTCGAAGTGAATTTTCGGCCCCGGTCTCACGCCGGGTGACTGAGAGGAGAAAGAACCGATGTCGAAGGCGAAGCGAACCGCACTTGTTACGGGTGCATCCGGCCTGGCCGGCGGCTACATGCTGGCTCACCTGCTTGAGCAGGGTGGCTGGGATATCGTTGCGGTTTCGCGCCGCAAGCCACTGATTCCCGGCGATTACAGGCATATCGCCGTAGATCTTCTCGATCCGGCGGATTGCCGGGCCAATCTCGGTCCGCTGACGAATATCTCGCACCTGTTCTATTTGGCCATCACCGAGCGGTCGGACCCCGGCGAGACGGTGTCGGCGAACGCCAACATGTTCTTCAACCTGGTCAAGACCGTCGAGGCCGCGTCACCCGTGCTCGAGCATATTCATCTCTCCCAGGGCACCAGGTGGTACGGAAATCACCTCGGTCCCTACAAAACTCCGACGAAAGAGGACGATCCGCGGCACATGCCGCCGAATTTCTATTACGACCAGCAAGACTTTCTCGAAGAATTCCAGAAGGGAAAGCGCTGGACCTGGTCGGTCGGGCGTCCGCACGCGGTCTGCGGATTCTCCACGGGAGGGCCGATGAACCTGACCCTGGCGATCGCGGTCTATGCCAATGTCTGCAAGGCATTGGGACTGCCGCTGAGCTTCCCGGGCAAACCGGGAGCCTATGCCGCACTTTACCAATGCACCGATGCCGCACTTCTGGCAAAGGCGGTCGAGTGGATGGCGACCGATCCGAAATGCGCCAATCAGGCCTTCAACATCACCAACAGTGATCTCATCAGGTGGCAGAACCTGTGGCCCAAGTTCGCCAATTTCTTTGGGATGGAATTGGCTTCGCCACGACACATCAACCTTGCGCGGTCCATGGCTGACAAGGGGCCGATCTGGGAAGCAATCGTCGAAAAGAACGGATTGCAGAAATTCCGCTTCGAAGAGATTGCGGCCTGGGGCTACCCGGACAACGTTTTCGCATCGGACTACGACATCGTCTCGGATACGAGCAAGGCCCGCCGTTTCGGATTCCACGACCTGGTGGACACTGAGGAGATGTTTCTTCGGATGTTTTCAGACTTTCGGCGTGAGCGGATCATTCCGTAACTTGCCGGGGATTTCGTAGCGTGCGCCAGAACCGCCTCATCACCTGCGACGGAAGCAATCGAAACGACGGTGGGTCGCCTTGGCCTCCGGCGTGGTGCGTTCCCAAGATTCCTCCCGCAATGCAGCCCGTTGTCAAAGGAAAATATCCATGACTGCACCCGTCGTCCTGATCACCGGCGCCTTGACCGGTATCGGCCGCGCCACGGCGCTGGCCTTCGCTCAAGAGGGCACCCGGATTGTCGTGTCCGGCCGTCGCGACGAGGCGGGACATGCCCTGACCCAGGAGCTCCGCAGCCTCGGCGTGGAAGTTGAATACATCCGCGCTGATGTTCGCCATGAAGACGACGTCCGCGACCTGATCGACAAGGCCGTGGTCCGGTTCGGCCGGCTCGATGTGGCTGTCAACAATGCCGGCACCGAAGGCAAACCCGGTCCGGTGACGGACCAGACCGCCGAAAGCTACGCGGCGACCTTCGACACCAATGTGCTCGGCGTGCTGCTTAGCATGAAGCATGAGATGCGCGTGATGCAGGCGCAAGGCGGCGGCAGCATTGTGAACCTCTCGTCCACCATGGGACATCGAGGCGCGCCAGGTGCGTCGCTCTACACCGCCAGCAAGCACGCGGTCGAGGGGCTGACGAAATCCGCCGCCCTCGAGGGTGCGGCATCAGGCATCCGCGTCAATGCGGTCGCGCCCGGTCCTGTCGAGACCGAAATGCTGCACCGGTTCACCGGCACCGCCGAGAGAAGGGCCGGACTGGTCGCCGGCGTGCCTCTCAAGCGTGCGGGCACGCCCGCGGAGATCGCCGATGCCATCGTGTTCGTCGCTTCCCGCAAGGCGTCGTTCATCACCGGCCAGATCATCAGCGTGAACGGCGGCAAAACCGCTTCCTAATTCCGAACAAGGCCGATCACAAACCTGGAAATGACCACGCGCGTCGCCGGCGCACAGCGCGGTTGCGTCCGGCGACCGGCCGAGCCTTTTTGCCGAACTGACAAGGACGAAAGCGATGTTCGAGGAATCGCCTGCCTTCGTTAACCGTACCGAAGCGGACCGGACTCAGCCTCCGGTGAGAGAGCGGTTCGTCCTCGGGCGTCGCGCGAGCCTGTTGGTTTCGGCGGGGGTGGTCAGTCATACGCTGTGGACAAGCGCGGCGCCTGCACTGACATACGGGCTTTATGCGGAGGAGTGGCATCTCTCTCATACGGTGACGGCGGGAATCTTCGCCATCTATCCCATCTGCGTCGTCGTCATGCTGGTCGGCTTCGGCGGTATTTCCGACCAGATCGGTCGCCGCGCGACCATGTTGGCCGGCCTCTTTGCGTCGCTGGTCGGTGCTCTGCTGTTTGCGGTTGCACCTGACGTGTGGTGGGTATTCGCGGGACGTGCCTTGATGGGCATCGGCGTCGGCCTGGCTGCGAGCCCCTCGACCGCCGCTATCTTGGAGTTCAGCAGTCCGGAATCTGCAAAGTACGCAGCCTCGGTCACGATGGGCGCGCAGGCTGCCGGCTTCGCCGCCGCTTTACTGCTCGGCGGCGCCTTGACGGAATATGGGCCATGGCCTACGCGCCTTTGCTTCTGGGTCCTTTCTCTCTTCCTCGTCATCCTTCTCACAGGAACATGGCTCTTGCCACATCATGCACCGGGCGGTGCCGGCCGCGACTGGCGCTCGCGGATGCCATCCGTTCCGAAGCGGGTACGTCGGATCTTCGCGATGTCATCGACCGCCATGGTAGCGGCCTATACATTCGGCGTTCTGGTCCTTTCGCTCGGCGGTCAAGTCGAGCATGACCTGATTGGTTCGCCAAATTCCTTTCTCAACAGCGCCGTCCTTTCACTCTTTCCCATCGTGATGGCCGCGATCGGGATCATCGCCCGGGCTCTCAGGCCCCTGATGGCACTGATGGTCGGCGCGCTCGTCTCTTGTCTGGGCATGGTGCTGCTCATGGTGGCGGTCAATTTCCGTGATCTGGTGATCTACTTGCTGGCCACCGCCGTTGCGGGAGGGGCGTACAGCCTGTTGTTTGTCGGCGGTCTGCAAGTGATCAGCGTGGCGGCGATCGAGCGCAACCGCGGCGGCGTGCTCTCCGCACTTTATCTCTTGGGCTACCTGTCGATGGGCGCGCTCGCCCTCGTACTAGGCGCTATCGCAACAACGCGCGGACTTGGGTTCGCTGTTGATCTTGGCGCTGCGGCGATCATCCTGATGAACGTCGCTACGCTTGTTCTCGCAATGATCACGCCGTCACAAGTGCTTGGGCCGCCAGTCGTCGGTGAGTTTGATGCGATCGGCAAGAAAGTCGAGGAAGACACGGATCCGAAGCGGCAGGAGCCCACTCTGCCCAAGATAGACAGCATGCAATTCGTCGATGTCGCCCGGATTGAACGCCTCGAGGACAGGGACGAGACGATTGGCGGCAATATCATCCCTGACTATGAACGAGGCCAACCGAACGAGGCCGACATTGTCGAGGGCGAGCGTCCGCAACGCATCGCCATCGCTGGCTTGGACATTTCCAGAGGGCGGTATCGTTCTCTGCACGCCCTCCTCGGACAAAGGCCAGCTCTTCACCGCTCGGGCATAGCAGAAGTCAAGACAATTATGCTGCGCCAGCTCATCAGGCGTCTTCGGGACGCCGTGTCGCGCAAAATAGCCCGGTGATCCCACGATCACCATCCGCGCGGCGCCAAGCTTCCGCGCAATAAGCCGGGAGCTTTTAAGCGGTCCGCTGCGCAGTGCAACGTCGGTTCGCTGTTCGATAAGATCGATCACCTGATCAGTCAGGGATATCTCCAGAGACAGCTTCGGATAGGCATCGAGAAAAGCGGGGACGATCGGCAACAGCAACGAACGCCCGACCGGCAGGTTAGCGCTCACCCTGATTTTTCCGCTCGGGACCTTGGATTTGGCGACGGATCGCTCGACCTCGTCCAGGTCGGCGAGCAGTCGTATGCTCCGGTCATAGAACAACCGACCTTCTGGCGTGAACTGAAGCCCCTTCGTCGAACGATTTACCAGCCGCGCCCCGAGCCTGGTCTCGAGACGGCCGACAAGCTTGCTGATCGCCGAGGGGGTCATGCGAAGCTCGCGCGCCGCGGCGGAAAATCCACCGAGCTCGAAAACTCGCGCAAAAACTTCCATCTCGCCGGAACGATTTACGTCCAACCGGGCCATTGTGATTTCATTTCACAAAGGATGTGCCAGACCAGAGTCTACTGCATGACTACCGGCGGGTCCACCTTCGCCAGATCAACGGACCTTCGAAGAGTGGACCATCATGAGCACGACCAAAGCGAAGCGAGCGGATAATGGCGGGGCGAAAGAACTCGACGTTCTTGTTGTGGGCGCGGGATTTGCTGGTGTTTACCTTCTTGACCGCCTGCGCGGTATGGGCATGTCGGTCCAAGCGATTGAGGCTGGGAGCGGCCTTGGAGGTGTCTGGTACTGGAATTGTTATCCAGGAGCGCGCGTCGATTCTCCCGGCCCGATGTATCAGTTTTCGCGCGAGGATCTGTGGCGAGATTGGAAGTTCACGGAGCTCTATCCTGCGTGGCCTGAAATCCGTGACTACTTCCACTATCTGGACGAGAAGCTCGACCTTAGCCGCGACATTCGCTTCAACGCGCGCGTCGAGGAGGCTGAGTTTGACGCGGCGAGCAATCGTTGGACGGTCCGTTCGAGCGACGGCTCCGTAATCCGGCCCCGTTACTTCGTGGTCTGCGTTGGTTTGGGTTCGAAGCCCTACACACCGAATCTGCCGGGCCTGAGCGACTTTGCCGGGGAACGACATCACACCGCGCTTTGGCCGCAGCAAGGTTTGGACTTGGCCGGCAAGCGGGTCGGGGTCATCGGCACAGGGGCAAGCGGCGTGCAGGTGGCTCAAGAAGCCGCCGCAGTGGCGGCCCAACTCACGGTCTTCCAGCGCACGCCTAATCTGGCTCTGCCGATGCGGCAGAAGAGGCTGGACGATGACACAATTCTTCGCATGAAGAAGGGATACCCGGTCGCCTACGAGAAGCGCAGAACGACGCTTGGAGGTTTCGACTACCAGTCTCTCGAGAAGGCCGCGTCGGAGGTATCCGCCGAGGAGCGGCAGGCGACGTTTGAGCGCGTTTGGGAGATCGGCGGCTTTGCGCCGTGGGTTGGCTCGTTCAATGACCTTCTTATCGACGAGCAGTCGAACCGCGCCGCCTACGATTTTTGGCGTGACAAGACGCGGGCTCGGATCAAGGATCCAGCCATTGCCGAGATCCTGGCGCCGACGGAGCCGATTCATCCCTATGGCGCCAAGCGGCCGTCGTTGGAGCAGAATTTCTTCGACATCTTCAATCAGTCCAACGTGAGCCTTGTCGATCTCCGCAACACGCCGATCGAGAAAGTGACCCGCAGTGGGATCAAGACTACAGCCGGCGAGTACGGACTAGATGTTCTGGTCCTGGCTACCGGGTTTGACGCGGTGACAGGTGGACTGACCAGCATCGATATCTGGGGCACGGACGGCAGGACTCTGAAGCAAAAGTGGGCGGACGGCGTTCGAGCCCATCTGGGAATGGCATCCGCCGGTTATCCCAATCTCCTTTTTGTCTATGGTCCGCACAGCCCGAACGCTTTCGCCAATGGACCGACTGCCGCGGAGCTTCAGGGCGAGTGGGTCGCCAAGATGCTGGACCATGTACGCGGACGCAACTGGGCGCAGTTCGAGGCGACGGTGCCGGCGGAGGAAGCGTGGCGTGCGAAAGTGTTTGAAGCGGTGGACGCCACTCTCATCCCCCGCGCCGACTCCTGGTGGGTCGGCGCGAACATACCCGGCAAGCGGCGAGAGATGCTGGCCTTTGCTGGCGGTCTCGGGACGTACATGGCGATATGCAACGAAAGCGCCGAGCGCGGGTATGAGGGATTTTCGATCGGCTGAATGTCTCTTCTGGTGTTGACCACCAGTTGAAGTCGCCGTCGGAAGCCGCAGCACGTTCAGGGGCACTCCGCGTTACGCTGACTTGCGAGACCGCACGTTGGCTCTTCATGACGTCGACCACCGACTGAAATTGATGGGCTGGGCCAGAATTTGGATGAGCTACCATCCAACGGCCATTGGTTGGTAGCCAAGACCGTAGGTTCCCACCTGCTAGAATGAAAACAGCTTGTAAATCAATGGGGATTGACTGACACTCTCTCCGCCACCGCACTGTTCGCCTCTGCATCCGATCGTTCGAACCGACAGCAAAACAGTGAGTGCCGCGACAACGGCTGATGCGGCTACGCGCGTTTTCCCATCGGCCCCACGTTTCCATCACTCCGCGGCACCAGAGACACAACTGCCGCCCTTGCGAGGTCTTCCAAGGCGGTCGCAATGTATTTCGCGTAGTGCCGCTCGATCATTGTGACTGAGGTGTTGTGCAGTTTGGCGACCTGTTGGATGGGCAAGCCCTTTCGGAGACCGCGCACGATGCTCGAGTGCCGCAAAGCATAGGGAATCACCTCCGGCATACCGGCGCGCTCGCGAATGGCCTTCCAGGGACGTGCAAGTTCGGCTCTTTTCCACGGACCGCGTTCAGACTTCTTCCAGGCGATACCCCTCGGCTCCTGTTCATGGATCCATCGCTCGAAAAGAGGGGCATCGCTTGGCCGCCCTGCGATTGCGCGCAAAAGCACCGCACTTACATCGTCGCCCACTGGGACCGGGTCTGAGCCGCTATTGCCGCCGCGCCCCTTGTAGGAGCCCGGCACCATCAGACGCCGTGCAGAAACCTGAACGTCGCCTATACGCATTCGCCTGACCTGGGCATACCGCGCGCCGGTCGCGGCCAGACATACGACGATCCGATATAGATCGCCATCAAATCCTTGCTCCTGATCGACTTCACACGCAGCTTGAAGGATGCCGCCAACCTCCTCATCCGTGAGAATCTGGTTATCCCGTGCAACCGACACATCATCATCATCATCGATCCGCTCGGCTTTGAAGCCGGCCTTCACAATGGCGGGGAACGTCGGGTTTAGTTTCTTCCGATCTGCGGAAAGCCGCGGCCACGCGGCATTCAGTGCGGCCTTGAGGTCATTCACGAACCGCTGCTTGGTCGTGACCTTTAAGTCCTCCGGCAAACCCTCACGCCACGTTATCAAGTCGTCTTCTTTCAAGGCATGCAGATGCACCGATGCGAGAGGAGCAGCTTGCGCAGCTTCCTGATTGCCGCGCTTTTTTTGACCAAGAACGTAGCGCCGCAGTTTGGTGCCCGCGTCGGATCGGACGTCGCGACCTGTTCGGCGCTTTTCTCGAGCGTCGCGTTCCTTGATGTAGGATTCAACGGCCGATCGCACCGTAGGAGCCGGGCCCGCCGCCTGCGCCGCAGCTTCTGTTCTGGCTCGAGCTACGGCCTCCCGTGCCGTTCTCACGGCCTATTCGTAGGTCAGAATCCCGGCGGCGGGCTTGTCGTTGATGTCGTTGGCGACGCCGACTGGCGCCTGCTTGTAGTTGCCGCCTTCGTGGTGATTACGCCAGCGGACAAACCAAACGCCGCTCTGCTTTCCTTTGCGATAGCCCAGATGCGCTTCCGCATCGAGGCGACGCCAATGCACGCCAAGCCCCAGCCTGGAGCGCGCATTAGCCGTCGTAACTTGAGCCTCGGTGAGTGTCTTCGACATCGCGTTGGTCGGTTTTACGTTGAATATCCGTTGAATATAAGTCCGCGTACTTGGCGAACAATACCGGATTATAGGCGTTCAACATATTGAAATTATTGAACGTAGGCGGACGGTGGCGAACGGAGAAGGAGCCATTATTTGGCTCTCTCAAGGCTGAAACAGGGGTTCGATTCCCCTAGGGAGCGTCAAAATCCGCGACGTTCTACGATGCGGAGTAAGAGGGCGGGCGTCCTCTATTGAGTTTTCTGCTTTTTCAACGTCAACGGCGCAGATCAGCTGGCCCGCTCAGGCACCATTCAGCGACGCCAACGCCCTGCTGACCTCGGTCTTAACCAGATGCTTGCGATAATCCGCCGAGGCGTAATGGTCCGACAGGCACTCGGCCTGTTCGCTGGCGAACGATGCGGCCGTTGCGATGTTTTCAGTCGATAGCGACTTTCCGATCAGATGCGCGCTCGCGGAATCGGCCGCAAAGGCCCGGCCAGTCGCGCCGGTGATGGCGATCGTGGCTTCCGAAACGATGCCGCCTTGCAAGCGCAGCGCGACAGCAACCCCGACAACGGCAAACCCGCTCGCCGGATGGCGTATCTTGCGATACCGGAATTTCGCGCCGGGGTTCGGACGCGGAATATGGATCGCAACAAGCACCTCTCCTGGCTCGAGCGTGGTGGTCATGATGTCGACGAAGAAGTCCCTTGCCGCGACACATCTGCGTCCAGTCGGGCCGGCCAGCTCCAGTTCGCCCTTCAGCGCGATGACGACCGCCGGCCAGTCGGCCGCAGGGTCGGCGTTTGCCAGTGAACCGCCAATGGTGCCGCGATTGCGCACTTGCGGGTCGGCGATCATGTCGGCGGCTTGACGGAAGATCGGCAGCACCTCTCGCAGAGGTTTTGAAGCCAGCAGTTCGGCATGCGTGGTCAAGGCTCCGATCCTGATGCGGTCGGCAACTTCGATCCCCTTTAACTCATCGATGCCGCTGATATCGATCAACAGCGCGGGCGATGCCAACCGCAATTTCAACGTCGGGATCAGCGTATGGCCGCCGGCCACGAGCTTGTTGCCGTCGGGGTCGTCTTGCAGCAGGCCGATGGCGTGGGTGAGCGACGTGGCGCGGACATAGTCGAATGAGGCCGGGATCATCGGTCTGCTCCGGCGCGTGCCTTCTGGATCGCCGACCAGACGCGCGGCGGCGTCATCGGCATGTCCAGATGTTTAATCCCGAACGGTGAAAGCGCATCGAGCACGGCGTGCACCATGCATGGGGGTGCTGCGATCGAGCCGCTTTCGCCGATGCCCTTGACGCCGATCGGGTTGGTGGGCGAGGGCGTCTCCTGAAACAGCGACCGTATGGTGGGGACATGCTCCGCGCGCGGCACCGCGTAATCGAGCAGCGAGCCGGTCATCAACTGCCCGGTATCAGGGTCATAACTGACTTCTTCGTAAAGCGCCTGCGCGATGCCTTGGACGACCCCGCCGTGAATCTGGCCGGCCGCAAAAAGCGGATTGATGATGGTGCCGGCATCATCGACGGCGACATAATCCAGAATATCGACGATCCCGGTCTCCGGATCGACGTCGACATAGGCCAAGTGGATTCCCGAAGGCGCGCCCATGCCCTTGGGATCGTAAAACACAGTCTCGTCGAGACCCGGCTCCATTCCGTCCGGAAGCTTGTGGCCGACATAGGCCATCCGGGCCACCGCGCCGAACGTCACCGAGGCAATGTCGGTCCCCGGGACGCTGAACTGGCCTGCAGAAAAGGAAACGTCGGCTTCGTCCACCTCCAGCATGCTTGCGGCGATCTTTTTCGCCTTGGCGACCACGCGGGTAGAGGAGACGTGAACGCCCGAGCCACCCACCGCCATCGAGCGGGAGTTGAAGGTGCCGTGACCGGCCTGGACCTGCCGCGTGTCGCCCTGCACCACGTCGATGTGTTCGATCGGCACCTGCAGGACATCGGCGGCAATCTGCGCCAGCGACGTGACATGGCCGTGGCCCTGACTCATGGATCCGGAAAAAATGACGACCCGACCGCCCGAGTCGACGCTGACCCGGGCGCTTTCCCAGCCTCCGCGGTTGAAGCCCATCAGGGCCAGGCGGCGTGACGGCGCCATGCCGCACATATGGGTATAGGCCGCGACACCAATGCCGCGATAGCGGCCCTTGGCGCGCAATTGATCGCGTTCCTTGCTGCGAGCCCCGTAGTCGAAGGCTTCCATCGCCTTTGCCAGGCAGCCTTCGTAATCGCCGCTATCGTAGGTCACCGCAGGCCCGTTGTAGGGCTTGTACGGAAAATCAGTGCGCTGAATGAAATTGCGCCTGCGTATTTCCACCTGATCGATATCGAGGTGCCGTGCGACCGCGTCGATCGCGCGTTCGGCGATGTACGCCCCTTCGGGCCGGCCATAGCCGCGATAGGCGTCGACCGGGACCGTGTTGGTCACGATCACCCTGGAGCGCGCCTCGTAGTGGTCGATCTTGTAGGCCCCGGTGCCGAAATTGATCGTGTTCACCGTCGGGCCGCCACTCGCCATGTTCGACAGATAGGCGCCGACATTGCCCAGCGTATCGACTTTCAGGCCGAGTATCTTGCCGTCGTTGCGGAACGCGATCTCGATCGTCTCCGTGTGGGCGCGGCCATGGTTGGTGGATTGATGGCTTTCGGAGCGCGATTCCCACCACTTGACGGGAACGCCGAGGTGACGCGCCAGATACGGGCAGAGCAGTTCTTCCGGATAGAGATGCATCTTCGCGCCGAACCCGCCGCCGATATCGGGCGCGACGATTCTCAGCTGATGCTCGGAAATGCCGACCGCATCGGCGATCCAGCGGCGATGCATGTGCGGCACCTGGCTCTGCAGGTAGATCGCCAGGGTGCCGCTCACGTCGGGCTCGGCCAGGATGGAGCGGGTCTCCATGCAGGTCGGAATCAGGCGATTGTTGGCCACGCGCAGGCGGATGACCTGATCGGCTTCCTGTGCGGCCTTCCTGTAGTCGCCGCCACCCATCTTGTAGACCGTGGTGATGTTGTTGGGCACGTTGTCGTGGAGTTGCGGTGCGCCGTCGCGGATCGCCGCTTCCTCGTCGGTTACGGCTGGAAGCGTTTCGTAGTCGACGTCGATCAGACCGATGGCATCGTGCGCCATCGCTTGGGTTTCGGCGACCACCAGTGCGACGCATTCGCCGACGAACCTGACGCGGTCAACGGCGACGACGGGCCGGTCCGGTATCTTCGTCCCCGGTATGATCCAGTTGGGAACGATTGCACCGATCTTGCCCGCAAGATCGGCCCCCGACAAAACCAGACGAACTCCCGGCGCTGCCTGTGCCGCCGTTAGATCGACTCGGCTGATGACGGCATGGGCATGGGGCGATCGCAGCACCGCCATATGCAACATGCCCGGCGACTTGATGTCGTCGGTATAGCGGCCCTTGCCGGTGACGAACTTGAAGTCCTCGCGGCGTCGCAGCGGCTGGCCGACATATTTGATCGCGGTAGCCTCAGTCATGGCGATGCGTCTCCGAAGCGAGGGATTGAACGGCGCGGACGATGTTGGTGTAGCCGGTGCAGCGGCAGATATTGCCGGTGAGGTGATGGCGAATCTCGCCCTCGGTCGGGTCAGGGTTTTGCGCCAGCAACTGCCGGGCAGCCATGATCATGCCTGGCGTGCAGAAGCCGCATTGCAGGGCATGGTGTTCATGGAAGGCCGCCTGTATCGGATGCAGTGCGCCACCCGCGGGCGCGAGCCCTTCGATCGTCGTGATCGACGCGCCGTCGGCCATCACGGCGAGAACCGTGCAGGATTTGACCGCCTGTCCATCGATAGCGACGGTGCAGGCGCCGCACTGCGAGGTGTCGCAGCCGACATGGGTGCCGGTGAAGCCAAAATCGTCCCGCAACAGATGAACCAGCAGCTTGCGCGCTTCCACGGAAGCGGTATGGCGCGCGCCGTTGACGTCGATCGTCACGACGTGACGCTTCTCATCGGTATCAGACATGCTTTCCTCCGAGCTGGGTAACAGTCATGAGAAGCTTAGCCTGGCGATATCGATCGCCACGAAAACCGGATCGGGAAGGGCGGTACCGTCGGCCCTCCGGCGCAGCGCCTGCCGCTTGGTGGCCACCTTGAACCCGTCGAAATCCCGGTGGTCGGATAGATAATGCGCTGTCGGTGCGCCGCCGGCGACGGGCGCGCTGTAATCCATGCGGCAAATCAAGCCTTCGCCATTGATATGGAAGACCTGCTCGGCGCAGTGCGTCGCAATGTGATCCGGAAACGTAACCTTGAGCCGCTGGCGCTTTTCGCCGTTCTCATCCCAGGGCTCAATCTCCTCGGTCTGGAAGCCGGGCAGCGCGAAGATGAAGGGCGTCGTGAGGTAATTCCACATCGCATAGCCACTGAAATAGGCGAGGTTGAGATCGTCCCACGGCGTTTCGACGGTATGACCGTCAAAGGCGGCGCGCGGATTGCGGCGGTCCTTGACCGGCTTTCCGTCGAGCGTTTCGATCGCCGTATGCTCAGGCGTGCATGAACTGCGCGTGGTCGTGCTGATGAACGGCCGGTAGCTGATCCATTGATGGCCGGTGGCGGCGGTGACGTGGACGTTCTTGAGAACGGCAGGCCATCCCCTTCGCGCCCAAAGCCCACCAGTGATGGACATGTCGCCTTCGATGGTTTTCACTTTATTCCAGCGCGCGATGCCGCCGTGGGCATCGATGACAAGGTCACGAAGCTCGCTCATGCAGATGGTCCCGTTGTTCGAAATTGCCGGTTCAGTCATGCCACGGTGATGTCAGTCACCGCGGACATATCGCTCGACAGTTTGTAACTCTAATGATAAGAGTGACTAGGAGGCAAGCGTTTTATGAAGTCCAAGAGCTTTGATGGAATGGCGTGCTCGATCGCCGGCGTGCTGGAGGCGATCGGCGACCGCTGGGCCGTACTCATCCTGCGCGACCTGTCGCTCGGGCTGAAGCGGTATGAGGATTTGCGCCACTCGACGGGCGTCACCAATGCGACCTTGTCCGACCGGCTGAAGCACCTCGAGGATCATGAATTGGTCGAGCGTCGCCGCTACCAGACCAATCCCGAGCGATACGAATATGTTTTGACGGCGAAGGGCCGGGATCTGATCCTGGTGACGCAGGCGCTGCTGCAGGTCGGCGACAAGTGGGCGGTTTCCGGCGATGCCGGGCCTCCGCTCAAATTCGTCGATCGAAAGACCGGGCACGCGGTGAAGCTCGCCATGGTCGACGACGAGACCGGGGAGCGGGTCAAGGCTCGCGACCTGCAGCCGCAGGCAGGGCCGGGCGCCGACGAACTGATCCATTGGCGGTTGACGCACTTCCCGAAATAGCATGCCAGCAATCCGGCTTACAGGAGAAGCATGCCGCGGCTTTTGCTTATGAATGACGATAATCATCTAATTTGCAGAACTGCAATCATCATGACTTGCAAAATGCAAGTCATGATGTAAATTGCCCGCAATGAATGAGCTGGCGCGTCGCGT
Source organism: Bradyrhizobium ottawaense (assembly GCF_900099825.1). Classification (NCBI taxonomy): domain Bacteria; kingdom Pseudomonadati; phylum Pseudomonadota; class Alphaproteobacteria; order Hyphomicrobiales; family Nitrobacteraceae; genus Bradyrhizobium; species Bradyrhizobium ottawaense. The sequence continues at coordinate 777,572 of NZ_LT629693.1, read as the reverse complement.
CGAACAAGGGAGGTGCGTGGTGTCCGAGGATGCATTGGTTACGCGCGAGCAGCGCGGCAATATCTCCGTGTTGACGATGGTTTATCGGCCCTACAATCTGCTCGGACCGAAGCTCATCAATGCCATCGTCGAACAGGTCGAAGAGGCGCAGAAGGCCGGTAGCAGGGCGATCGTGCTTCGCAGCGGACTCCGGCACTTTTCCGCCGGCGCCGATCTCGATATTTTCGACAAGCGTGTGGAGCAGGGCAGCGGCGATACCGGCGGCGAAAACCGCCGCCTGAACGGCGTCGAGTTTCTCCGTTTCATGGAATTGCTGCCGATCCCGTTGATCGCGAGCATCCACGGCGTCTGCCTTGGCGGCGGCCTCGAACTGGCGCTGTCCTGCGACTACATCATCGCGGCCTCGTCGGCGAAGATCGGATCTGTAGAGGCGACGCTCGGACTGCATCCCTTGCTGGGCGGCATCCAGCGCCAGGTGCAGCGCATCGGCGCGTTGCGCGCCAAGGAGATGTCGATGCTGGCGCGGCGCTATGATGCGCCGACGCTGGAGAAATGGGGCTTGATCAATCTCACGGTTCCCGAGGAATCGCTGGAGAAGGCGACCATGGCGATTGCCGAGGAATTCGCACAAGGCCCGACGCTCGCGCATGCCGCCACCAAGGAGTTGGCCTACATTGCCGTCAATGACGGGGTGGCCGCCGCCGACCAGGCGATGGCAAGGGTCCAGGCGCCGATCTGGGCGTCGGAAGACCTGAAAGCCGGTCTCGCCTCATTCCGCAAGAACGGCCCTGGTCTTGCCAAATTTGCGGGGCGCTGATCATGGCCGGTCCTCTCAGCGGAATCCGCATCGTCGACTTTTCCCGCGTGCTCGCAGGCCCGCTGTGTGCGCGGACATTGCAGGATCTTGGCGCCGAGGTCATCAAAATCGAGCCGCCAAGCCCGGATGTGTCGCGCTTTGCGTTTCCTTCCACCGACGGCATGTCGGGCTATTATGCGCAGCAAAACGCCGGCAAGCGCAATGTCAGCATCAATCTCAATGTTCCCGGCGCCTACGAGCTGGCGCTCAAGCTGTGCGACACCGCCGATATCGTGGTGGAGAATTTTCGCGCGGGCACGCTGGGCTTCTTCGGCCTCGATTATGAGACGCTGTCGAAGCGCAATCCGCGGCTGATCTACGCTTCGATCACCGGTTACGGCCAGGGCGGCCCATGGCGCAGCCGGATGGCCTATGCTCCGACGGTGCAAGCCGAAGCCGGCTTCACCGAGAACAGCGTGCGGCACTATGGCGACGCCTTGAAGGAGCCGCGCACCGACAGCCTGTCGCATGCCGACGTCTATGCCGGGTTGCAGGCGGTGATCGCCATCCTCGCGGCGCTGCACAGCCGTCAGGCAACAGGTCAGGGCCAGTATATCGACGTCGCGATGGCGGCGACCTTGCTGGCGGTCAATGAGCGCGCACATGTCGATCTGTCGGACGACGATATCGGCGCGGAGCCTGCGGTGCTCGGCGCCACCGATTGCTCTTTCTTCACCGGTCCGCAGGGCGAGCATTTCACCGTCGCCACCAGCATCATCGGCAGCCGGACGTTCCCGTCCTGGCTGCGCGCGATGCGGCGTTCCGATCTGATGGACGACCCGCGGTTTTCGAATGCGGCGGCGCGGCGTCTGAATTTCGGCGCGTTGCACCAGATCATCCAGTCCTGGATGCTGACCTTCCCCGACATGGCGACGCTCGACGCGCAGTTCGACGAGGCCAAGATCGCGATGGGCGAGATTCGCTCTATCAAGGAACTCACAAAGTCGGACTGGAGCGATTACTGGGGCGCGGTCCAACTGGTTTCGGATCGCAACGGGGGCGAATACAAATTGCCGGGCCGCCCCTGGCATTTCTCAAAGGATGAGCTGATCCCGATCGGGACACCAGCATTCCAGGGTGAACACAACAGGGAGGTGTTTGCGGAGCTGGGAGTCAGCGAGGCGGAATTGCAGAAGCTGTCCGAAGCGGGCGTGCTCGTGACGCACCGTCGTGTGCTGGCGCCGGAAGCCGCGGCCGAGCCACGGCAGCCGGCGGGGCAGGCAGCCTGACCGCAGCTCCGCCCGCGGCTAAGGGATTTCGATCCTCGAAAAGGGAGGAAAGCGCCGATCTCCTGCTATAAATGCTCGGGAATCACAGAGGCAATAATCTGCGAGACACCATTTGAAGCGTTCGTTCAATAAGGAATGCTCCATCTCCCGCGCCATGGATGTGGTCGGCGACCGTTGGTCGATCCTGCTGCTTCGGGAAGCCTATTACGGCACCCGGCGGTTCGACGAGTTTCAATATTATCTTGGCGTGGCGCCGAACATTCTCAGCGCAAGGCTGAAAAAGTTCGTTGATCTCGGCATGATGACGCGCGTGCCGTTGCCCGAGCATGGCGGTCGCTACGAATATGTATTGACCAAAAAAGGGCGCGATTTCTTTCCGACGTACCTGGCGTTGAAGAAATGGGGAGATGAGTGGCTTGCGGAGCCCGAAGGGCCGCAGGTGGTTTTCAAGGAGCGCAGCAGCGGACAGCAAATCGAATATCCCACTTTGCTGTCCGCGCGCGGACATCCGCTGGAACTCGAAGACATTGAAATTGTTGCGGGCTCCGGCGCCGTGCCTTTCAACCGAAAGCGTTTTGGCGCTCAGCGCCCGCAAGCAAAGGTCAAGCCAGGTCGGGCGGGTCGAGTTCCGCGCAAATCCGTAGCCGACAAAGACAAATAAGGTAAGGTCCGCTCCTGACCGCGGCACTCACTGAAGCGCGTTCACAGACGATTGCAGATTTGACCATCTTGGATATTATTTGCTGCAGTTAGCTCAAACTTGCCCATGATGGATTGGAGCGAGAATTTAGGTTTTTCAATCAGTTAGAAGGCTGCGTGTGCACGATGTGTGCACCGGGAGATCAAAGAAAATCTGGCGACAACCAACGTGAGCAGGAAGAATTGAACGCCCCGCGGTGTCAGCGGCGACCGATGTTTCGGAAGCGGCGTGATCTGCTCGACAAACCGGAATCTGCGCCGGCCTGCTGCCCAGAGTTCGATGCCGCTTACCTCGGCGGCGGCTATCGTGCAGACCACTGCGCAGTCAAACATTACCGCCGTCGCAAGCGCTGGTTGGCGTGAACGTCTCAACAGTTATGCCGAAGCACGGCATCGAGTCGCGCCGATCTCCTGTTCGGGACCATTGGTTCTCCGTACGGAGGGTGCGAACCAGATCCTTTATGTTGTCGTCAACTGATGTCGTCGAGCAGGACCGGTTTGCCGATCGGCGCCAGCGTCGTGCCGTCAAAACGGGTCAGTTGCAGGTGATGGATCGCGCGATAGTCGGTCGGCGAGTTGTAAACGCCGATCCCGTCGATGAACATCGGCGGCTCCAGGCCCTTCAAGGTCGTCGCCTGCTTCAACAGGTTTTCCCGGGTGAGTTCGTCGCCGCAGCGCTTTAGCACCTGTTCGATCATCCAGGCATTGTTGTAGCCTGGCAGCGCCGCGGCATTGTTCAGGTCGAGGTTCGGCATGTAACGCGCGGCGAATGTCTTGAAGTCCTTGACGGCGGGGTGCTCGGCCTGGGTCGGATCCGCCGGATTTCGCTCCCAGGTCGCGGTGATCACGCCCTTGGAGGCTTCGGCCCCGGCCGGAATGAATGTCGTCCCGATCGAACCGGCATTCGACGCCACGATGTGCAACGGGTGCCAGTTGAGCCCGGCCGCGACACGGATCGCTTGAGCGGCGAATTTCGATTGAGTGAACTGGATCAGGACATCCGCACCTGCGCCCTTGAAGTCCACGATCTGCGCATCGATCGTCGGATCGGACAACTCGTGGCTCAGCTCCTTCACGATCATGGCTGCCTTGTCACCGAGGCCCTGCTTTAATCCTTTGACGTAATCGCGGCCCAGGTCGTCATTCTCATATTGCATGGCGATCCTCGCGGATGGCCGCTCCTGCAAAATATGCCTGGCGAATAACGCGCCCTGAGCGGCGTAGATTGGATAGAACGGAACGATCCAGGGAAACTCCTTGGGATCGTTGAACCGCTCTGCCCCGGAAGTCAGGAACAGGTTCGGAACGCCTTTGCCGTTGAGATATTTCTGGATCGCGACATTGGTTGGCGTTCCCAGGGAGCCGGCAATCGCAAAGACCTCGTCCGACTCGACGAGCTTTCGCGTTTGCTCGAGTGCTTTTGGCGGGCTGAACGCGTTGTCGAGCGATATCAGATTGACGCGCCGGCCGTTGATGCCGCCGCGGTCGTTGACCATCTGGAAATACGCGACCTGCGCCAGACCATAGGCTGCGGCCGTCGATGCCGGACCGCTGTAGTAGGCCGTGGTACCGAGCTTGATTTCGGTGTCGCTGACGCCGGGACCGTATGTTCCGGCAGCCTTGGCCCGGCCGCCGATGCCGGCGAGGAGGGCAGTTGCGCCGAGGGCGACGACGGATCGACGGGAAACGGATTTCATGCAGGGGCCCTTTCGGCTGTGAATGCAGTCATGACCCTGCGACCCTTTGCGTCAGTGTGAGACCCGAAACGAGCGAAGGGGTCTCAAGTGCGGCTGGGGCGGAGAGGAATTTTCGCATCGCTTCGGTGTCATTTTTTCGAGCCCGGAGCAGCGCCAGGTCGTTCTCGAGCCGATCCTCGTCCCCGGAATTGAACACCAAACGCAGGCTTTCGCTGGAGATTGGCGAGATGACCTCGTGATAGACTTTTCGTCGCAATTCGGAATATCGATCGAGGATCTCGTCGCTGGCTCTTCCGTGAACAACGGCGGCAAGCGCCTCGCTCAGCGCAAACGCATCGTACAAGCCTCCCATCAAGCCGAAACCGCTCGTCGGGTTGGTGAGGTGCGCGGCGTCGCCGGCGAGGACAACGCGCCCGACGCGATAGGTGGCGGCGGTCCGTTGATGCATGTTATAGGCGGTGTGGAGAGCCAGTTCGTACTTCTGGTCACCCGGCAGAACGGTCCGGATGAATTGCCGAATTCGATCCATCACCGTTTCGAGCGGCTGCGTCGTCTGCTCGGCGAAAGTGAACCGCCACAGACCTTCGAGGTTGATCTTGTAGACGACGGCTCCGTAGACCGGATCGACCAGATAGCCGGAATTCCAGCCGTACTGTTCGAAGTCATAGTAGATGTTCGTCACTACGAAGCGTTGGGGCCAGGTAAAGCCGTCCATCGTCAGTCCCGCGGCTTTACGCACAGCGCTCCGTCCGCCGTCCGCGGCAACCACCCAATCCGCCACGAACTCGACCGGAGCGCCGGCCTGTTCTGCGGCGACGACCACCTTGCCGGGCGTCTGTGTCAGGCCGGCGAATTTCGTGCCCCAGTGGATACGCACGTTCGGATATCGCTGCAGATGCTGCAGCACGACCCTGGCAAGCAGGTCCTGCCCGAGCGTCAGACTGTACGGCCGGTCGGTGATGCCGCGAACCGCATCATGATTGTAAACGATGGTCTCGCCGGTCTTGAAAATGCGCCAGCAGCGATCATCGACGATATGGCCGGCAGCAATCATGTCGTCGAGCACGCCGAACAGCTGGAGTGCGGGCAATATCGACCAGGCGTAGGAGATAGCACGCGGCGAGTAGACGATATCATCCTCCGCCTCGAGCAAGGTCACCGAAACGCCTTCGCGCGCCAGGCCCAGCGCCGTCATCAATCCCACCGGGCCGGCGCCCACGATCAGGACCTCTGTCATGCCTTTGTCCTATCTGTTGAAGTGCAGCCGACGGCTCTTGTCGGGCGCGTCGCAAAATTGCTCAGAACGTGCCGGGATAGGCGCCGCCATCGATCAGGATATTCTGTCCGGTGATGTAGCCGGCCGGCACCGAGCACAGGAATGCACAGGTCGCACCGAATTCGTCGGGGTGCCCGAACCGTTTGGTGGGATTGGCGGTTCTGATCTCCTCGGTGACTTTATCAACGGCGCGCGAGGAATTCTTCGCCAATGCCGCCAGATTCGACTTCAGGCGGTCGGTATCAAAGGTGCCGGGCAACAGGTTGTTGATGGTCACGTTGTGTTCGGCGGTGGATCGCGCGAGACCTGCGATGAAGCCGGTCAGGCCGCTACGAGCCCCGTTGGACAGCGCGAGCATCGCGACCGGAGCCTTCACCGCATGTGACGTGATATTGACGATGCGTCCGAACCTGCGCGCCATCATGCCGTCGAGCGTCGCCTTGATCAGCGCGATCGGTGCCAGCATGTTGCCATCCAGCGCCTTGATCCAGTCTTCGCGTTCGAACTTTCGGAAATCACCAGGCGGTGGCCCACCGGCATTGTTGATGAGAATGTCGGGAGCGGGACAGGCGGCAAGAATGGCATCGCGGCCGTCCTTCGTCGTCACGTCGGCCACGACCGTTTTGGGGCGGTTGCCGGTGGCGGACGAAATCTCGTCGGCCGCGCTCTCCAGTACCTCTCGGCGTCGAGCCGCGATGACGAGATGTACTCCCTCGCGCGCGAGGGCCATGGCGCTTGCCTTGCTAAGCCCCTGACTTGCCGCGCACACGATAGCCGTGCGGCCCTTCAATCCCAGATCCATGTTTTCCGCCCTGACCTGCTCCGCGTCTTTTGGCGGATGATTTGTGTGATTGACGTCTCAAGAGTTTGGTGGAAGCACGCCAGCAGACCTGGAGCCCCACATGCAGAGACTGCTTGGCTCGAAGCCGAATTGCCGTGGCCGGTGTGTGGCCTCGTCCTCGATCTCGTCGACGCCGACGGAATATTCGAAAACCATGCCGTCCGGCCCTTTGAAATAGAGGAAGCGCGCGCCGGAGGTTGGATGCCGACCAGGGCCAAAGACGATCGGGACTCGCTGGCCGGACAGATGATAGTAAGAGCGCAGCACGTCATCGTTGCTCTCAACCTGGTGGTTGACGTGATGAATGCCGGGGCTACGTCCCGGCGCCAGCGCGATGGTGTGATGGATGGCGTTGACGCGCATCAGCGCGATGTCTCCGATCCGATCGCTGACGCGTGCGTTGCAAACCTGGGTCCAGAACTGTTCGTCCCGGGCAGGATTGGTCGTGCTGAGGCCGACATGGCTGAAACCGGTTATTCCCGCATCTCTCGACGCGAAGTAGCGCTTGCCGCTGCGTTCCGGCCGGACCGCCAGTTCGATCTGATTGCCGGTGGGATCCTTGAATCCGATGAACGCCTTCACCTTGCGCAAGGCGCACTCGGTTGGCGTGCCGGCATGCACCGGATGGCCCAACTGGTCCAGCGTTGCCGCGGCGGCATTGAGCTTGCTCTCGTCCTCCACTTCGAACCCGACGGTCTGATCGGTCGGATCGCCTTCAAAATAGCAAAGCGTGTGGGCTCGATCATCCGACCGGAGATAAAGGGCTTTCCCGGACTGCTCGCCGACCTGCAGGCCCAGGCATTTGGTTGCAAAACTCCCGGCCTCTTCGAGGTTGGAAGCGCCGAGCCTCACATATGAAAGGTCCTTAAGCTCGATCATCATGCTCTCCTGTGTAGAGACGGTTCAACTGGCCGGCGCGAATTGCAATTCGGCCATATCGACGCATTCGCTGCCCCACTCGCACAGAGAGGAGGCTTCCGCCGTGAATTGCCGGGGGCGATGACCCGCGTCGATGTCCTTCAGGCCGTAGCCGTAGGAGAAGACGTAGCCCTCCGGTCCGGCAAACCGGAGGAAGATCTGGCCTGAGGCCGGTTCGCGACCTGGTCCGTGCACGATCTTGATCTGCCGTTCCTGGACGAAATACTTGTTCTGCATCACGGCATCCATACTTTCGACGCCATAGCAGACGTAGACCAGACCGGCTTTGTCCGAAGGGTAAAGCGCCACGCGATGGTGCTTTTGGTCGATCGCGAGATAGGTGACGTCGCCGACGCGGTCGGTCACCCTCGCGCCCAGGATCGCCGTCCATAGCTTGAGATCGTCCTTGATCGCGCGGCTGCGAAGCCCGACGCTTTGCAATCCGGAGATTCCGGCGTCGCGGCTCGGGAAATAACGTCGGCCGCTCATGGCGGGCCGCAACACCAGATCGATCGTATTGCCGGTGGCGTCCTCGACGATCAGCGCCCGGCGAACGAAGCGCTGGGCACATTCTTCGACCGTCGCTTCGCGCGCGAGGAAACCGCTGATGGCGAGATCGTTCGCCGCGCGCTCGAGTTCCGGCTCGCCGGAAATCTCGATGCCGATACTCGGCCTGTCCGTTCGGGCAGCGAGACACAGCGTGTGGTAGCGTTCATCGGAGCGAAACAGAAACGGTTCGAGCTCGTTGGGAACGTGCTGGAGACCGAGGATCTCGGTTGCGAAGGTGGCCGCGACTTGCGGCTGGGCAACCGCAAGTCTTACATAGCAAAGCTGGATGGCCGGAATGCGCGACGATGATTGTTCCGCGGTCATGATTTTCGGCCCCGCTGGCGAGGCTTACCCGGTATTGCCATCGCCAGGTGTTGATGGATGATGTCACGCCAAACATTCATCAGTCGCGTGAACTGCTCCGGATCGTTCTCGAGGAGCATACGGACCGAAAATCCGCGCACGGCACTCAACGTCAGCGCAAGAACGTCACTGGCCAGTTGCTTCGGAATGCCTGAGGATATCAATGTATCCAGCCACGCAGCTTCAATAGAGAAGCGCGTTTGGCGCGTGAACTGGTGCGTTTCATGCCTGAGGCGGCGCGTGCTCTCGTCGCTCATCGCGATGGCCAATTCGATGAAGAAATAGTCGCCCAGGAAGAAGTCCTGCGCATCCTTGATGATCTCTTCGATGGGATCGCCGCTGGTTCGGGCCAGTTGGGCCCGCCGCGTACTCTGGGTAAAGGTGACTTCGTTGACATAGGTCAGCACCGCCACCACCAGGGCATGCTTGCTCGGGAAATGATGCATCAGCGCGCCGCGGGAAACGCCGGCCACGCTCGCCACCTCGATCGTTCGCAAACCGCCGAATCCTTTCTGGCGGATGAGCTTGGCCGCGGCTTCCAGCAATTGCTTACGCGTGGTTTCGCTGCGCTCCGCCTGGGTCCGCCGCGTCGCATATTTTGGCTCGGCGGAAGAGTCTCGGCGCGACCGCAGCTTTTGCCGCGGGGCAGGGGCTTGCAGTGTTCCAGGACTGTGCCGGGTGGTCGGTTTCGGTTCTTTAGAATTCGACATGGACGCTTTCTTCAATAGCTTTGATGACGAAGGTTTTGAGCGCGACCGTGCTGCCGTCCGGCATCGATGCGGGTCGAATTTCACCGCTGGGAAAATCCGCGACTACGCCGATCAGGACGGTTTCGGTCATGGTGTCGGTCATAACATTGTGCTGCCGCCGTTGACACTGATGACCTGCCCGGTGACGAACGACGCCTCTTTTGACGCCAGATAGCAGACCATCGATGCCACTTCATCCATCTCGCCGGCCCGTCCCATCGGCACCACATCGACGAAACGTTGCAGGGCTTGGGGCGACATCAGGGTGGCCTTCTGCACCTGGGGCGTATTGACGATGCAGGGCGCCACGACGTTGACGGTGATGCCGTCCCTGGCGAATTCCCGGGCCAGTCCGGTGGCCATGGCGTGCACGCCGCCCTTGGCGGCATTGTAGGCGGCATGATCCCAAAGTCCGTTCCGGACCGAGTCGGCGCCGATATTCACGATCCGGCCATATCCCTTGGCTTTCATGATGGGAACGGCATGCCAGGTGCACCATAGCGTGGTCCACAGATTGCGATCGATGGTCGTGCGCAGGGTGTCGGGGGTATGATCGAGGAATGGTTTGATGATGCCGCCACCGGCATTGTTCACCAGCACATCGAGCGTGCCGTAGGTTTCGACGGCAGATTTGATAACGCCGCCGGCGACATCCTCCCGCGAAAGGTCGCCGGCCCTGACGGTCGGCTTGTCGCGTCCTGAAGCAGCGATATCCTCGGCGACCAGGTTGAGACGCTTTTCGTCAATATCCGACAGCACGAGGCGCGCGCCGGCATCGGCAAAATGCTTCGCAATGACGACGCCAATTCCGCTTGCGGCGCCGGTGACGACAACAACCTGGTCGGTAAAACGGGAGTCCATCTGGCAACCATCTTCCTCTAGAGCACGATGCTGATGCGGCCGTGCGGACGCAGCCCTTCGCTGCCGAGCAGGCAGCGCTTTTCCCTGATGCGCAGGCCGTCACCATTGGTCGTCAGCCGGTAATTGCTTTTCCCGAAATAGAGATCGGTCGTGCCGTCCTTGGTCCGCAGCGTCTGGAACACGCAACTGACCTCCATTTCCTCATCGCTTCGGGCGTGGATCCGTACGTTGCCGACCATCCGGCTGGTCTTCGAGTGTGGAAATTCCGCGTGCGCGGTGCGCTTCATCAACCGCTTCACCCGTTCGCCGAGCCGCACACGGTCATCGGCGATATAAAACAGGTTGGTGTCCGGCGACGCATCGGGCGGCAGATCGGTGCAGGGCACCTCGTATTTGGCGTCGTCGGTGAACAGGGTCAGCCACTCGGGCAGGCGCCACTGGTCGAGCAGGTCGGCTTCGGCGAACAGAAAGTCTTCAACGTCGGAGCGGCTTACGGAATGCATGGCGGTCTCCTCAGGCTGCAACGCCCTTGATGCTGGGGATTGGCGTCGGGAACATCTGCCTGTTCCACTGGGTCCAGAATGCGCGCATCTGCAGTTCGTCGTTGTGCGAAGGCTTGTCCTTGCCCATGCCCTTCGAGATGTCGTTCCACATGGCTTCCTTCGAATTCTTGAAGCCGCGCTGGCAATGTTCGAGTGCTTCGGCATCGTCCGGCGTCGCAAATCCACCGGGGCCCAGGAACTCGAGGAAGTTATTGAGCCGGTATTTGCGCGCCCACGCCGTTTCGTCGTTCGGCGCCAACGCCCAGGCGTTGATGACCATGTAGTCGGGCGCCATCGGGAAGTAGGTCCGCACCGTCAGGGCCATGATGTCGTTGACGACGAGGTTCGGGAAAATGAACAGATTGCGGTTCTTCAGCGCGATCCTGTCAGCCCGGTCCTTGCCGTAGAGCTGGATCAGCTTGTCGTACTGTCGGGCGATTTCCGTTTTGCCGGCTTCGCCCCAGCCCGGGATCCACTGTGCGACCGGTCGACCCCAAGGTGCGGAATATTCCAGTACTGCATGCCCGTTGCCGAGGTCGTAGCCGAAGCCGCCACCCGTGCCCGCGCTCATGTTGTCAGTCGAATTCATCAGAATGTCAAAGTAACTCGCATGCGTCGTCATCGCATGGTAGCCGTCGATGCTATTCTCGGTCAGCAGCTTCCAGTTGGCGCGGATCGAATATTCCTGGCTGCCCGCAACGATCGACATGCCGGCGTCGGTCTGATCGCAGATGACGTCGAGATACTCTTTGGCGTTGCCAAGGTATTGTTCGAGCGGAACGATGTTCGGATCGAAAGAAACGAAATTGAAGTCGCGATAGCTTTCGTAGCGGGGAACGGCCCGCATGTTCGAAGTCTCGCGGCTTTTGAAGTCTTCGGGATAGGATTCTTCGCCCGGTTGGCCTCGCAGCTTTCCGTCGGCACTGAAAACCCAACCATGGTAGAAGCACTGGAACGATTTGGCGTTACCCTTGCGCTCGCGACAGACCTGGGCGCCTCGATGCGGGCAGGTATTCATCAAGGCGCGAAGCCGACCCTTTGCGTCACGCGTGAATAGAATGCTGCGGCCCGCAACCGCGCGGGTGATGTAGTCGCCGGGTTTCGGCAATTCAGAGGAGTGGCCGAGATAGAGCCAGGACCGGTCGAAGATCTTTTCTTTCTCCGCCTGATAGATTTCATGATCGACGAAGTTGCGGCGCGCGACCTTGAATATCCGTTGGGCGGGATCCACGAGCAGTGCCGGGTGGGCGTTGTCCGCGTTCATGGGGTGTCCTTTCTATGAGGCAAGCGATCGCTTCAATTCAAAATCAGGGTTTTCAAGGTCGGTCCGGTAAACCGTTTTTCGGGAGGGGACGAGACGGCACGGAACGGCCATGTCGTGGACGGCGACGCCGCTACGTGGCCTGCCGCCCGCAAGGCTTCGGCCCCGCGACCTTCCTGTCCGGCTCCAACGATCACGACGCGCGTCTTCAAGAGGTTCACCGCGTTCGCTCCCTTGCGGCTGGCCAAACCCGGGCAGCCATCGTGACGCTTTTGCGTCTTGACACCAAGTTAGAAACAATCAATCCTGTTTGTAAAGTAAAAACTGCCGATCGAACGGTCGGCGCATAAGCTCGCAAAGAGCGACAGGGAGAGACGCGGTGGGCGCGGTGATTGATATTCACACCCATGTTGTGCCGTCGCGGCTGGCTGCCGATCCCAAGCGGGACCGGCTGTGGCCAAGCGTCGAGCTATCGGCAGGCGGCACCGCCGCGGTGATGATCGACAGCAAGGTGTTCCGTAAAATCGATGCGCGCTCCTGGGACGTCGACAAGCGCCTTGCCGACATGGTCGAAGATGGCACCGATATGCAGGTGCTGTCGCCGATGCCGGAATTGCTTTCGCACTGGCTGCCGCCCGATGACGCGGAGTTCCTTTCCGATGTCATGAACGAGCAAATCGCCGCAATGATCGCCGAGGCTCCGCAAAACTTCGCGGGTATCGGGATGATCTGCGTGCAGGATGTCGCGCGCGCCGTGCGCCAGTTGCAGAAGGTCAAGTCACTCGGTTTTGCCGGGATCGAGATCGGCACACACATCAACGGGGTAGCACTGGGGAGCGAAACCCTGTTTCCGCTCTATGAGGCCGCGGAAGCGCTGAATCTCGGGATTTTCGTGCATCCGCTGCACCCGGCCGGGATGGAGCGGATCGGAGCGAGCCCCGAGTTTGCGGCGACGGCGGTCTTTCCGTTGGAGACCGCGCTCGCGTCGGTGTCGCTGCTCGCCGCCGGAACCACCGAGCGATTTCCGCGGCTGCGAATCCTGCTCAGCCATGGCGGCGGCGCGCTGTCCTGGATCTTGCCGCGAATGGACTACGGATGGTCCCTCGGCCTGAAAGGTCAGATGACGCAACCGCCGTCGAAGATCGCCCGTCAATTCTGGTTTGACACGATCCTCTACGATCCGGCATCGCTGGCTTTCCTTGCCGATGCGGTCGGCGTCGAACACATCGTTGTCGGATCCGACTATCCCTTTGCGATCAGGCAGAAACAACCGGGTGCCTTTGCGACGCGCGCGTTGGGTAGCGAAGCCGTTCTGGCCGACAATGCGCTCGCCTTCCTGGGCCGCAAGCATGACGTGAAGAAACTGGATCGCGCGGGAGCCGCAAACTCCTTGTCAACGCAGGGGGCTCGTGCAGGTGGTTGAGTGCCGGTCGCTTCCGCAGATGTGCCTGCTCGGTCCGATGCCGCCGCGGACGCCGGGCCGCAGCGACGCGCAGGTGCCGTCGGATGCGAGCCGTGGTGACAGCAAGTACGGCAGGATAGCCTTCGTCTATTTCTATCAGGACGGCGTTAAGGCCGATCCGCTCTTCGGCCTGCTGGATATCGAAATCGCGATCCAGCGTCGCGGTCCACGGACTTTCCAGTTCGAAATCTACTGCATCGGCGATGGCTATCAGAGCGGCCAGGGCTCCAGCAAGCCGCAGCCGCTGGCGGTCGAGTTTCGGATCGGCGCGCGTACGGTCGCGAAGGCGGAATGGCGGTATCCGACCGTTCTCAACGGCCACATGGATGCTCTGACATTCTCGGCGCCGATCGAACTGACCGATCGCGATTTTGCGGAAATCGACAGTGCGTTGCTGCCGTCGGTCCATGCCGAAGCGACGATATGCCTGGAGTGAGCGCCGTCCTGTCTTCGGCGCGCGCTTAGCCCCGATCAGGGCCAACATTCAAGCTCGGTCCAACGAGTGACGTCGACCAAACGGGAGGGGCGGCCATGAGGATAATTACGCGTCGCTCGGCACTAGCGAGCATCGGTACCGCTGCGTTCGCGCTGGGTTACCCAGGAAGGTCGTTCGCCGCCAAGAACTACGATGTCGGTGTCACCGATACCGAGATCAAGCTGGGTACGACCTCGCCCTATAGCGGTCCAGCTTCGGCTTACGGTGTTTATGGACAGGCTCAAACCGCCTATTTCGAAATGGTCAACGATCGCGGCGGGATCAATGGCCGCAAGGTCAATCTGATCTCGCTCGATAACGCGTTCAGTCCACCAAAGGCCGTCGAGCAAACCCGCAAGCTTGTGGAATCCGATGAAGTGTTCGCCATCGCCGGTTTCCTGGGCACGCCGCCCAACGCGGCCGTGTCCAAATATCTCAATTCGAAGGGTGTTCCGAGCCTGTTTCTCACCTCCGGCGCCGTGCGATTCAACGACCCCAAGGGCTTCCGCTGGATCGTCCCGTTCTATCCTTCCTATGTCGCGCAGGGCGCGGTGTTCGGCAGGTATCTTCTGAAGGCGAAGCCGAACGGAAAGATCGCGGTTCAGTATGTCAATGACGATCTCGGCCGTGATTTCCTGCGCGGGTTGAAGCTCGGGCTGGGCGCGCGTTCCTCGGAGATGATCGTGAAGGAAATCAGCCATGAGATGACCGAGCCGACGGTCGAAAGCCAGGTCGTCGAATGCAAGGCGAGCGGCGCCGATGTCTTCGTTCAGCTAAGCGCGTCGAAATTCGCCGCGCAAGCCATCCGGAAGGCTGCGAGCCTTGGCTGGCAGCCGACCTTCATCATCAACTCGAATTCGGCTTCGGTGGGCGCGACATTGGTGCCCGCCGGCCTCGAGAATGCAAAGGGTTTGATCACTGCACGCTGGGAAAAGGATGTTACCGATCCGGCGGAGGCTGGCGACGATGGCATCAAGGAGTACAAGGCTTTCGTGCAAAAATACATGCCACGATTGAACCTGGAAGACGCCACCGCGGTGCCCGGTTATAACAATGCTGCGGCCATCGAGCACGTGCTGAAGCTGTGCGGGGACAACTTGACGCGCGAGAACCTGCTCAAGCAGGCTACGAACCTCAGGGATTACAGGCCGCCGCTCATTCTAAACGGTGTGAAAATCTACAACTCTCCCGACAACTACGACGCGTTCCACAATATGCAGCTCGCGCAGTTCAACGGCAAGCAGTGGGTCGGCATGGGTGAGATGATCTCGCTGGAGGACCTCAACATCATTTCGGAATGAGAACGGTTGCGGATGTACGTCCCCTTCGCGTGGATCGAAGCCGTGCATTGAGCGGGAATGTTCGGCTCGTGACTGAGGCATTCCGACCGGCGCGTGTGACAAAAAGAAGCCGCAAGGCCAATTGTAAGCTGACAAATCGTATGCTAGTGTACGAAATATATTGATCCGCTCAAATGGACGAAACGGGGAAGTGAAACATGATCCGCAAGTTTGGATTGCTGACCGCTGTCGCCGCGATAACCCTTGGATCAATGGGCGGTATTTCGGCTGCCGAGATGAAATACGGACCCGGCGTCAGTGACACCGAGATCAAGCTCGGCCAGACCGTACCCTATAGCGGGCCGGCGTCGGCGTTCTCGAGTTACGGCCGCTTGATGGCAGGGTATTTCCAGATGATCAACGAGGCCGGCGGCATCAACGGCCGCAAGATCAACCTGATCTCGCTCGACAACGCTTTCAGTCCGCCGAAGGCGATCGAACAGACCCGGAAGCTGGTCGAGGACGATGGGGTGCTGGCCGATGTCGGCACCGTCGGCACCACACCGAATGTCGCGATCCAGAAGTACCTGAACAGCGCCAAGGTACCGCACATCTTCATTTCTGCTGGGGGCCGGCGATTCGCCGACCCGCAGAACTTCCCCTGGAGCGTGCCGATGTATCCGGGCTTCGAGATGGAGGGGAAAACGTTCGGGCAGTACATCCTCAAGCACAAGCCGGGCGCTAAAGTCGGCGTGCTCTATCAGAATGACGACTATGGCAAGGATTTCCTGGTCGGGTTGAAATCCGTACTAGGCGACAAGATCAAGGTCGTGGCCGAAGTCGCATACGAGATTACCGAGCCGACGATCGACTCGCAGATCGTCCGGCTGAAGGACTCCGGTGCCGACGTCCTGCTGTATTTCTCGACGCCGAAGTTCACCGCGCAAGGGCTACGCAAGGTGAAGGAGTCGAATTGGGCACCCTTGCAGTTCCTTGCTAGCCCGACCAATTCGGTCAAGACGGTGTTGGAGCCGGCCGGCTTCGAAAACGCACAAGGCATCATCACGACGCAGTTCACCAAGCAGGCCGGCGATCCGGCATGGGCCAACGATCCCGAGGTGAAGGAATATGTCGAGTTCATGAAGAAGTGGGTGCCGAACGACAATCCCGGCGATTTCGTTGCGCTGTCCGGATACATTATCGCGCAAGGCATCGCGCATGCGTTGAAGCAATGCGGGGACGACCTGACGCGGGAGAATCTCCTGAAGCAGGCAACGAGCATGAGAGGTCAGCATTACAAGATGATGCTGCCGGGAATTCAGCTCAATACGACGCCGGAAGATTATGCGCCGTACCAATCACTGCGCATGGCGAAGTTCGAGGGAAGTTCCTGGAAGCTCATTGACGAATCCGAAACTTCGGCGGCGGCGAAGTAGCGGGCATGCTGCCCGGGAGCGTCATCGGCGAAAATGAATTCTGAAGATTTTTCCTGCTAGCGATCATCGAATTTTGATCAATCGTTTGCCGGTATTCTCGCCGCGATAGAGGCTGGCGATTGCTCCCGGCGCCTGTTCGATACCCTCGAGCACGTCTTCGGAATACCGCAACCGGCCCTCGCGAAGCCATTGCGCAAGTCGCGTGATGGCTACTTCGAACTGGTGTGCATAGTCGAAGATAACGAAGCCCTGCATGCGTGCGCGCTTGACCAGCAGGTGACGCTCGGCGCGTGGTCCGCTGGGCCAGGGATTCCAGCTCGAGACCGAAGCGGTTCCGCAAATGACCACCCGGGCGCCGACGGCAAGATGGCGCAGAACGACATCGCTGATCGCACCGCCGGTATTGTCGAAATAGACATCGACACCCTTGGGGCAGGCCGCAGCGAGGGCGGATTCGATATCGTCGCTCTTGTAGTCGATTGCGGCATCATAACCGAACAACTCGCGGCACTGGACAACCTTGGCTGGCCCGCCGGCTATTCCGACCGTTCGGCAGCCGGAAATCTTCGCGATCTGGCCGACCGCCGAGCCGACCGCACCGGCCGCAGTCGATACCACCACGGTATCGCCGGGGCGCGGAAGCCCGACGTCCAGCAGCCCAAAATAGGCGGTGACCCCGTTGAGGCCGGTGACGCCGAGCGAGAGCGAAAGCGGGAGGTCGTCTTCCCCTATCTTTCGCGTGACAGCGGCGGGCCCGACAGTCGCGAATTCCTGCCAACCGAACATACCCATCACCTTGTCGCCCGGCTTGAAGTCGGGATGGGCCGAGAGCAGCACCTCACCGGCGGCGAATGAGCGCATCACTTCGCCGGTGCGTACCGGTTCCGAATAATTGGCCACGCTGCTGACCCAGCCGCGCATGGCCGGTTCCACCGAGAGATAGATATTGTGCACCAGTATCTCGCCGTCGCGTGGTTCGGAAATACCGGACTCGATGATCTCGAAATTGTCGGCCTGGGGAATATCAGCCGGCCGCGATTTCAGAATGACCTGACGATTGCGATTGTTGTTCATGGCCAATGGTTCCATCTAAGACATAGCGGAGAATTGGATGTGCGGGCGTCCCGATCGATCATCGATGCTATTGCATTCGTACTCGAAGATAGTACGTATGTGTACGATATCGGGCAAGGGCGCAGTTTTGATCCGTCTGCCATCCAATTGGCAACATAAGGGGAGGAGACCGAATTGAAAGTTACCCGGATCATCCCAGCCGTCCTCTTCGTTCTGGCCGTCGCCGTTTCTGCTGCGTCCGCCGAGCCTTATCCATCCCAGCGGCTGACGTTGATCGTGCCATTTCCGCCCGGCAGCGCCACCGACGGCGTCACACGGCATCTGGCCGAAAGCATTCGCGTTGCGACCAACGTCTCCGTTAGCGTTGAAAACAAGCCGGGCGCGGACGGCAATCTTGCCGCACTCGCCGTTCTGAAGGCGGAGCCGGACGGCTACACGGCGTTTGTGACCACGAATTCGACCCAGGCTGCGAATATCAGCCTGTTCAATTCATTGCCCTACGATCCCAAGGCGGACTTCGCGCCGGTCGCCGGCATCATGACGATACCGATGATGCTGACGGTGAAGTCGGACTTTCCGGCCACAAGCGTCGCTGAATTCGTCGAACTGGCGAAGCAGCGGCGGAAGCCCTTGTCCTTCGGTAGCGGCAACACGTCCAGCCGGGGAGCGGCCGAGCTGTTCAGGTTCCGCGAGGGAATCGAGCTGCAACATGTGCCGTATCGCGGCATGCCGCAGGCCTTGACGGATTTGATGGGCGGACAGATCGATTGCGTCTTCGCCGATCCCGCGAGTGCGCAGGGGCTTGTCCAGGACGGCAAGCTGCGGGCGCTGGCCGTGACGAGTTCGAAACGCATCGAGACGATGCCTGGTCTTCCAACCATCGCGGAAAGCGGATTGCCGGGCTACGAACTGAATGCCTGGGTTGGCGTATTCGTCCGGGCCAACACACCACCCGAAATCGTCACCAGGCTCAACAGCCTGGTCACCGAATTCGTCAACAGCGCCGAGGCAAAGAGCTATCTGACGACGGTAGGCGCGACGCCATTTCCGTCGACACCGCAGGAATTGGGAGCTTTTCAGGAAACGGATACCAGGCGCTGGGCCGAGATCGTCGAGACCGCGAAGATTGAAAAGAAATAAGCGGCGCTCAGCTTGAGAATACGGCGCTGCCTCTGATTTTCAGCAAGCGTTTTTTGCAAGGCTTCTGGGCAATTTGACATGTAGCAGATAGTACGTTTGTGTACTATCTACTGCGACGGTCGGCGGCGATGACCCGGCCCGGCGGATCCTGAAGGCAACCGACCGCAGAAATTGTAGAATAACGGGAGGAAATCATGATCATTGAGAGAGGGTTCGCCATCGCGGCCGCACTCCTTACTCTCGCCGGTCAGGCATCCGCCAGCGATAAAAAATATGGCCCTGGCGTTACCGACGGCGAAATCAAGATCGGAAATACCTCTCCCTATAGCGGCCCGGCATCGGCCTTCAGCATGGTGGCAAAAGCCGGCGAAGCCTATCTGCGGAAGATCAACGCCGAAGGCGGTGTCAATGGCCGCAAGATCAGGTTTGTTTCGTACGACGACGCCTACTCGCCGCCGAAGACCGTCGAACAGACGCGGAAGCTGGTTGAAAGCGACGAAGTTCTCTTCGTCTTCAACGCGCTGGGTACGGCGACGAATTCCGCGGTCCAGAAATATCTGAACGCCAAGAAGGTGCCGCAGCTATTCGTCTCAAGTGGGGCGGCGAAGTGGAACGACCCGACGAATTTTCCATGGACGATGGGATTCACCCCGAGCTACCAGAATGAAGGCCGCACCTATGCGAAATATCTTCTGAAGGAGAAACCAGGCGCAAAGATTGCCATCCTGTTTCAGAACGATGACTTCGGGAAGGATTACCTCAAGGGCATGAAGGAAGGCCTGGGCGACAAGGCCGTATCGATGATTGTCGCCGAGGAAGCCTTTGACGTTCTGGAGCCGAGCATCGATTCCCACATCGTCAAGCTGAAGGCGACCGGTGCCGACGTGCTGTTCGACGTGGCCACACCAAAGTTTGCCGCCCAGGCGATCAAGAAAGTCGCGGAACTCGGCTGGAAGCCGCTCCACCTCATGAGCTACGTCTCTGCCTCAATCGGCAGCGTCATCAAGCCGGCCGGGTTCGAGAACGCACAAGGAATCATCTCGGCGGCCTACTTCAAGGATCCCAACGATCCCAAGTGGAAGGACGATGCCGGCCTCAAGGAGCTCAATACCTTTCTCGACAAATATTATCCCGAGGCCAATCGCAGCGATACCTTGATCGTCAATGGATATAACACAGCCGAGTTGCTGGTGCATGTCCTCAAGCAATGCGGCGACGATCTCACGCGCGAGAATGTGATGAAACAAGCGGCCAGCCTCAACAACGTCGAACTCGGTATGCTGTTGCCCGGGATCAAGGTGAGCACGTCGCCGACTGATTTCGCGCCGGTCAAGCAATGGCAGTTGATGCGCTTCGAGGGCACCAACTGGCAGCTGTTCGGCGACGTCATCGATGGGGAAACCAGAGAGTAGCCGTTTGCGAGATGGTGCATCCAGCGACCGATGCGGCCTGCTCAACAAGTAGGGCGGAGACGCCTACGCCGCCTTCTTCCCCTTGCGAGGTTTGCTCCGCTTGCCGACGTCAGCCTCTTCGCTGTTATCGGGCAGCTTGTTGCCATCCGACATCGCAAGCAGATTGCGCTTCATCGCCAGCAATGCGTCCGACGTCGCCTCCAATGCCTTCCGGTCAATCCCGTGGGCTATCTGGGCATTGAACTTGTCAGTCTCCTTGCGGAGCTTTTCCAGGAAGCCGCGGGCCTGCTTGGTGACAAAGACGCGCTTGACGCGGCGGTCGACCGGATCTGCCTGCCGAAGCACGAAGCCGGAAGATTCCAGACGATCGATCAATGCTCCCACACCGACCTTGCCGACGTCGAGTTCATTGGCGAGCTGGGTTTGCGGAAGTCCATCCTTGCGCGAAATGAATGCAAGCACCCACCACTGCGATCGCGTGATGCCAAGCGGAGCGAGGGCGCGGTCGAACATCATGCGGCGTAGCCGGGACACGTCGTGGATGAGGTAGCCTAGTCGGAGATCCCAGTCGGGCAGGTCGACCATGTCAATTCATTCCTCGGAAATATCCTGATATCGACGACCTGTCGATTTGGATGTTTCGACTCATACCATACACAAGCGTATTTTTAAAAGAATGAACTTGCTGCAAACCAGTTGCCGCGCTTCTTTCGGCGCGGCAACCGCCAAAACAAGCTTAAATTAGCTGGTTCAGGCTCGGATTCAATGCGCCTCATCATTGAAGCCGGGCGCGCGTGCGATTTACAGATCAAGTACATTAGTGTATTAATTTCCCCGGGCGCCCCAGTTTGGGCCGTGCAGCAACGAATCGATTGGCAGGATTGCGCTTTCATGTTCGACCGGGACCTCCTCAAGGGAAAGCGCATCCTCGTGACCGGCGGCGGCACGGGGCTCGGCAAGGAGATTTCCATGGGCTTTGCCGCGCATGGCGCGCACGTCTTCATTTGCGGCCGCCGGCCGGAAATTCTGGAGCAGGCCGTCGGTGAGATCCGCACGAGATCGGGAGGGCAGGCCGACGCACTGGTCGCCAACGTTCGCGACCCCGACAGCATCGAAAAGATGATGGCGGATATCTGGAACACCGGACCTCTCACCGGCCTGGTGAACAACGCCGGCGCCAATTTCCTGGCACCGACCGAGACGTTGTCGCCGCGTGGCTATGAGGCGATCAGGTCGACCATCATGGATGGCTCGTTCTACGCGGCGCAGGGATGCGGCAAGCGCTGGATTGCCGCGGGGCTTCCCGGCGTGATCATCAGCAATCTGGTGACCTGGGTCTGGACCGGATCGGCCTATGTGGTGCCGGCCGCGATGGCCAAGGCCGCGGTCCATGCGATGACGATGTCGCTCGCGGTCGAATGGGGGCCGAAAGGCATTCGCGTCAACGCGGTGGCACCCGGTCCGTTTCCGACCGAAAACGCCTGGGACAAGCTCAATCCGCTGGTGGAGACTGGCGTCGGTGCGACGCAGGCGGATGAAGTTCCTCTGCGCCGGTTCGGCAAGATGGATGAACTGCGTAACCTGATGATCTTTCTGATTTCGGATGGGTGCAGCTACATCACCGGCGACACCATCAGTATCGATGGCGGACATCATCTGGCAGCGCCGAGTACGTTCGCGGGGCTTTCGAAGCTTTCGCCGGAAGACTGGCAGCGGGCGCGGGAGGCCATTCAAGCCTCCACGCGTAAGGAAAAGGAAGGCCGGTCGGCCTGACGTCGATAAGCCTGAGCTGCCTGGGAGAAACACAATGGGTCTGGCGACCGCACCAACGAGCTTCGAATGCACGGTCGATGGCGGGCTGGCGCACATCGTTCTCAACCAGCCCGACCGCGGCAATCCGATCGACGGCGACTTTTGCCGCGAGTTCAGCCTTTGCATGGCCGAATTGAGCGAGCGCGACGATGTCCGGTCGGTGCTGATTTCCGCACGCGGAAGGTTGTTCAGCGTTGGCGGCGATCTTGCGGCACTGGCGTCGCGTGGCGCCGCGCTGCCCGTGACGATCAAGGCGTGGACGGCGGATCTGCATACCGCCATCGTCCGAATGGTCCGGATGCGCGCGCCCGTGGTCGTGGCCGTGCAAGGCAATGTGGCAGGCGGCAGCGTCTCGCTGATGGCCGCAGGCGATCTGGTGGTGCTGGCGAAGTCGGCGCGAGTCTCGTCCGCGTTTGCCAGGATCGGTTTCACGCCCGATAGCGGCTCGACAACGACAGTGACGCGCCGAATCGGGGTCGCCCGCGCCCGGCGTTTTTTCCTGCTGGCGGAAACGATGGACGCCGACGCCGCGCTGGCGGCTGGATTGGTCGACTATGTCGTCAACGACGATGCGGTCATTGCCGAGGCCGAAAAGATCGCGCGCGAGTTGGCATCCGGTCCCACCGAAGCCTATGGCGGGATCAAGCGCCTGTTCCTGCAGACGCCCAACCGTTCGATCGAAAGTCAGTTGGAAGAGGAGGCACAGACCCTCGCGGCCATCTCGCGAACCGCGGATGCGCAGGAGGGCATAAAAGCCTTCCGTGAGAAGCGCAAACCGAAATTTACGGGAAAGTAGGCGCGGGCTCTATCGATCGGAATAGATCGGGTCCCGCCGCTCCCGGAATGCCGCGACAGCCTCCTGGTGGTCGCCGGTCTCAAGCAGCATCACCTGCTGACGATCTTCGATCATCAGCGCGGCATCGATGCCGGGCGCGTCGATCAGCGCGTTGAGGGTTTGCTTGGTCAGGCGCAAACCCATCGGCGAGGCGCGGGCCATTTCGGCGGCAAAGGCGAGGCCGGTCTCGAGCAACTTGTCGTCGGCGACGACATCGCTGACCAGCCCCACGGCCTTGGCCCGGTCCGCTTCGAGAAACCGCCCGGTCAGCAACAATTCCGACGCCACGGAGAGGCCTATCAGTCGCGGCAACAGATAGCCGGATCCCATGTCACAGCCGCCGACGCCGACACGTATGTAGGCGGCGTTCATCCGCGCCGCCGACGTGGCAAAGCGAACATCGGAGGCCAGCAGCAGGGAAAACCCGGCGCCGCAGGCCGCACCCTGAACCAGTGCCACGATCGGTTGCGGGCAGCTTCGCATCAGCCGGATGATCCGTGAGTAGCGCTGCTGCATGTCGAGCTGCCGCTGCGGGCGCCCGGGGCCGGGAGCTGCGAACGCATCCGAACCGAGTTCGGCTCCGGCGCAAAACGCCCGTCCATTGCCTCGGAAGATGACGATACGCGTCGTCAGGCGATCATGGAGTTCCGAAAAATAGGCGGTCAGCTCGTCGGCCATCGCCGGCGTCACCGCATTGAGGGCATCCGGCCGATTGAGGGAGAGGATTTCGACGGCGTCACGCTGTTCGACGGTGATAGTCGTGAACTTGTCCATGTCGTGCGCTTCCCTTCGGGCACCGGCCATCGTCGCGCCGGCAGGATGTCACGGTCATGCGCCGATAGCCATATCGTCGCGTTGTGGCTTGAAACCGCTGGTCCCGTTCAGTTCCAAATGCTCGCTTGCGAAAGAGAATACATCATATCATAATGTAGTGTACTAATTATTCAATGCTCGCCTGGCGCCGGTCGGTACGACCAGTTCGGAGAATACGATGCCATATCAGTCGATTTTCAGGCCGGATCTCTTCAAAGGCCAGACGATCATTGTTACCGGCGGCGGCAGTGGCATCGGTCGTTGCACCGCACACGAACTGGTGGCGCTCGGCGCCAACGTCGCTATCCTTGGTCGCACCCCTGAAAAACTCGCGGAAGTGAAGGCGGAGATCGAGGAAGACGGCGGCCGGGTTCTTGCGCAGGTTTGCGATATCCGCGACGAGACGATGGTGATCGCCGCGATTGACGCCGTGCTTGGCACCTATGGCCGCATCGACGGGCTGGTCAACAATGCCGGCGGCCAATATCGCGCGCCATTGAAGACGATCTCGACCAAGGGTTTCGAGGCGGTCGTGCGCAGCAATTTGACCGGCGGGTTCATTTTCATGCGCGAGGTCTACAATCGCTGGATGGAGGCCAATGGCGGGGCGATCGTCAATATCATTGCCGACATCTGGCACGGCTGGCCCGAGTTCGCGCATTCCGGCGCGGCGCGCGGCGGAATGCTGACGTTGACCGAAACCGCGGCGTGCGAATGGTCCGCTTCGGGCGTTCGCGTCAATGCGGTCGCGCCGGGTGGCATCGTGTCGAGCGGCTTTGATACCTACACGCCGGAAATGCAGAAGAAGCTGCATGATTTCACGGCTGGCGTTCCTTTGCAGCGGTTCGGCACCGAAGCCGAAATTTCGGCGGCCATCCTCTTCCTGTTGTCGCCGGCGGCCGCCTACGTCACCGGTTCCTGCGTCCGGGTCGATGGCGGCACGCCGAACGCGCGCACCACGTGGAAGCTCGAGCCGCATAACCGAAGCGCGCCGTTTGAAGGGTTTCATCGTTCCAGGCTTCCGGAGGCCTTGAAGGAGGCTCCGTGATACCCATTGGCGATGAATTGGTACGTGTGTGTACGAATGGGAGAAGCGAGGTGACGAAATGGCCGGGCTCTATTTTGAACAATTTTCTGTTGGGCAAACGTTTGTCCACGAGATCAGGCGGACGGTCACCGACATGGACAACATTCTGTTCTCGTCGCTGACCTATAATCCGGCGGCGGTCCATATCGATCACGAATATGCCAAATCGACCGAATTCGGCAAACCGCTGATGAATTCGATCTTCACGCTCGGCCTGATCATCGGCCTGTCGGTGCAGGACACTACCCTGGGCACGACGGTCGGGAATCTGGGTATGGAAGATACCAGGTTTCCACGCCCGGTGTTTGCCGGCGATACGATCAGGGCCGAGACGAAAATTCTGGCCGTGCGTGAAAGCAAGTCCCGGCCGACCCAGGGCATCGTTACGTTCGAACATCGTGGCTTCAATCAGCACCACGAGGAAATCGCCTATTGCCGTCGCACCGGGCTGATGATGAGGCGTCCCGCATGAAGTTACGCTCCCTTCTGTTTGTGCCTGCCGACAGCGAACACAAATTCGCAAAAGCGTCAGCCATCGGCGCCGATGCGCTGATTCTCGATCTCGAGGATTCCGTTGCGCCGCCGCGCAAGGCGCTGGCGCGCGAGATGGTAAAGGCTTTGCTGAGCGGTCCACCGCGCGATTGGGCGTTCCTGGTGCGCATCAATCCGCTTGGTAGCGGTCTGACGCTTGGCGACCTCGCCGCCATTGTCCGCCCCGGCCTCGATGGCATCTTGATTCCAAAGGCCAGCGGTATGGCGGACATCGAGCTGATTTCGAATTACGTCGATGTACTGGAGGTCGCTGCCGGGGTCACACCGGGTCATGTAAAGCTGCTGGTGGTCGCAACCGAGACGCCGGCCGCGATGATCGGCTTTGCCAGCTATGCAACCCCGAACCGTCGCCTCATCGCCATGACGTGGGGTGCGGAGGATCTCGGCGCGGCGCTTGGCGCACTTTCCAACAAGGAAGCCGACGGCAGCTGGACATTTCCCTATCAGGTGGCGCGGGCGCAATGCTTGTTTGCAGCGGGCGCAGCCGGCGTCATGGCGCTCGATACGCTGTATGGCGACTTCAAGGATCAGGAGGGGCTGGCGGCAAGCTGCCGGATCGCGCGCCGCGACGGTTTTGTCGGGCGGATCGCCATTCACCCCAATCAGGTTGCGACGATCAATGAATGCTTTACGCCGTCCGACGCCGATCTGGCCCATGCGCGCCGCGTGGTGGCGGCGTTCGCAGCCCAACCCGAGGCGGGGACGCTCGGAATCGACGGCAAAATGTATGACATGCCGCATTTGATCGCGGCGAAACGCGCGCTCGCCTCGGCCGGGGAGGACTGCACATGAGTGCATTGACCAACGAGTTCGAGCCGGCAGACGACCACGCAGCAATTCGCGAAGGCGTGCGCGCGGTCGTCACCCGCTTCGGCGATGACTACTGGCTGGCGCGTGATGATGACGGCAAGTTTCCGTTCGAGTTTCATCGCGCGATGGCCGAGGCTGGCTGGCTCGGCATCACGATGCCCGAAGAGTATGGCGGCTCCGGCCTCGGCGTGACCGAGGCCGCGGTCATGATGCATGAAGTCGCAAGCCACGGCGGCGGAATGTCCGCAACCTCGGCGGTGCACATCAATCTGTTCGGGCCGCATCCGATTGTGGTGAAGGGCACGCCGGAGCAAAAAGCCCGCTGGGTGCCGCGGTTGGTCGCCGGCGAAGACCAATGCTGCTTCGGTTTCACCGAGCCGGATGCCGGGCTCAACACCACCCGTATCAAGACCTTCGCGCAGAAGGTTCCTGGCGGCTACCTCGTGCACGGCCAGAAGGTCTGGACCTCGACCGCGCAGGTCGCCAACAAGATCATGCTCCTGACCCGGACCACCAAATACGAGGATTGTGCGCGGCCGACCGACGGCATCACGATCTTCTACACAGATCTCGACCGATCGAAGATCGATGTTCACAGAATTCCAAAAATGGGCCGCAAGGCGGTCGATTCCAATGCCATCTTCATCGACGGCCTGTTCATTCCGGATTCGGATCGAATCGGCGAGGAGGGCAAGGGCTTCTCCTACATCCTGCACAGCCTGAATCCCGAGCGCATCCTGATCGCCGTCGAAGCGATCGGGATTGGCCAGGATGCGCTGCGGCGGGCGGCGAAATATGCGCGCGAGCGCGTGGTGTTCGACCGGCCGATCGGGCAGAATCAGGGCATCCAGCATCCGTTGGCGGAAAACTGGATGTATCTGGAGTCAGCCTGGCAGATGGCGATGCGCGCCGCGTGGCTCTACGATCACGACAAACCCTGTGGCGCCGAAGCCAACGCCGCCAAATTCCTCGGCGCCCGCGCCGGTCACGATGCCGCGTGGCAGGCGATCATGACCCACGGCGGCTTTGGCTACGCCAAGGAGTATCATGTCGAGCGTCTGTTCCGCGAAGTGTCGATCACACGGCTCGCGCCGATTACCGAGCAGCTGATCCTCAGTTTCATCGCCGAAAAGGTGCTGGAGCTGCCGAAGAGCTACTAGGAAAACTCAAAGGTTGCGTGAAATCAGTTCGCGCATGATTTCCGAGGTGCCGCCGTAGATCCGCAGCACCCGCGCGTCGGCGTAGAGACGACAGATCTCATATTCGCGCATGAAACCGTAGCCGCCGAAGAATTGCAGGCATTGGTCTACGAGCCGGCCATGCATTTCGGTGATCCAGAGTTTTGCGGTTGACGCCGCGTAGGTCGTCAGTTCGTGCTTGAGATGGTCATGCAGGCACTGGTCGGCATAGGCCCAGCCAACCGCGAGATCGGATTTCAGGTCGGCCAGTTTGAACCTTGTATTCTGGAAGTTGCCGATCGGCGATCCAAAGGCGCTGCGCTGCTGGACGTAGTCCTTGGCAAGATCGAACGCCTTCTGTGCGGCGGCGATCGAATGCAGTGCAATGGTCAGGCGTTCCTGCGGCAGTTCGCTCATCAGCGCGCCCATCGCGCCGCCTTCCGCGCCCAGCAGATTGCTGACGGGGACGCGCACGGCATCGAAGAACAGTTCGGAAGTATCCGCGGAGAGATGCCCGAGTTTTTCAAGGTTACGGCCGTGGCGGAAGCCGGGCCGGTCGGTCTCGACCAGAACCAGGCTCATGCCCCGCGAGCCGCCTTCCGGCGCGGTTCGAACCACGACGATAACGAGATCGCACATCTGCCCATTGGAAATGAAGGTCTTCTGGCCCGATATCACGAACTCGTCGCCCTCGCGCACGGCGCGGGTGCGAATGCCCTGAAGGTCGCTGCCGGTGCCGGGTTCGGTCATCGCGATGGCGCAGACGGTTTCGCCCGACACCATGCGCGGCAGCCATTTTTTCTTCTGTTCGGGGGTTCCATAACTGAGCAGATAGCCGCAGCAGACATCGTTGTGCACGGAGAAGTCGGTGGCAGGGCCGGCGAAGCCGGAATAACTGAGTTCCTCGATCACGACGGCATTGTGCCGGAAGTCGCCGCCGGCGCCGCCGAATTCCTCGGGTACCTGCGGGCACAGCAGGCCGGCTGCACCTCCGGCGCCCCACAGCTTCCTGTCGACGATGCCGGCTTCTTCCCATCGTGCGAAATCAGGCGCGATCTTCGACGCTGCGAAACGCCGCACGGTTTCCCGGAACTGGTCGTGCTCTTCGTTGTAAACCCTGCGATGGGGTAGCATCGAGGCCTCCCGTGTATTGGTGTTGGCGGTCCGGCCGCCGCATCGTTCGGATCGATCAGGGTTTAGAACGCGACCTTGTCGCCGCCCTTGAGTTCGAGGATTTCGCGCGCCTCGTCGGCCGTCGCCACATCCAGCCCCAGTCCTTCGATGATCTTTCGAACCTGCGTCACCTGGTCGGCATTGGATGCCGCGAGTTGGCCGGCGCCGATCCAGAGGCTGTCTTCCAGGCCGACCCGCACATTGCCGCCGACGGCCGCCGCGATCGCCGCGACCGGCATTTGCGCGCGGCCGGCGCCCAGCACCGACCAGCGATAATTGTCGCCGAACAGGCGATCGGCGGTCCGCTTCATGTGCATGACGTCTTCCGGGTGTGCGCCGATGCCACCCAACAGGCCGAACACGGTCTGGATGAACAACGGGGCCTTCACCAGACCTTCGGTCCAGAAGTAATGCAGATTGTAAAGGTGACTGGTGTCGTAGCACTCGAACTCGTAGCGCGCGCCGGTCGAGTTGAGCGTTTCCAGGGCGTAGCGGATGTCCTTGAAGGAATTCCGGAAGACGAGATCGTGGGAGCCTTCCAGCATCGCCGGCTCCCAGTCGTGCTTGAATTGCTTGTATCGCTTGAGCATCGGGAACAGGCCGAAGTTCATCGACCCCATGTTCAGGCTGGCGACCTCCGGCTTCCAAACCGCCGCGGGCTTGATCCGCTCCTCGACGGTCATATAGGGGGAGCCGCCGGTCGTCAGGTTCACGACCACGTCGGATCGCTGCTTGATGACGCGAAGAAACGGTTCGAAGGCTTCCGGAGACTGGTCCGGCCGGCCGTCCTGCGGATTGCGGGCGTGAAGATGCACGATCGCAGCGCCGGCTTCGGCGGCACCGAGAGCGGATTCGGCGATCTCCGCTGCCGTCACCGGGAGGTGAGGTGACATCGAGGGGGTGTGGATCGAGCCCGTGATTGCGCAGGAGATGATGACCTTACGTGCCGGCACGGTGTTTTCCTTTGCACAGCGTGATCAGCCGATGCCCGAAGAGGGCATCGGCGAATGCGAGGGGCGAGGCGTTCACTGTCGAATCGTGAACTCAGGACGTGAACTT
Source organism: Bradyrhizobium ottawaense (assembly GCF_900099825.1). Classification (NCBI taxonomy): domain Bacteria; kingdom Pseudomonadati; phylum Pseudomonadota; class Alphaproteobacteria; order Hyphomicrobiales; family Nitrobacteraceae; genus Bradyrhizobium; species Bradyrhizobium ottawaense. Next base: position 748,133 of record NZ_LT629693.1, on the reverse strand, counting down.
GTGGAAGTCCGGCGTCCGCTTCTCGTTGAAGGCCGCGACGCCTTCCTTCGATTCCGCGGTATCGTAGAACAGCTTCACGGCATGAAGCGCGAGGTTGCTGATACCGCGAATGTTGTCGGTGTCGGCGTTGAAGGAACGCTTCGCCAGCGCGATCGCGGTCGGTGACCGCTGCGCAAGCTTGTCGGTCCAGTCCTTGACGGCCGCATCGAGTTCGGTAGCCGGAACGACCTTGTTGACGAGGCCCATTTCACGCGCCTGTTCGGCGGTGTAGCGGTCGTTGATGAACCAGATTTCGCGCGCCTTCTTGTCGCCGACATGGCGCGCCAGCAAGGCGGTGCCCCAGCCCGCATCGACAGAACCGACCTTTGGGCCGACCTGTCCGAATTGAGCTGTGTCGGCGGCGATCGTCAGATCGCACAGCGTTGCCAGCACATTGCCGCCGCCGATGGCGAAGCCGTTGACGCGCGCGATGACGGGCTTGGGAACGTCGCGGATCAGGCCCTGCAACTCGTCGATCGGCAGTCCGACGACGCCGCGGCCGTCATATTGTCCCTCGTGCGCCGACTGGTCGCCGCCGGTGCAAAAAGCCTTGTCGCCTGCGCCAGTCAGCACAATGCTCGCGACCTGGCGGTCGTTCGCGGCAATCTGGAACGCCTGAATTAGTTCCTCAAGCGTCTGACCGCGAAAGGCATTATAGACCTTGGGACGATTGATGATGATCCAGGCGGCACGATCGCGGACTTCGTAAATTACATCGGTGAATTTGGTCGGGTCGAACATCATATTGTCCTCACATCTGCTAGATCATGTTCATGCCGCCGGAGACCGAGATGGCCTGTCCGGTAATGAATTTCCCGTCGTCCGACGCAAGCAAAGCGATAATCCCGGCATAGTCGTCGGGCTCGCCCATTCGCTTCAGGGGAATACCGCGCACCATCGCGTCCTTCCATTTCACGGCCTGTTCGCCTTCGCCCAGCACCGCCGCCATCATCGGCGTATTGGTGGGACCCGGACACACCGCGTTCAGGAGTACATTCTTCCGCGCGAGTTCGCGGGCGATTGATTTGGTAAAGGAGATAAGCCCGCCCTTGCAAGCCGAGTAGACCGCCTCGTCGCTGGTGCCGACGCGGGCGGCATCGGATGCGATGTTGATGATGCGGCCGCCGCCATGTTCCACCATCAGCGGTGCGATGGCGTGATGGGTGTTGAGCGGACCATACAGATTGATGCGAATGATCTTGTCCCAGAGGTCCTTGTCAGTCTTCAGGAACGGCATCGGCCGATCCCAGCCGGCATTGTTGACGAGAACCCAGGTTGGGCCGAGTTCGGCCTCGACCCGCGTGACCGCGCGATCCACCGAGGCCCGGTCGCCGACATCGACGGTATAGGTTGTGATCGCCGACTGCGGCGCCAGTTTCGCCGTCTCATGTCCTGCGTCGGGATTGATGTCGAAAATCGCGACCTTGCAGCCTTCTTCCGCGAGCCGCAGGGTGATGGCGCGCCCGATGCCCTGGCCGCCGCCGGTAACGATCGCTACCTTGCCTGATAAGCCTCTCAAGATTTCACTCCCGTGGTTTGCGACGCTTGGGTCGTCTGTTTTGTTGGTCGTCTGTTTTCCCCGGCGGGATCCGTTGGCGTCCGCCGGCTGTGTGCAATCAGCCGCTCTTGGCCAGAGCGAAGCCGCATTGCGCGAACATCTGGCGGGCGATGATGGTCTTCATGATCTCGATGGATCCGCCCGCGATCTTGACGATCCTGGCGTCGACATAGGCGCGCGCGATCGGGTATTCCGACATATAGCCCCAGCCGCCGAACAACTGCAGGCATTCATCGACCGCTTCGCAGTGAAGTTCGGAAGTGAACATCTTGGCCATCGCCGCGTCGACCGGATCGAGCTTTCCTTCCATGAAGAGCGAAATGCATCGATCGGTAAAGACGCGCGCGACCGTCGCCTTGGTCTTCAGGTCGGCGAGCTTGAACTGCGTATTCTGGAAGTTCGCGAGCTTCTGGCCGAACACGCTTCGGTCCGACGTATACGCGACGGTCCAATCGAGGACGGTTTCGACGACGGTCGCCGACCGGATCGCCTGGGCGAGCCGTTCCTGCGACAGCTTGGTCATCATCAGCGCGAAACCCTTGCCTTCCTGTCCAAGCATATTGGTAGCGGGAATGCGGATGTCCTCGAAGAACAGCTCGGAGGTATCCTGCGCCTTCATCCCGATCTTTTCGAGGTTTCGTCCGCGCTGAAATCCCGGCCGGTTACTCTCGACGATGAACAGCGTCACGCCCTTGGCGCCGGCGCTGCCGTCGGTCTTGGTTGCCAGCACGACGAAATCGCAGAGTTGGCCGTTGGAGATGAAAACCTTCTGGCCGTTGATGACGAAATCATCGCCATCACGCACCGCGCGGGTTCGGATCGCCTTGAGGTCGCTGCCGGCATGCGGTTCCGTCATGCCGAGTGAGCCGATCGCTTCGCCCGACACCATCTTCGGCAGCCATTGCCGCTTCTGAGCTTCGGTTCCGAACGAAAGCAGATAGGTCGCGACCAGATCGGTGTGAATCAGAAATCCCGGGCCGCTCGCGCCGGAGCGCCAGAGTTCCTCGAACACGACAACGTCGAAGAGATAGTCGAGGCCCATGCCGCCATATTCTTCGGGCACGGTACAGCAGAGCAGGCCTTCGGCGCCGGCCTTGAGCCACAGTTCCCGTGGCACGATGCCGTCCTTTTCCCACTGCGCATGAAACGGCACGATCTCGCGATCGACGAAACGCCGGACCGATTCCCGGAAAATATGATGTTCCTCGCGGAAAATGGTGCGCTCGATCATCGAAATCCGTCCACGTCAATTTAGTTAGGTAGTGTACTATATGGTTCGTGATGGTCAAAGGCAAGCTGGTGCCGCGGGCTTTTTGCTTCACCGGTCGACAAGTCAGGCAGCCGAACGAGGGATTTTCTGCAACCGCGAGATCTCTCGTTTAAACTAGTACACAGATATACGATATGCTATAGGCGCTAAATATGGCAGCGGAGACGGTCATGAGCGAACTGGGGAAGTTGCAGCAATTCCGGGCGGAACGCACCGAAAGCAATATCCTGCATCTTGTTTTCGACATGCCCGGCCGTCCGATGAATGTGTTCTCCAACGCCGCCATCGCCGAACTTTCCGTCTTTAGCCAATGGTTGCGCGGAAGCGACGTGAGGGGTGTGGTGATCCGTTCAGGAAAGCGATCGGCATTCTGCGCCGGCGCCGACCTCGCCGAGTTGGGACTGGCCTACGACATGATCATGGCCGCACCGGCCGAGATCCGCGGTCGCGTGGCGTTTGACCACTTTTTTCCGCTCAGCCAGGCGCTGCGTGCGATCGAAACCGCGGGCAAACCGGTCGTGGCTGCCATCTCCGGCCTCGCGCTGGGCGGCGGCGGCGAACTGGCGCTGGCGGCCCATCATCGGGTCATGGTCGACGACCCCAAGGTTGCGTTTGGTTTGCCGGAGTCGCTGGTCGGGCTGTTGCCGGGCGCCGGGGGAACCCAACGGCTGCCCCGCCTGGCCGGAATTGAAAAGGCGCTCCCAGTCCTGTTGGAAGGTGCGCGATTGTCCGGGCAGGCGGCTCTCGCCGCCGGCGTGGTCGATCAACTCGTGCCGGCCGGCGAAGAGGTGGCGGCGGCGGAACGATGGGTGCTGTCGCATGCGTCGGTGTCGCAACCCTGGGACCGCCCCGGATGGCGACCGGTAGATCTGGATGATGCAGCTTCAATCATCGAGCGGAAACGCCAAAGCGTTCTGGCCGAAACACTCGGAAACTATCCGGCGCCGCTTGCCATTCTCGATTGCGTCAGCGAGGGACTGCCGCAGTCATTCGATGCGGCGATCCGCACCGAGATGCAGATATTTGCAAAACTCATCCAGCGGCGCGAGCCGCGCAACATGATCAGGACGCTGTTTCTTGGCCGGCTCGATCATGATCGGCTTCGCAAGGCGGGGGGCATTCCGGCGCCTGTCGAACAGGCTGTGGCGGTCGTTTCCGAGGCGCTGCGGGTCGATGAAGCGGCGGATGCAACGCTTGCGGAGGCCCTCGCTCGTGCCGGCTTTCAGCGGTCGAGCAAGCCACCCGTGTTCGATGGTGTCATTTCTCAGTCCGCGTTCTGGCTCGAGGCGGAACCTGTTACCGACGGCAAACGCGCGTTGCGCGAACGCCTGACGCGGGCATACGCCGCGGCGGACAAATGGCGGGCCGTCTTCTCCGAGGATCAGCGCCGCGCCGCGGATTATCTATTGGTCAAGAATCATGGCTTTCCCGCCTATATCGCGGGCGCTTTCTCCTCCGCCGAGCCCGGCGCCTGATCGGCGTCGGCTTCGGAAAAATCCGCGACCCCGACGCAACTCCAATCGAGAGAACAGCAGTGTCAAAACCCCTGACCGGCGTCCGCGTCCTCGACCTGTCGAAAGTCCTCGCGGGTCCATTGTGCGCCCAATATCTCGGCGATCTCGGCGCCGACATCATCAAGGTGGAGACCGTCGGCCAGGGTGATGAAACGCGCGGTTGGCCGCCGTTTCCGGCGCCGGGCCTTGGCACGGTCTTTCTCAGCGCCAACCGTAACAAGCGCAGCATCGCCGTCGACATGAAAACCGAAAAAGGGCGCGAGATCGTTCATGCCCTGGCTAAATCCGCCGACGTCGCCATCGAAAGTTTCGGAACCGGTGTCGCCGAGCGCCTCGGCATCGATGCGGCGACGCTGCGCGGCCTCAACGACCGTCTGATCCATTGCAGCATCTCCGGCTTCGGCCGCGCGGGGCCGCTGAAGAACTCGCCGGGTTATGACGTGATCCTGCAGGCGTTTTGCGGGGTCATGTCGATGACCGGAGACGAGGACGGCGGCTACATCCGCAGTCCGATCTCGCCGATTGACCAGATGACCGGTGTGCATGCCTTCAGCGGCATCCTGGCGCTGCTGTATGCGCGGGAGAAAACCGGGCAGGGCGGCGAGATCCAGGTTTCGCTGTTCGAAACGGCGCTCGGCCTGTTGGGCTATAATCTCCAGACCTTCTGGGAGCGCGGCGTGCAGCCGCCGAAATGCGGTTCGAGCCACGAATCGCTCTGCCCCTATCAGGCCTTCGAGGCGGCCGACGGTCCGATCATGATCGGGGTCGCCAACGACAGTCTCTGGCGCAAGTTCTGCGGGGTCACCGGCTTGAACGCGATTGTCGACGACCCGAAGTTCAGGACGAATGCGGATCGCGTTGCGTACCGCAAGGAAGCCCTCGATCATGTTCAGGCCGCGCTGAGGCAAAAATCTGTCGCGCACTGGAATGAGGTCCTGACCGGCGTCGGCGTGCCCTGCGCACCCATCAATTCGATCGCGCAATTGCTCGACCATCCGCACACCAAGGCGAGCGGCATCATTGTCGACTACGAACACCAGACGGCGGGCCGGCTGAAGGGCGTCGGCCATCCCGTTCTGATCAACAGGGCGGCGCGTCAGGCCGGCTTGCCGCCGCCCGTCCTCGGGCAGCACACCGACGACGTGTTGGGTGAAATCGGGTGGTCATTGGAAACCATCAGCGAGTTACGGCGGGCCCGCGTGATCGGGTGAGGTTTGCGCAGCTTAACGGGGAGTTGGATAAATGGGGCGATCAACCAATACGGCCCTGGCCGCGCTGAAAATCGGAGGCCGTGTCGCTTACGAGCGTCTGGCGCGGCCAAAGGCGCGGCGGTTCGACGATGTGCCCTGTTCACCCTATGCCGTCACGGCGGAATGGCTGACGGCGGTCTTGTGCAGCAAGACTCCTGGGGCCATCGTTACGCAGGTCGACGTCAAGCCGGCGAGCGCAGGAACCCACGAACGCCATCAGTTGAAAGTGTCCTACAACGAGGAAGGCCGCCGTGCCGGATTGCCGGTGTCGATCTTTACCAAATCGCTGCCGAGTATCGTCACCCGCATGATCGGCGGCTTCAACGGTACGGCGCGCGTCGAGGGCAGCTTCTACACGCAGATTCGCCCTCGGCTCGATATCGAAGCCCCGCTGTGCTATCACTCCGCCTACGATCGGCAGACGTTTGCGGCGATTCATCTGCTGGAAGATCTGGTCGCAACCAAGTCCGCGACATTCTGCAATCACAAGACCTATGTCACGCGCGCCATGGCCGACGACATGGTCGATCGATTGGCCTCGCTGCACGGCCGCTTCTACGGTGATCCAACGCTGGCCGAACGCTACCGGTGGCTCGCCAGCTATCCCCGCTGGTTCACCATCGGTGCTGCGAAAATGGGCACGGAATATTACACCCGCAAGGCATTTGACGCCGCCGCCCACGTTATTCCGGCCCAGGTCCTGGCGCGCCGTGACGATGTCTGGCCGGCAACGATGCGCGCGCTCGCGCTGCATGACAGCGAGCCGCAGGGTCTCATCCATTCCGACGTGCATATCGGTAACTGGTATCGGACGGGCGCGGGTCAGATGGGACTATGCGACTGGCAATGTCTCTCGCGCGGCCACTGGTCGCGCGATTTCGCCTATGCCGTGACGGCCTCGCTGACACCGGACGATCGCCGGAGTTGGGAGCGTGAGCTGTTGGCCCGCTACATCGAGAAATTTGCGGAGACAACCGGCGTCAAACCGGATTTCGACCTCAGCTTCCTGCGTTACCGTCAGCAGATTGTGCATGCGCTCGCGATGTGGACGATCACGCTGTGTCACTCGCCGCTGTTGCCGAACATGCAGCCCGAGGACACGTCGCTGACGATGATCGAGCGGATCACGACGGCGATGGGCGATCTGGATTCGATCGATAGTATCTAGGATGTTGGTTTCAGGCGGCCGCCGCGCCCAGGAGAGAGCAGTCCATGCCAGATGTGATGTCACTGGAAGGTAAGACAATTGTCGTGACCGGTGCCGCGCAGGGTATCGGGCAGGCGGTCGCCAGTCTCGCGATCGGCCTCGGGGCGCGGGTCGTCGGCGTCGATCTCAACGCCGACAAGCTCAACGCCCTTGCCGCGGCCATGAACGGCCGGTTGCTGTCTTATGTGGGGAGCGTGGCTGATCCAGAGTTCACGGAAGCAACAGTGAGCGATGTCAAGGCGCGGATCGGCGCCATTGACGGTCTCGTCAACAATGCCGGAATCACGCGGCCGGCGATGATCGAAAAGATGACACTGCAGCAATGGAGCGAAGTCATTTCGGTCCATCTGACCGGCGCGTTCCTCTGGACCCAGGCCGTGGGCCGCATCATGGTTGCGCAGGGGAAGGCCGGCCGGGAAAGCCCGGGATCCATCGTGAACATCTCATCGGACGCCGGACGGGGTGGCTCGGTCGGCCAGATCAACTACGCTGCGGCCAAGAGCGGCCTGCTTGGCATGACGATGTCGGCCGCCAGGGAATGGTCTAAATTCGGCGTGCGGACCAACTCCGTCTGTTTCGGCGTTGTCGAGACGCCGATGACCGAAACGATCAGGGGAGACCAGTTTCGGGACGGCATATTGGCGCGGATTCCGATGGGGCGTTGGGCCGCGCCGGAGGAGGCGGTCAAGCCGGTGTGTTTTCTGCTCTCCGATGGCGCGTCTTACATCACCGGGCAGCATATCGCCGTGGATGGCGGCTACCATATTTCGATCTGACGCTTCGCCGGGATTGGCGGACGGCCGTACGCGCAGCAGAGACAATTCCGGCATTCGGACACACGCTTATCATATCTGCTTTCCGGGGGCGTGCCTCTGAATATTCCCGCCCGGATATACGAAAAATGTCGCATATTTGGCAGTTGCGAAGGGCTCCAAAACTAGTACACTAGCAAACGAATTGGCCGCCAAGAGCCGCGTTGCGACGTCCATGGAGGGAAGCATGAGCGAAAATCGATTTGATTCCGCTGCCCACGCGCGGTCGATGCGCGACCAGGGTTTTTGGGTCGACCGAAGCTTCGACGAATTTCTGCAGCTGACGATTTCCACATCGCCGGAAAAGCTGGCGCTGATCGCTGACCGTGCGGATCGGGCAGAGCCCCGACGGTTCACCTACGCCGAGCTCGGCGACCTGATTTCCCGTACGGCCGCCGCATTGAGACGCCTCGGCATCGGCCCTCGCGATGTCATCTCCGTACAGTTGCCCAATTGGTGGGAGTTCGCGGTGATCTCGCTCGCCGCCTTTCGGGTCGGTGCCATCGTGAATCCGCTGATGCCTATCTTCCGGGAGCACGAGCTGTCTTACATGCTCGAATTCGCCGAGACCAAGCTGCTGATCGTACCAAAGCTGTTTCGTGGATTCGACCACGAGGACATGGCGCGTTCATTGCAGCCCAAGCTGCCGAAACTTCAGCATGTGATCGTCGTCGACGGCGAAGGTGCGAGCAGCTTCGATCAGGCATTCCTGTCCGGTAACGAACGTCTCGGTCCGCCGGCTGTTGGAGAAATTGGCGCGCTCCCCACCGACCAGATGGCAGTCCTGATGTTCACGTCCGGCACCACCGGATCGCCCAAAGGCGTCATGCATTGTCTCAATTCGCTGATGGCCTGCAGCATTGCACTCGGCGGCAGGTTTCACCTCGGTGCGAGCGATACGATGCTGGTGTGTTCGCCGTTGGGTCACATGACCGGCTTTGCAGCAGGCATGCTGCTCGGTCTGAAGATCGGGGCTACCGTCGTCTTTCAGGACGTATGGGAGCCGAAGCGAGGCGTCGCCATCATGGCCAACGAGGGCGTCACTTATTCGGCGGGCGCGGCGACGTTTCTGGCCGACATGTGCGAAGCGGTCGCGAGCGGATCGCCGAAGCCCGGGCGGCTACGCAATTTCCTGTGCGCCGGTGCGCCAATTCCGCCCGCGCTGATCGATCGCGTCTACCGGGAACTCGATCTGAAGGTCTGTTCGCTGTGGGGCATGACGGAGTCCCTGTCGAGTACCTTGACCGAACCGGAGCGGGCGCTTGAAAAATCCTCGAAGACGGATGGCCGCCCGCTCGAGGGCGTTGCGGTGAAGGTTATTCGGATGGACGGCTCTCCGGCGGCGGTCGGGGAGAAGGGTTTGCTCAAGGTCCGCGGCGCTCAGATGTGCCTCGGCTACTACAAGCGCGAGGACATGGAGCCGTTCGACGCCGAGGGTTGGTTCGACACCGGCGACATGGCCTATATGGATGACGAGGGCTATATACGGATCGATGGCCGCATCAAGGACATCATTATCCGCGGCGGCGAGAACGTGCCGGTATTCGATATCGAGAACCTGATGTTCAAGCATCCCGCCGTGCTTTCGACCGCTATCGTGGGCTATCCGGATCCTCGCCTGGGAGAACGGGCCTGTGCATTCGTGGTGCTCCGTCCGGGGCAAACGCTCGATCTGGCTGCGGTGCAGGCGCTAATGGCGGAGCATAAGGTCGCAAAACAATACTGGCCGGAACGCGTCGAGATTGTCGCCGACCTGCCGAAGGCCCCGGCGGGCAAGATACAGAAATATCAGCTACGCGAGATCGCGAAGGCCTTTGCAGAGACGCCACGTGCGGCCAATGGATGAACCTTGGCCGCAGGGGTAGCGCGTGCGTCCGCTCTTGATCGCCGCGGGCATGTCAGTGAGAGTTCTCACCGGACGAAATGAGGACTCGTGATCATTTGCGCTGCCGGCGGAATGGCTCCAGCGGTCGTTATCGAAAGGGTCTAAGGAAAGAACAGGTGAGATATGAATGCGATAATAGCTAAATACGACGGCCGGTAGATTCCCAGAACGGATCGCGCAATCGGCGCTTGAAGATCTTTCCGCTCTCTTCCCGCGGCAGCGAGTCCTGGAACGTGATGTCCCGCGGAACCTTGTACCTGGCAAGGCGCGGGCGGAGAAACGCACGGATATCATCGGCGCTGATTGTGGCATCCGGCGCTGCTTCAACGACGGCCATCAACGTCTCGCCAAGATCATCGTCCGGGATTCCAAACACGGCGCAATCTCTGACGCCGGGGCATTGCACCAGCGCCTGCTCGATTTCCGCGGGATAGATGTTCACGCCGCCACTGATGACCATGTCCGAACGGCGATCGCAAAGGTATAGCCGATCGTCCTTCATATAGCCGACATCACCGACGCTGATGAGGCCGTCGCGTTCGATCTGCCGGCGCTTCTCATCCTGGTTAAGATAGGTGAAATCCGCCAAGGCCGGCTGACGCACGAAAATCTCGCCGATCCCGCCGGGGGCAACCGGCGAACCATCGTCGCCATAAATCGCAATACGCGCTCCCGGCGTCAGTCGGCCGACACTGCCGGGATGTGCAAGCCAATCCTGTGGTGTGCTCAGCATCACGGCGCCGACCTCGGTACCGCCATAGGTCTCGTAGATCACGGGCCCCCACCAGGCCATCAATTCTGCCTTGATCTCGGGCGGGCAGGGTGCGCCGGTATGAATGATCCAGCTCAGCGAACTCACATCATATCGGCGGCGAACTTGCTCCGGCAGCTTCACCAGCCGTATGAACATGGTCGGAACCATCACGGCGTGGGTGATGCGATGCCGCTCGATCGCGGCAAGGGTGCGCTCGGCGTCGAACCTGGTTTGCAACAGCATAAGTTCGGCCTGCGCGATGGCCTGGCGCAGGCAGGCATTGGGTGAGGCGTGATACAGCGGACCACCGATCAGGACGCGGCAGCCCTTGGTGACGCCGTATACCGTCCGCATCAATTCGGCGTAGGCGCTCGCCTGCTCGGGGCTCGAAGGCCGGCGCTTGACGCCTTTCGGGCGTTCCGTCGTCCCGGACGTGTAAATCAGCGTCGCACGGCTTCGCTTTGGCTCGCCTGTCCATGGCGCATGACCGGATAGCCAATCCGGCCAAATGATATCGTCGGGCATCGGCTCGCCGGTCTTGCCCAGCTCGATCTCAACCTCGTTTGGCGTCGGCACCATCAAAACGATCAGGCCCGCCGGAAGCGCGCCGCGTAACGGAGCGATCAGGTCGGCATGGGCAACAAGTACCCTGGCCTCGTCCAGAATGTAGCTGACGTCATCAGGCTTGCCGTGCCAGTTGATCGGAACACAATAGGCGCCGAGCAGCGCGCAGGCCTGCGTCGCCTCGATGAATGCGAAATCGTTGCGCAGCAACAGCGCGATGGCATCGCCTTCACGAACGCCAATGGCCTCAAGGCCGCTTGCCGCGCGCGCGGCATTGGCCAGCACCTGGTCTCGATCGGTGGAGCGCTCGTCGAGAAATATCTGCTCTGTGGTCATACGTGCCCGCTGGATCGCAGTTTCGTGGGGAATTCCGGTCAGTTCTCGAGCGGCACCGTGATGAGGCCGCCGGAACGAACCCAGTCGCGTCCGTCAAAGGAAACGATTTGTGCCGCCCGCCATGGTGTCCGGATGGTGGAACTTATGTTGATCTTGATACCGGGGAGGAACATCGGCATCTGAAGATCGGATATCGTGGTCGCCTGTTTCATCAGGTTCTCGCGTGACAGATCGTCCCCACACCGCCTGATCACTTCCACCAGCATTTGCGCCCAGATGTAACCGAGCAGGGCGGTCGGATCTTCGGGATCTTCTTTCGACGCCCATTGCTTCATGAAGCCGAAGTAATCCTTCATCGCGGCGTCATCGGCCCATTCGGGATTGCCCGGCAACTTGCGCCAGATCGAGGTGACGATGCCGGTCGAAGCGTCAAAGCCCGCCGATTTCAGCGTTGTCGATGGCTGCGACGAGGTTGCGAGGATCACATGCAGCGGCTTCCAGCCGATCTCATGCGCCTTGCGGATTGCCTGCGCGGTGAATTTCGGCGTGGTCGCCTGAAAGAAGGCGTCCGCGCCCGATGCCTTGAGCGAAACGATCTGCGAGTCGATCGTCGGAGAGCCCAGGTCGTAGGATTCTTCCTTCACGATCATCGACTGCGCCTTGCTGCCCAATTCGGCCTTGAAGGCGTTGAGGTAACCCTTCCCGAACTCGTCATTCTGGAAAAGGATCGCTAATTTGGCGTCCGGCTTGGTGTCTAGGATGTAGCGCGCTGCGATGCGGCCTTCGACGACCTGCGGCGCGTAAAAAAGCGTCGTCCAGGGATAGAGCTGCGCATTGTCGAGCGCTGCAGATCCGCTCATCGCCAGGATTTGCGGGACCTTGGCGGCGTTGAGATATTTCGCAACCGCCAGGTTTGACGGCGTTCCGACCGTTCCCGCGACCGCCAGCACCTCGTCGCTGTCCACGAGCTTGCGGGTCTGCTCGACGGCGCGCGGCGGGCTATAGGCATCGTCGAGCTGGATCAGCTCGATCTTGCGGCCATTGACGCCGCCCTTGCTGTTGATCATCTGCAGGTATGCGGCATCAATTCGCGCGACGATGGCGAAGGAGGAGGCCGGGCCGCTGAACGGCACCGTCTGCCCGATCTTGATCTCGGTGTCGGTGACCCCTGGACCGTACTTTTTTTCGGCGGCACCGGCGCTGCCGGTGGCCGCGAGCAGGCCGGCAATCAGCACGGGCGCAATCGCTCTCAAATGTCGGCGACGACTACCGCGTAGGACTGGTGACGGTCCCATTTGTTGTTCTCTCCCGCAATGTCGCTACCGATAGAGAAATGGCGCGATCGATTAGTTCACTTGGTCCTGGCTTCACACGGTGACGTGGAAGCCGCCGTTGACGCCGAGATGCTGGCCTGTGGTGTAGGACGAGGCGTCGGACAGCAGGAAGCACACGGTTTTCACCACTTCCTCAGGCTGGGCCCAGCGTCCCATCGGAATCTGCGCCAAAATGCCGTCGCGGAACTTGTGTCCGCGCACCACCTCGGTCATCGGGGTTTCGACCACGCCAAAGCAGATCGAATTGGCTCGCACGTTGAATTTTCCCCATTCGCGGGCCGCGGTCATGGTCAGGCCGAACATGCCGGCTTTCGCCGCGGCATAATTGATCTGCCCGATCGAGCCTTTGCGGCCGGCGTCGGAGGAAATATTGACAATCGATCCGCCGCTCTTTTCGCCGGCCTTGGCGCGCTGAACCATGTGGCGGCCCGCGGCCTGCAACCAGTAGAACGCGCCGGTGAGGTGAACGTCGATCACTTCCTGCCATTGTTGAATGGTCATCTTCTCGATCATGGCGGGCCGCGTGATCCCTGCATTGTTGACGAGGCCGTGCACCGCGCCGAACCGCTTCACCGCCGCTTCGACCGTGTGGGCGGCGAGATCGGCGTCCACCACGCTTCCGGTGACCGTCATCACGCGCTCGGAAGGCAGCGACCCTACCGCGGCCTTCAACGCATCGCCGTTCAGATCCAGTGCGACCACCGCGCCCCCCAATCCGATCGCAAGTTCGGTAATCGCCTTGCCGATTCCCTGCGCTGCGCCGGTGACGATGATGGTGCGACCTTCAAGCGAGACGAGATCAGTCATGAACCTGGTTTCCATTATTGCTTCGGAGAAAGAACGCCATCGCGTCGCAGCTTTTCGATCCTCTCGCCGGAAAACCCGAGCAGGCCGGAAAGCACGTCCATGCTATCGGTCCCCAGTCCGGATACCGACGGGCCGGCCGCTGCCGGCGTGGCGAGGAACTGAAATGGCGCGTTGGGCACCAGAAAATTGCCCGCCTGGTCGTTGATCCCTGACAGGCTGCCGCGTTCCGCCAGTTGCGGATCCTTCATGGCGTCCGCGACGGTGAGAAATCGGGAGCAGGGCACGCTGTTGGCGTCCATGATCGATTCGACCTCGATCCCGGTGCGTTGTTCGGTCCAATGCTCCATGATCGCCATGAGCTCGGTCCAGTGCTGCACGCGGGCCTGACCCGTCGAGAACCGCGTGTCAGTTTTCAGATCGGGCCGCTTCATCGCCTCCGCCATCTGCTCAAAATTCTTCTGACTGATCGGGGCGATGATGACGTGGCCGTCCCGCGTCTTCATCGGCACATAGACCGGGCGCTTCTGCTCGCTCGGGAACTGCGCTTCCTGGCACTCGAACACCATCAGATTGAGCATCGAGTCCATCAGCGACACATCGACGGCCTGTCCCTGTCCGGTTCGTTCGCGATGTACCAGGGCTGCCTGAATGGCTCCGAAGGCGTAAGCGCCCGACAGAATGTCGGCAATGAATATGCCGGTCGAAGCCGGATAGTCCTGCTCGGTCTGATAGCTGAGGTTGGCTGCATCGTAACCGCTGGCGGCGTGGACGATCGGTGCATAGGCCGCACGGGTAGCGCCCGGGCCCGACTGGCCGTAACCGGAGATCGAACAGTAAACCAGCTTTGGATTATGCGTCGCCAGCGCGGCGTAATCGAAGCCGAGCCGCGCCATCACGCCGGGGCGGAAATTCTCCACCACGACGTCGCAAAGTTTGGCAAGGTCATAAATGATGGCCTTGGCGGCGTCACTCTTCAGGTCGATCGCCAGGCTTTTCTTGCCGCAGTTCAGGGCGCCGAAATAGGTGCTATGGCCGTCGCGCAGCGGCGCACGTCCGCGGATCAAGTCGCCTTCGGGTCCCTCGACCTTGATGACCTCGGCGCCGAGGTCGGCCATCAGGCGGGTGCAGTGCGGGCCCGCCAGCATCGCGGTGAAATCGAGCACCCGAATGCCGCTTAACGGGCCCGGCCGCGATGGAGGGCGGGAAGGGGACGCGGCCATCGTCAGACCCCGGCCTGTGGTGCCGCGGGTTCGGGCAACCGCGGGCTGCCGATGCGCTTGTGATAGTCGCGATGACTGGCGACGCCGCTGACATAGGTTTCGAGATACTTGGCGAACGAGGCGGCACCGCCACTGGCTCTGACATACTCACCGAGATGATCGTCATCGGCTTCATACAGGCCGCCGCTCGACGTCGGATGAGCTCCGAATGGCGTCTCGACCACGCTGTGCACGAAGGCCGAGGGCAATTTGGTCAGGTGATTGCTGCGCCGGATCACTTCCGTCGGCACGATGCGATCGACCGATACGATGACCTTCTTTGCTGCCTGCGCCATCAGCACGTCGAAGAACACCGGCCCGAAATATTGCACATTGCCGAGTTCGTCGGCTTGTTGCGCATGAAGCAGCACCACGTCCAGGTGAATCGCCGGCACCTTCAGCATGGCCCGCTCGCCGGTCGTGCGGGGAACGGGTTGATAGGTCTGCGGATTGACGCGCGCCAGATCGGTGCACATGTCCGGAATCAGACCATAGGGCAGGTCGCAGGCGGCGGCGCGCAGGCCGCCGGCAATTGCCGGGCCGTCGAGCTCATGAATCCTGATCGAACCGGATTCAGCGGCGCGGCGAAAATGCGGCGCCAGCCCGAACTGCTCAAAGGAGATGAACACGCATCCGGTTTCGGCGACGCAGCCGGCACCGATCAGCATGTCGGGTGCGATACTGCCGGGAGCCGGGACAAGGCGCAAATTGCGTTTGTTGCGGCGGATCAGCTCGCGCACCAGTGCCATCGGCTGCGAATTGAAAATCCAGCCGCCGATGCCGATGGTCGCGCCGTCCTCGATGCCGTCGAGCGCTTCGGAGATATCCTTGAGCTTGGACATCAGGCCTCCCTTCCGAGCAAATGGCGCGAGATCACGATGCGCTGGATCTGGTTGGTGCCTTCCCAGATCTGGTTGATCTTGGCGTCGCGCATCATCCGCTCGACCGGATAATCCTTGAGGTAGCCGACACCGCCGAAAATCTGCACCGCGTCGGTCGTCACCTTCATGGCGACGTCGCTGCCGAAGCATTTGGCCATCGAGGCCATCATCGAGAGCTGGCTGAAGTCGCCCATGTCGACCTGCCGGGTACATTCGAACAGCAGTGCACGGGCCGCCTCGAGCTGGATCGCCATGTCAGCGATCATCCATTGCAGGCCCTGATTGCTCGCAATGGCCTTGCCAAACGCCTTGCGCTCCTTGGCGTAGGCGATCGCCGCGTCGAGCGCGCCCTGGCCGAGACCGATCGATGCAGCCGCAACGGTCGGCCGGTTCAGGTTGAGGATGTGCATGCAGGCCTTGAAGCCTTGCCCCTCTTCGCCGAGCCGGTTTTCCAGCGGCACCCGCATGTTTTCGAAGAACAATTGCACATTGGGCACGCCGCCTAGCCCCATCTTGCGCTCGTTGCGGCCGACCTTGAATCCCGTTGTCTTGGTATCCACCATGAAGGCGCTGATACCGTCGACGCCGCGGCCCTCGGAAGTGCGTGCAAACAGCAGCACCCAATGCGCCACGCTGCCGAAGGTGATGAAACACTTCTGGCCGTTGATGACATAGGACGAGCCGTCGCGCACTGCCTTGGTTTTCATGGCCGCGACGTCGGAGCCGCAATGCGGCTCGGACATCGCGACCGCCGTCAGCGTTCTGCCTTTGGCCGATAGCGGCAGGAACCGGCGCTTTTGTTCCTCGGTGCCGAAATGCAGCACCGGAAGCGCCATTCCGATCGAGTTCTGGCCGGCCAGGATCGAGCACGCCATCGAGACCTTGGCGATCTCGTGTTTGGCGAGACACAACAGCGTCAGGTTTCCGCCGGGGCCACCATATTCCTCCGGCACCCACTGCTGAAGCAGGCCCATATCGCCAAAGATCGGCACCAGCTCTTCGGGAAAGCGATCGCTCTCGTCGATTTCGGCCGCGATCGGCGCGATGTGCCGATCGACCATTCTCTTGATGCTGTCGACGAACGCGGTCTGCTCTTCGGTCAGGTACATGAAGGTTTCCTTGGACGTTTCCCTGGATTTTTTTGCGATTCTTGTCGGGCTAGGCGCGCCGCCGCTCGCGCAGCACGCCGGTCGAGTCGACGTTTTCGCGAAGGTCGCGCAGTTCGTCGGCGGTCGGCATCGACGTGACTGGGGGCGTGCCCTCAATCAGCAGCTCAAAGCCGGTCGCCTCTTGAACCTGCTCAACCGTGACGCCCGGATTGAGCGACTTCAGGCGCATTTTTTTCGACACCGGTTCGAAATCGAAAATGCCGAACGGACTCAGCACCAGCTTGGGCCCGCCTTCGGGCAGGCCGCGGTCGGTGCGCGAAGTGCCGCCGTCGAGAAAGCCGGGGCCGTTGAGAAAATCGACCCGTTCGGGAAAGCTGCCGCGGTCGTGCCGCGCCATCACAACGTAGAACCGCCGCGCCAGCGCGGTGAGGGCGCTGATGCCGACCGTGCCGGGGCCGCGTAGCCGCGGCTTATCGTGGGGCCCGACGCAGACGGTATTGATGTTGCCGAACCGGTCAACCTGGATGGCACCGAGAATGGCAAAATCGAAAAAATGGATTTTCCAGTCGATGAAATCGACCATCTGCGGCAGGTCCATCATCGCCTCGCTCCAGGCGATGTTTTCCGTGCGCGCGGTCGAGCGGATCACCGGTTCGTTGCAATTGACCATGCCGCCGGGGCCCGAGACCCACCACAGCGTCGGCGCCTGCCGGCAGCGTGCGAGATTGCAGGCCGCGACCTGGACGTCGCTGTTGGTGCCGATGATCGCCTTTTCGCCGTCACGCAGGTCGCGCGCCAGCAGCACCGCCTGCAGTTCAGCCATCGAGCAAGCGGGTGAGGTCATCTTTAATTTCTTTGTTTAAGGATCATTGGTCAGACCATACTAGGATCAGCCCGGTTTGAATGTCAAACCGCGCTTCGCTCATGGCACGCCGCTGGGCAGCGCATGACGGCGGTTCCGCTGCAATCGACCGGCAGCGATGCATGGACAGGGAATGAAGGAGGGGGCCGGTTGCCGCTTTGTTTTGCGCCGCGCTGCGGAAGCCAGGTACGGCTCGTGACGGACGCCTCAGGAAATCTATAGCGAGGATTCTTCGGCCAGCGCGCTAGTGGCCCTGTTGTCGGCCGCGGTGCGCTCGGCGCGCATCAGATGGCGACGAAGACGTTGCAGATGTTCGGTCATTTCCCGCTTGGCTTCGTCCACCTGACGCGTGGCAATGTATTGGACCAGCCGTCGCCGGTGCGCGATCAGGTTCGGAAAGAACTCGATGTTGGATTGCTCGACTTGCTGCAGCACGATGTCGGTCAGGGCTTCGATGATTACCTGCAACACCGTGTTGTCGGTGGCCTGCGAGATCAAGCGGTAGAATTCTGCGCTGATTGCCACGCGCTCCGAAGCCTTGCCGGAGGTGGGAAGCGTCGTCAGCCGATCGACGTTCTTCTCCAGCGCTGCCAACGCTGTCGGCCGAATTCGCGCGCAGACAAGCTCTATTGCCGTTTGCATCACGAGCGTGCGGGCTTCCGTCAGATTATCCAGCGAAATCCGGCCGAGATGGAACATGTCGCGGATTGATCGCGTCACGATATCGGGGTCGCCCTTCAGGATGAAGGCGCCGCCGCGCGCGCCCTTGTGCAGGCCGACGACGCCGGCGATCTCGAGGCTGCGCAGGGCTTCGCGTACGGCGGCCCGGCTGACCCCGAGCTTGAGGGCCAGCTCACGTTCCGGCGGCAGCTTGTCGCCCGGGCGCAGCGATCCTGCGGCCATCTCGCGGCGGACCTGTTCGCAGATTTCCTCGAATACGCGCTTGGTGCGGATCGGCGCGAAGCGCGGTTGCGAGCGGTCGCTGATCGCCGGATCGGCAGTTTTGGCGGCGGATCGCCGCGCGGCGGGACGCTTTTTCGCTCCTGCCGGCGCCGTTGCGGCGATCGTCGTCTTCCTGATCACGGTCTTGTTCACCTCTGGCGTGCGCGCCGATGCTGGCACCTAGTCCTTTATACCAACGCGACCGGGATGCACAGCATTCTTGACGAAGTCCAGGTAAAATGCATCAATGGTCTGTCCATTAGCTTTCGTTCCCGAAAGCCAAGGCGACGCAGCGATCCGGCAGACTCTGGCCGGCCAAGGCATGTCTGGAGCACCGCCGGCTTCAAGACGGGCGATATCAAACAATCGGTGGCAAGGGACGGCGTCGTGGGCGGAGATAGGCTGCAGCATTGGCGCGGCGGGGCAGCGGCCTGATGGATTTGTTGCCGCTTCTCCCACAAGCGCTCGCGGACGGGCTGCTGCTTGGCGGCGTCTACGCCATCGTCGCCGTCGGGCTGACGATGACGTTTGGCGTGCTGCGGATCGTCAATTTTGCGCATGGCGACTTCTTAGCGGTCGGCCTGTATCTGACCTATCTCGGCGCGAAGCTGCTCGGTCTCGATCCATATCTGTCACTGGTGCTTGTGCTGCCGCTGGTCACGCTCGCAGCTGCCTTTACCTACAAATTGCTGGTGGCGCCGGTGATCCGGGCGCCTGAGCATAACCAGATCGTGGTGACGCTCGGATTGTCGCTGATCCTGCAGAACGCCATGCTTGTGTTCTTCACCGCCGATCTCCATGCCATCCCGTCGGTCCTGTCCGGTCAGGTGGTGCGGCTCGGCAACGTGTTCCTTCAGGCCGCCGCGCTGATCGCGAGCGCCGTATCGATTGCGCTTTGCCTCGGGCTTTACTGGTTCTTGCGATCGACCGAACAGGGCCGGCTGATCCGGGCAGCCGCTCAGGATCGCGACGCGGCCTTGATGTGCGGCGTCAATGTCGACCGGATGTATCTTTTCGCGTTCTGCATCGGCGTCGGCTCGCTCGGTCTGGTGGCGCCGCTGATCGCGCCGTTCAATTATGTCAGCCCAAGCGTCGGCTCGAATTTCACGCTCACCGCGTTCATCGTGGTGGTGCTCGGCAGTATGGGCAATTTCGCTGGCGCCCTGATCGGCGGCTTCTTCATTGGGGTGGTTGAGGCCGTTGGCGGCCTGCTGACCGGCGGTTCGATCAACTTCATCATTACCTATGCGATCTTCATTCTGTTCCTGCTGTTCAAGCCGGAGGGGCTGCTCGGGGGACGCCGGCTATGAGGCGGATGCTGTATCTCGCGCTCGCGGTCGCGCTGCTCGCCGGCGTCGCGCCGTTGCTGTCGATCTACGGGCAGCACATCTTCGTTCTTGTGGCGCTTTACGGCTCGGTGGCGCTGGCCTGGAACATCCTCGGCGGGATGGCAGGCCAGATGTCGCTTGGCCACGCGCTCTTCGTCGGTGCCGGCGCCTATGTTTCCACCGCGCTCTATCTGAAATCCGGCGTCAGCCCCTGGATCGGTCTGGTGGCGGCCGCCGCGCTGGGCGGCGCGCTCGGCGCCCTGATGGGCTACACGGTGTTCCGGCGCAAATTGTCCGGCGTCTATTTTGCGCTTGTCACGTTGGCGCTGGCCGAGATGGCGCTGCACATCGTCAGCAATGTTTCGTTCCTCGGTGCGGCCAACGGATTGTCGATCCCGTCGAAGCCGGATTTCGTCAATCTCCAGTTCAGTTCCAAACTCGGCTTTTGCTATGCCGCGCTCGGCGTTCTCGCCTTGGCGTCGGTCACCATCCTTGCCATCGATAGCACGCGTCTGGGTTATGTCTTTCTTGCGATCCGGGAGAACGAACGTTCGGCGGCGGCACTGGGGATCGATGTCGTGCAGGGAAAAGTCATTGCCGCGGCGATCAGCGGCGCGTTGGCGGCGCTGGTCGGTCCTGTGTACGCCAACTATATGCTGTTCATCGATCCGGAATCCCTGTTTGGCGTGACGCTCTCGATCGACGCCTTGCTGTTTTCCTTTGTCGGCGGACTTGGCTCGCTGTTCGGACCGCTGCTGGGCGCGGTCGTTCTGGTGCCTCTCACCGAGCTTCTTCGCAGCCTGCTCGGTGGCAAGCTCGCCGGCGTTCACCTCATTGTCTATGGCGTCATGCTCATTCTGGTGATGCGGCTGGCACCACAGGGCCTGTGGGGGCTGTTGTCCTCCGCCGTCTTGCGGAGAAAAAAATGAGCGCGCCGCTGTTGCAGGTGCGTGGCGTGTCGCGCTGGTTCGGCGGCCTGCGCGCCGTTGACGAGGTGTCGTTCGATCTTGGCGCTGATGAGATCGTCGGCCTGATCGGGCCAAATGGCGCCGGCAAAACCACGCTGTTCGAAACCATCTCCGGCTTCATCCGCCCGACCAAAGGCGCCATCTCCTTCGATGGGCGAGACATTACCGGCCAGCCGCCGCATCGCCTGGCGCGGCTGGGCATTGGCCGCACCTTCCAGATCGTCCAACCGTTCCGCGATGTCTCCGTGCTGCAAAATGTCATTGCCGGCGTGCTTGGGCCGAACCGGGAGACCGCTGATCCGCCGGCCGAAGCGATGGCGGTATTGACCCGCGTCAAACTCGATCACAGGGCTGCCGCGCTGGCGCGCAATTTGTCGCTTCCGGAAAAGAAGCGGCTGGAGATTGCGCGTGCGCTGGCCACCCGCCCGCGCTTGCTGCTGCTCGATGAAGTGATGGCCGGATTGAATCCTGCCGAGATCGACGAAATCATGGTGATCCTGGCCGACATCAGGCGCGGTGGCATAGCGCTGCTGATCGTCGAGCATGTTATGCGCGCGATCATGTCGTTGTCGGACCGTATCGTCGTCATGGCGAATGGCCGCAAGATCGCGGAGGGATTGCCGGCCGCGGTGGCCGCCGATCCGGCTGTGATCGAGGCCTATCTCGGCAGGAGGCATCATGGCACTGCTTGAGGTGGTTGGACTGTGCGCTGGCTATGGCGACGTGCCTGTGCTGCGGGGGATCGATCTCTCGATTCCGGCCGGCAGCATCACGGCCTTGATCGGCGCCAATGGCGCGGGAAAGACCACGCTGCTGCGCACAATATCCGGGATCATTCCGGCAGAGGCCGGAACCGTCCATTACGATGGCCGGGATATCGTCGGCATGCCGCCGCAGGACATCGTGAGGGCTGGTCTCGTGCAGGTTCCGGAAGGACGGCGGCTGTTTCCGGACATGACGGTGCTGGAAAACCTGCTGGTTGGTTCGTCGTCGCCGGTGGCGCGTCCAAAGCGGGATGAAAACCTCGCGGCCGTCCTCGAATTGTTTCCGAAAGTACGGGAACGACGCGCTCAGCTTGCCGGCACGCTGTCCGGCGGCGAGCAACAGATGGTCGCGATCGCGCGTGCGCTGATGGCCTCGCCGCGGTTGCTGCTGCTCGACGAAACCAGCCTTGGCCTCGCGCCGATCGTCGTCGACGAGATCTTCGTCGCGGTAAGGCGGCTGGCGGCGCAAGGCCTGACCATTTTGGTGGTGGAGCAGAATACGGCGCTGGCTCTCGAAGTCGCCGACCACGGCTATGTGCTCGAACAGGGTCGTTTCGCCATTCAGGGCGCGGCTTCCAGCCTCGCGGCGGATCCGCGCGTCAAACAGGCCTATCTTGGAATTTAGCGCGTAACGAGAAAAACAGGGAGACGCAGATGAGACGCATGGTGGGCTTTCTTCTCTCGGCAGCGACGTTGTTGTCGGTCGTTAGCCTCAACGCTGCCGACGCGGTCAAGGTCGGCGCGGTCTATGCGCTAACGGGTCCGGGTGCGGTTGCCGGCGGCGATGGCATGCGGGGTACGGAGCTGGCCGTTGCAGAAGTGAATTCGGCGGGCGGTCTCAAAAATCATGGCGGCGCCCAGATCGAACTCGTCAAAGGCGATTCGCAGAGCAAGCCGGTCAATGCCGTCGGCGAGACCGAACGGCTGATCAACCAGGACAAGGTTGCGCTGATCATTGGGGCAGGGACCTCCAACGAGACCATCCCGTTGTCCCAGGTCGCGGAGAAATACGGCATTCCGCATGTCAATGCGATCCCGCAGCAGGAATCGCTGAGCAATGGCAGCCTGAAATGGACCTGGTCGACGACGCTGATCGACAGCGACTATGTCACCGGCATCTTCCGTGCGCTCGACATGGTCCATCAGCTCAATCCGAAGCTGACCAAGGTGGCCGTGCTCTGTCCCGACAATGAGTACGGCATCGAAATGGGCAAGCAGCTCAAGCTCGAACTCGCCGGGCGCAAGGATCTGATGGTGACGTCGTTCATCGACTACGGCGCATCGGCACAGGATCTGTTGCAGCCGGTCTTGAAGGTGAAGGCGTCGCAGCCGGACGTCGTGGTTCAGGTCGGATATTTCCGTGCCGGCGTACTGGCCTCGAAGGCTTATGAACAGCTCGACTTTCACCCCGTCGTGATCGGAACCGGCGGGATGTCCGGCGATCCGAAGCTGCGCCCGGAAATTGGAAAACTGGTGGCTTGGCAGTTCGCGGTAACGCCATTTTCCGGCGACCTGCCGGCGGCAGAGAAGATCGGCGCGGCGTTCGAGAAGAAATTTCAGCAGCCGCTAACGCTGAATTCGGCGCTCGGCTATTTCGGCGCCATGGTGGCGATCCGGGCGCTCGATGCGGCCAAGAGTTTCAAGCCGGAGGATGTCGCCGACGCGCTGCGCAAGGTGAAGGTCGGCAAGGACGAGATGATTACCTCGTCGGATTTTCTCGAGTTCGACGACAACGGCCGCAACAAGGGGCGCGACACCACGGTGACGCAGTTCCAGGGCGACAAGCTTGTCACCGTATGGCCGCCCGAGAAGGCCACCGCGAAGCCCGTTCTCAAGGGATTCAACACGCCCTGAGCGGCGTCATCGCGCAGCACCACATTTGCGAGGAAACATGACACCATCAACGCGGCCGCTCTATCATGCTGCCGATCTCGAACGCCTGATCAATCCCAAAATCGTGGCTGTGGTCGGCGCCTCGGAGACACGCGGCTCGTTCGGCGAGCGCACACTCTCCAACATGTCGGCGTTCACCGGCAAGGTCTTTGCGATCAACCCGAAATACCAGACTTTGCTGGGCCGCCCCTGTGTGCCGTCGCTGGCGGAAATGCCGGAAAGTCCTGACTGCGTGGTGCTATGCGTGGCGCGGCCGATGGTCGAGGGCATGATCGAAGCTGCTGCTGCGGCCAGGGCAGGCGGGGTCGTGGTCTATGCCTCGGGCTTTGCGGAGACGGCCAAGCCGGATCGCATCGAAGCGCAGCAGCGTTTGATCGAGCTTGCGCATCGAACCGGCGTGCGCGTGGTCGGACCGAATTGCGTCGGTCTTGCCAATACGCGTTCGGGCGCCGGACTGAACTTCATGCCTGACTATGCCGGCATGGGCCACCGGCGCGGTCCGATAGGGATCGTTTCGCAAAGCGGGGCGCTGGGTTACACTGTCCTGCAAGGCATGGAACGCGGCATTGGGTTCTCGCATTACCTCGCAGCAGGAAATTCCTGCGACGTCGATGTCTGCGATTTCATTTCCTATCTCGCCGAGGACGACAACACCAAAGCGATCATCTGCCTGCTCGAGGGCGTCAAGGATGGCGATCGCTTCCTCGGCGCGGCCCGCAAAGCGCGTGACGCCGGCAAGGCGCTTATCGTCTGCAAGACCGGCAACAGAGAGACATCCAGCAAGGCGGCAATGTCGCATACCGGAACGATGGTGGGCTCGGTTGTCGCCTACCAGACGGCGATCAGTGAAGCCGGCGCCATCGCGGTCGACGATCTGGAAGCGGTGCTGGAAACTGCGTCGTTCTTTGCAAAGACGAGCGCGCCGACCCGCGGCAGGGGCGTCGGTATCCTTTCGACGTCGGGCGGTGCCGCCGTGATCTGCGCCGACAAGGCCGAAGCACACGACGTTGCGTTGCCGGCGCTGGAGGCGAAGACCGCGACGGCACTGCATCAGGTCGTTCCTGATTTTGGTTCCGTTGCCAATCCGTCCGACCTCACCGCGGAAGTCCTGAAGACTTCCGAGACGTTCGGTTTCTGCCTCGATGCTTTCATGAATGATTCCAGTTTCAGCGCGCTGGTCATGCCGATGATCTTTGCCCACGTGTCGTCGAGCGGCGCGCGGGCGCCGACGATCGTCGAGGCGGCGGACCGCACCGACCGTCCGCTGGCCGTGGTCTGGATGAACGAATGGTACCAGGGACCGGGCAGTGAGCTGCTCGACGCGGATCCGAAAGTCTGCATGTTCCGCTCGGCCGACCGCTGCTTTGCAACGTTGCGGGCATGGTTCGACTGGCACGAACATCGCGCGCCTCGCTGCGCTGGGGCGCGGAAATCCTTGCCGTCGGCCGAACAGGCTGCGCGCGCCATCCTCATCGAGGCGAGGGGGCGCGGGGTGGCGCTATCGGAAGTGGATTCGAAACGGATACTCGCCTGCTATGGCATCGCGACGCCGAAGGAGATATTGGCGCGCGATCCCGCGCAAGCTGCGTCGGCTGCAGACCAAATCGGTGGCCCGGTAGCGATCAAGATCGTATCGCCGGACATTCTTCACAAGACCGAAGCCGGCGGCGTCAAGCTCGGGCTCTCGACGCCGGAAGAGGTGCGCTCGGCGGCCGCGGATATTCTGGCATCGGCGATGCGCTACGCGCCGCGGGCCCGGATCGACGGCGTCAGCGTGCAGCAGATGGTGTTGCCGGGAATCGAGATCGTGCTCGGCGTCAAGAACGACCGCCAGTTCGGCCCGCTGATTGCGGCGGGCCTTGGTGGAATCATGGTCGAATTGCTTGGCGATACCACGGTACGGCTTGCGCCCGTCGGCGATCAGGCCGCGCATGCGATGCTGGCATCGCTGAAGGGCCATGCCTTGCTGACCGGGTTTCGCGGAAACGCGGGCGTGGATATCGACGCGTTGGCCGACACCATCTGCCGGCTCTCCGAACTCGCGCATGATTTGCGCGATGTGGTCGATCAGATCGATGTCAACCCGGTGATCGCATCGGCCGGCGGGGTGATGGCCGCCGACGCCTTGATCGTGTGTCGATGATGCCGTGAGCTACAGCGCGTAGCCGAAATCGGCGCCGAGTTTCGCCGTCATATGCGGCCGGCCGTAGTCAACCCATGACGTGGTTTCCGGCAGCGTTAGCGAGACCGCGCGCACCATGAAAGTATCGGGATTGCCAACCCCGTTCGGCTTGATGCCCTGGTCGCGATAGGCGCTGACCGCTTCCAGCAGCAGCCGCCGGGTCATAACGATCCCGGTGTCGCTGGATCCCAGATGCTCCTTGGTGCGGTCGAAGATCGGGCGGATGCCCGATTGGCACGCACCATCCTGGACCCAGAGCCCCGGCAGCCCCGAGAACCATGTGTCGACCTGGCTTTGATAGTCGAACTGGTAACCGTTCTCGCGGGTGAATTTGGTCCAGTAATCAGCATAGGGCACCGTGGCATCGCGCTTGACGAAGGCATTTTTGCTCGGATGGCCCGTTTCGCGGCCGTTATGGCCTTCCTCGAACAAATCGCGCGTGCGTGCGGGCAGCGGTTCGGACGGGTGATACGAGAAGAAGATGCAAAGCGTGTGATTATCGTCCATCGGCACCCAGGCGTGGCCGCTGAGATCGGGAAATTTCGATTGCGGCGGCACCAGCGAATAGAACGGCATCATGAACTGGTTCACGCGCCAATATAGCCTTTCGTCGCCAAGCTGCCGCTTCGCCGCGATGCTCATGCCAAAATCCTGCCGGATGCATTCGAAGGTCGGCCGCAGGTCGCGCGTGGCTAGCCATTCGTTGATCGCACCTTTGGAGTCGATCCGACTGTGCAGGATCGGCGCGTGCGCGGAATCGATTTCGCCTTCGAGCGCCTGCAGCCAGTTACATTCCTGCACCCGCATCGAAACGACGACATTCCCGGTGGGAACCAGATTCCACTCGACGTTCGGCAGCGGCGGCAAGTCAGCCGTCTCCGGACCCATATAGGCCCAGACCATGCCGTTGCGTTCGCGGCAGGGGTAGGCGGTGATCCTGACCTTGTCCTTGCGCCGGCTCTTGGCCGGTTCTGCCGGCATATCCGTAACCGCACCGGTAACATCATATTTCCAGCCGTGGTAGACGCAGCGCAAGCCGCAGTCCTCATTGCGTCCGTACATCATCGGCGCGCCGCGATGCGCGCAGGCATTGGCCATCAGACCGACACGCCCCTGCGAATCGCGGAACGCGACCAGATCCTCGCCGAGCAGCGTCACTCGCTTTGGTTGACCGTCGGCAATGATGTCCTTGGAGAAGAAGAATGGAATCCAGAACAGCCGGAACAACGATCCCATCGGTGTGTCCGTTCCGACCCGGACCAGCGTTTCGTTATCCTGGCGCGAGAGCATCTTGGTTTCCTCCGTTACTGCTGATCAGGGCAATGATTTCGTCGGATAAGCTGGCTTGTCTGGCGACCCAGACCGGGTCGCAATCCCCGAGAGGTGGCCGTGGCCTCGGCGGAGCGCGGCCTTCCCCGACCATCCGGACGATCATCTCGATCCGCTTTCGCTCAAGCAGATGGAGCGCATCCTCCACGACCGGGGCCTCGGCGCTGCAGCCGGGCAGTTCCGGGTAGGCGACGCGGCTGATCCACGATCCCGGTGCGACCTCGACCGTTTCCGCTGCCAGCAGATAGGGCACGCTCAGACAGTCCCTCAGCCGCTGCTCCATCCCGAAACGCTTTCGCTATTTACTACGTATACGTAATAACTCGGCGGAGCGGTTCGGGCAAGGCCGATCTGCCGCCAACATGGACGCCACCCTACTTTGCATGGGGTTGTTTTCGCGATTTTATGTCTGGACGCCTGCGGCGTACTGCCGAACAGGCGCTCCGCGGTCGGCTAGTCGTCGCCGCCAGGCGGTTCCGCGACACGTTTCATGCAGCGCATGAAATGGGCGCGATCTTCGGCCGCCAGCGGTGCCAGCAAGGCGGTCTGCAGTTCGGCAGCCCCAGTCACGAGCTTCAGGAGGACCGTCTTGCCGGCGGGCGCAAGCTGCACCTCGGCGGAGCGGCGGTCATTGCCGTTGTCGCGTTTGCTGATTAGGGAGCGTTTCGCCATCCGGTTGATCATTTCGCCGAGCGTGCTGCGGTCGACGCGGATATGTTGGGCAAGCTCGGTCAGGGTCAAGGTACCCTGCTGGTAGAGCGTCAGCAGGACGCCGAATTGCCGCGGGGTAATGTCGTTCTGTGCCGTCAGTTGCTCATAGAGCACGTTCATGCGTGTATCCAGCAGACGCACCAGGAAGCCGAGACCCTTGTCGAGCTTGAGCCTGCCGGCGATTTCGTCCGGCGATGCCGATCGGGTATCTCCTTTGGACGACCTGGCTTTCATGGGATTCTCAAATCGACTGTGCGCTCCGTCATAAGCCTGCATTACCTGTTTGCGGAGAAATTCGCCATTGCAAGCTGCTAGATTCTCCAAAGCGGGGCCACCGTAGGGCGATCGGTACGAAAGGCCGTGGCGCCGCTCTCGCACCGGCCGCGCTCGATGCCACCACGGTATCGTCAGGGCGGGGCTAGCCAATGTCCAGCAGCCCGAAATAGGCGGTGATCCCGTTGAAGCCGGTGACGCCGAGCGAGAGCAAAAGCGGCAGTCGACGTATCGCAACCCGTTTCGGCAAACTCGCAGCCAACTATCCTTTCGTCGAGCCGGCAGCTATCCGCATCCGGCTATGAGCGTCGCATTAATCATATGCATATCCTCTCAAATCATCGGCAATGAGTATTTGTGCTCGCACCGCGGCCATCTCATTGTTGCGTGCCCGGGTCGCGCTTTGTTGGCAAGTGTTCGCAAAGACTGTCCGTTTCCAAGAAAATACGAACATCCCTTTCGAAGAGGCACGGCTGTGAAACTGCTTTTCCTAGGTTGCGCGCTGCTATTCTTGCAAATTGGCGAAGTTGTCGCCAGCGACACAAAGCCGGTTCCAGGCGTGAGCGCCACGGAAATCAAGATCGGCAATCTGATGCCTTATAGCGGGTCGGCGTCCGGATATAGTCTCCTGGGAAAAGTAGAGGAGGCCTACTTCAAGAAGATCAACGACGAAGGCGGCATCAACGGCCGAAAGATAGCCTTCATTTCCTATGACGACGCCTTTAGCCCTCCCAAGTCCGTCGAACAAACGCGAAAACTCGTCGAAAGCGACGAGGTATTCGCGATTTTTAGTTCACCGGGAACGGCGTCGAATACCGCTACCATGAAGTATTTGAATCAGAAGAAGGTCCCGCAGATATTTGTGACCTCCGGAGCGGCCAAATTTGGTGATCCAACGAAGTTTCCATGGACGATGGGATGGATCCCTCACTACCAACGCGAAGGGGTGATTTACGGAAAGCACATCATCTCGCAGAACCCGAACGCCAAGATTGCGATTCTTTATCAGAATGACGATTTTGGTTGGGACTACCTGGCCGGTCTAAAAGAAGGACTTGGCGAGCGAGCTCCGGAAATGCTCATTGCCCAAGCGTCTTATGAGACTTCCGAGCCGACGATTTCGTCGTCGGTCATTACTCTAAAGGCGTCTGGAGCCGATACGCTCGTTGTGGCGGCCATTTCCAAGTTCGCAACTCAAGCTATCAGAACTGTTGCCGAGTTGGCGTGGAAGCCTACGACCTATGTCAGTAACACAGCCGCGACAATCGACACCACGCTGAAGCCTGCGGGCTTGGGGAATGCGGTCGGAATAATGTCGGCCGCCTACAGGAAAGATCCAGAGGATCCGGCTTGGGCCAAGGATCCGGGAATGTTGGAATTCTTCGCCTTCATGGACCGGCATTATCCATCTGGCGCCAAAAACGATATTGCTGCGCTCGGCTACGCTTCTGCGCAGAGCCTTGTGTATTTGCTTCGCCAATGCGGAGACGATTTGACTCGCGAAAACTTCATGAAGCAGGCGGCGAGTCTTCGCAATGTGGAAATCGGGCTGTTGCTTCCCGGTATTACGATGAACACGAGCGCTACCGATTTTGTTCCAATCGACCAATTCCAGATGATGCGGTTCAACGGAGAGCATTGGGTTCTGTTTGGGCCCGTCGTGAGCCCCTAACCCGCCAACTGCCGTTGGAATCGAGGAGTGCAAGTTGTCGAGTAGTCTATCAAAGGCAGGCGCAGCATATATCGCCGGGGCATTCGAGCATCCGACGCGACTTGCAACCGATCGGAGCATTGCCCAGCTTCATGCCGAGGTTGCCAGGGGCGCGTTGGAAGACGCGGGCCTGGGTATCGCGGACGTTGATGCCTTCTATACGGCGGACGCCCCCGGTTTAGGACCCATCGCCATTGTCGAGCATCTTGGGATCAAGCCGCAAATCGTCGACTCGACCGATGTCGGAGGGTCGTCCTATTTGCTGCACGTGAATCACGCGGCTCAGGCGATAGCAGCGGGCAAGTGCTCGGTCGCGCTCATCACACTGGCGGGTCGACCCAGGGCCGAGGGAAAGACAACTGTTGCGTCCAGATTCGCAGGGCCCGACGTCGGTTTCGAGAGCCCTTTTCGATCATCGGTCGTTGGTATGTATGCGATGGCCGCTGCACGCCATATGCACGAATTTGGCACGACCGGCGAGCAACTCGCGTGGATCAAGGTCGCGGCTTCCGTCCATGCCCAACACAATCCGCTGGCGTTGCTCCGAAACGTCGTCACAGTGGAAGAAGTTGTCAATTCCCCGATGGTTGCCGATCCTTTGCACCGGCTGGACTGCTGCGTCATAACCGACGGCGGAGGCGCGCTCGTTGTTGTAAGCCCCGAAATCGCCAAATCGCTCTCTCGACCGAAGGTGAGGGTTCGTGGCTCTGGCGAGTTCGTGAAGCAAATTCACGGCGGATATCCAGACATGACGTCGTCAGGCGCGGTTGTCTCAGGCGGGCAGGCATTTGCCGAGGCTCGCGTGACGCCGAGCGATATCAAATGCGCGTGCATTTACGACAGCTTCACGATTTCGGTTTTGATCGCTCTTGAGGATTTGGGATTTTGCGAGAAAGGGCAGGGCGGTCAATTCGTCAGCGACGGCAATTTGATCTCCGGTATCGGTCGATTGCCGTTTAATACCGATGGAGGTGGTCTCTGCAACAACCATCCTTCGAACCGAGGCGGCATGACCAAGGTGATTGAAGCAGTTCGTCAGTTGCGCGGGGAAGCCCATCCGCGTGTCCAGGTTCCGAACTGCGATATCGCACTCGCTCATGGCACAGGCGGCTGGATCGCTTCGCGTCATTGCAGTGCTACGCTGATTCTGGAAAGAGAGTGAAGCATGGCCGGATCCACTCAAAGTGACGTGCCTCCGCCTAACGTTGATTTGGACAATGAGCAGTTTTGGGCTGCGGCGAACAACGGCCAACTCCGAATTGGCCAGTGCGCGAAGTGTCAGAAGCCATTCTTCTACCCGCGGCATTTCTGTCCGTTCTGCCTTTCTGCCGACGTCGGTTGGGCATTGGCTTCGGGCAAGGCACGGATCTATTCATATACCGTGATGCGAAGGGTCGGTAAGCCGTACGTGCTCGCTTACGTCCAGCTTGACGAAGGACCGGCGATGATGACGAACATTGTCGAGTGCGACTTCGACAGCCTGAGGATCGGACAGGTCGTCGAGGTTGTCTACGTCGCTTCAACGAACGGATCGCTCGTTCCCATGTTTAGACCGGTAGATAGGCATGCG
This sequence comes from Bradyrhizobium ottawaense, assembly GCF_900099825.1. NCBI lineage: Bacteria > Pseudomonadati > Pseudomonadota > Alphaproteobacteria > Hyphomicrobiales > Nitrobacteraceae > Bradyrhizobium > Bradyrhizobium ottawaense. Next base: position 717,021 of record NZ_LT629693.1, on the reverse strand, counting down.
TGATCGAGCCGGTCCGTTTACGAACGAGTATCGATTGCGCGCGTTGTATTCCACGGAGCAATTGCGAATGAATGAGGCCCGAAGGTGATCAACAAACAAGTGAAGACGTGCCGCGAAGCCGTAGCTGGGATCAACGACGGCGCTACAGTGCTGGTCGCTGGGTTTGGCGCGGTCGGTGTGGCCGATCACCTGTTGGATGCACTTCACGATCAGGGCGCCAAGGAGCTGACGGTCGTGGCCAACAATGCCGGCACCGGTGATTACGGACTGGCGAAGTTGATTGATTCCGGTCGTGTCCGAAAAGTGATCTGCTCATATCCTCGTTCTGGCGATTACCGCGCATTCCTTGCAGCATACAGGTCGAAGTCCCTGGAGCTTGAACTGGTGCCGCAGGGTACGATCAGCGAACGAATGCGATGCGCCGCTGCGGGTCTCGGCGGCTTTTTCTCGCCGGTCTCCGCAGGCACTAAACTCGCAGAAGGTAAAGAGACCCGTGAGATCGGCGGCCGGCTGCACGTTTTCGAGAAGCCGCTGAAGGGCGATGTCGCGTTGATCAAAGCTAGAGCGGCCGATCGCTGGGGCAATTTGATCTACTCAAAATCGGCCCGAAACTTCAATCCGGTCATGGCGACGGCCGCCGAGCTCACTGTAGTGGAGGTGGACACGATGGTTGAACTTGGCGAAATGGATCCGGAAGCGATCGTGACACCAAGCATATTCGTCGATCGGGTCGTCGTCGTTGGAGAGGGCGCATGGTGAAGCTGACGCGGGAACAGGTTGCCTGGCGCGCCGCGCAAGACCTGCTGGAAGGCAGCTTTGTCAACCTCGGAATTGGCATTCCGACCTTGGCAGCAAACTTTGTACCGAAAAATCGAGAAGTCATCTTTCACAGCGAGAACGGCATTCTGGGTCTCGGACCGCGACCGACACCCGGGATGGAGGATCCGAATCTGATTGATGCCGGCAAGAACCTTGCGACGCTGGCTGTCGGCGGTGGCTATATGCACCACGCCGATGCGTTCCTGATGATTCGTGGCGGACACCTCGACGTTAGCTTGCTGGGTGCCTTTGAGGTTTCAGAAGCCGGAGACCTCGCGAACTGGGCTACAGACGACCCGACGTTTCCACCCGGGGTTGGCGGGGCAATGGATCTGGCCGTTGGTGCGAGGGAGGTTCGCGTCCTCATGGACCACGTCGGCAAAAACGGTGAGCCGCGTGTTCGGCATCGGTGCACCTTGCCGCTTACGGCATCTGGTGTTGTCAAGCGAATCTACACAAATTTGGCCGTGATCGATGTTCGGCCGGACGGACTTTTGGTCAGAGAGATGGTCGGAGGGATAGGCGTCGCCGAGCTTCAGTCGTTGACGGAGCCGAAACTCCGGTTTGCCACCAACTTGCAGATCTTGGCTGCGCCGCTTGCCGCTTGAGCACGGAAGGTCGTGCCTGGCTCATTTGGCTGCTTGTTCGCCGTATCGGTGTCCATGAAGTGTTCAAATGGCTACGATCACCCTGGATCGTTTGAGCGCATTTGCGGGACGTCAATCAGTCAATCGCACATATGTATTCTGTGTAACGCCAAACCAAGAAAGTATTAGACGGCGCGCTGCGTGGGCCCTCTCATACCGGAAAAGGCTGGCCGATCTTCTGATCGTTGCCAAGAATTCCAGCTAAAGTTCTGCATGAGGAGGGACTGCTTTGCACATTTCACACAACGATGTCGTTGACCCTGCTCTTTATGCGGATGAAGCCAGATTGCATCAGATGCTGTCGGAGTTGCGCCGTAGGGACCCGGTACGTTGGACTGAGCCCTCGAATTACCAGCCGTTTTGGGCTCTAACCAAGCATGCCGACATCATGGAAGTGGAACGACAGAGTTCGAAATTCCTGGTCGGGCCACGCAATCGGCTTAAGACCATCGAAGAAGAGGAGCGCGTTCGGGGGAAGACTGGTGGCAATGCGTTGATGCGCACGCTGCCGACAATGGACGATCCGGATCACCGCAAATACCGCAACGTTACCCGTCGGTGGTTTCAGCCCGGCAGTCTTAAGGCGCTGGAGCCAAGGCTCGCGGCGTTGGCGAAGGAATACGTTGACCTGATCCAGGAATCCGAGGGGGAAATCGACTTCGTGAAGAAGGTAAGCGTCTGGTTTCCGTTAAGAGTGATCATGTTGATCCTCGGTATGCCGGAAAAGGACGGCGAAATGATGCATCGGTTGACCGGGCAGCTCTTCAGTCCTGACGATCCTGATATCGCGCGCCAGACCGAAGGACACGCGATCGCCGAGGCGGGGGCCGAGCTCTTCGCGTACTATAAGGACCTGTTGGAAGATCGAAGGAAGAACCCGCGGGACGATCTGGCTTCTGAAATCGCCAACGCGAAGATCGACGATGCTCCGATCGCTGTTCATGAGGCGCTGTCGTATTGCGTGTCGATCATGGCTGCTGTTCATGAGACAACGGCTGGCGCGATCGCTGGTGGCATTCACGCTCTTTCGGCGAATCCGGAGCAGTTCCGGCTCCTGCGCTCAAGTCCGGACCTCGTCACCAGGACCGTCGAAGAAGTGCTCAGGTACGTGTCCCCCGTTCGAACATTCATTCGTGTTGCCGTCGACGACTATGAGCTTCGCGGGAAGAAGATCGAGGCGGGCCAATCCGTCGTGATGATTTACCCGTCCGCCAACCGGGATGAGGAGATCTTTGAAGATTCCCAAGCGTTCAACATTCAACGGACAAACAATGAGCATATCGCCTTCGGATTCGGCCCGCACGTTTGTATCGGCTTGGCGCTGGCGCGCGCCTGGAAGTGAAGCATTTTCTGGGAGAGTTCGCGGCTCGCGTCGGGCGAGTCGAGTTAACCCAGCCGGCGACATGGGTGAAGAACAACTTTCTGGGTGGCCCCAAAAGCATGAGAGTGAAGTGTTCGTTCGTCACTTGAGAGCGGAACAACCCGTGCGGCAAATCAAAAATAACAAGGCAATCGTGGCTCGCACGGACGACTTCGCATGAAGATTCAAGCAGCTGTGTTGCGAGAGTCATCCAGGCCGCTGGTGATCGAGGAACTCGACCTTGACGAAGTGCGGTCAGACGAAGTTCGCGTCAAGATCGCGTTTTGCGGTGTCTGCCATACTGATGTGGCGTGCCGAGATGCGGTCATCCCGCTCAAGCTGCCGCTCGTATTGGGCCACGAGGGAGCCGGCATAGTGGAGGAAGTCGGGGCAGGCGTCACGCGCGTGAGGCCTGGCGATCACGTTTTGCTAAGCTTCGCTAGCTGCGGTTTCTGTCACTCCTGCCGTACGGCGCACCCGGCATATTGTGAGCATTTCAATCCGATGAATTTCGGTGGAGCGCGCTCAGACGGTACGACCACCCTGAGCGGTCCGAAAGGTGCCGTAAACAGCCTGTTCTTCGGCCAGTCTGCGTTTGCTACCCACGCCATCGTGCCGCAATCGAGCCTCATCCGAGTTGACCCGGACTTGCCCCTGGACGTGCTCGCCCCCTTGGGGTGTGGGGTGCAGACCGGCGCCGACGCGGTTCTGAATTCCTTGCAAGCGAGACCGGGCGACTCGATCGCCGTGTTCGGCGTTGGTGCAGTCGGAATGAGCGCCATAATGGCGGCCCGTGCCAGCGGCTGCTCGAAGATCGTGGCTATCGATCGTGTCCGCCAGCGCCTCGAATTGGCGTTGGAGCTGGGTGCCACCCATGTTGTTGATGCCAAGGAAACGTCCGACTTGATCGACGAAGTAAGATCAATCTCCAACTCCGGTGTGACGCACGTCGTCGACAGTACCGGCGTTGGAGACGTTGTCGCGCAGGCGCTTCAGTGCCTTTCGTTGCGCGGAACCTGCGCGCTGGTCGGGATGTATCCACCGGGCCATCGACTTCCGATTGATACCCGCTTCATCGTCTTGAACGGCATCAATGTGAAGGGCATCGTCGAGGGGGACAGTCAACCGTCGCACTTCATTCCGAGGCTCATCGAACTCTATCAGGCTGGAAATTTTCCGCTGGATAGGTTGATAACACCCTTCGGCTTTGCGGACGTCAACGCGGCGATGGATGCATCGGCCGCCTGCGCCGTACTGAAGCCGGTGCTATGGTTTAATTGATTATGATGCATCATTCGATCGGCGAAGCATCGATAACTCAAGTCATCGAGCAGCGTGGCACGAGTTTCGCGCCTGGGATTCTGTTCCCGGATTGGGATCCTGCGATTCTGCAGCAGTATCGGGCGCTGATGGTGCCGGCGTGCTTCAATGAGCAGGAGGGGCGCCTGATCTCGAGTATTCACGCGTGGGTGTTGCGCACCCGACACCATACGATTCTGATCGACAGTTGTGCCGGCAATCACAAGAACAGACCCGGTGCCCCGCGCTTTCATCAACTCGATCTCCCGTTTCTTAAGGGGTTGGCGGCAGCCGGAGTTTCACCAGAGTCCGTGGACTACGTGATGTGCACACATCTTCACGTCGACCATTGTGGATGGAATACGAGGTTGGTCGACGGCCGCTGGGTGCCGACGTTTCCCAATGCGAAATATCTGTTCCCGAGAGATGAATATGAGCATTGGCGAGGTCCCGCGGGGAAGCAGGGTGTCAACGCCGGCGTCTATGAGGACAGTGTTCTGCCGGTGGTCGCGAGCGGGCAGGCGGAAATCGTCGACGGGGAGGGCGCGGTGGGAGATGGTCTTATGTTTCATCCGACGCCGGGACACACGGTTGGTCACGTCGCCATAAAGCTTTTAAGCGGTGCAGACCAGGCCGTCTTCAGCGGAGACATTATGCATCAGCCGTTGCAGGTGTTTCGTCCCGACTGGAACAGCGCGTTTTGCGAGGATCCGGCGAACGCGCGAGCTTCGCGGCGGTGGTTGCTCGAGCACGCGGCGGACACCGGGTCGACGGTATTTACCGCGCATTTTGCGAGCAGTTCAGCTGGCCGCGTGACGCGTCGTGGCGATCGCTTTGACTGGTCCTTCGTCTGAGAGGATTGAGCTACTTTCATACCCGGATGCCGGTCCGGAAATCGGAGGCCGATCTGCACAAAAAAGCCGCTGTCGCACCAGGCGACAGCGGTCCAGTCAAGGGAGGAGCAGACTAACCGGTCTGCGAGCGGATCCATTAGTTGTTCTTCGTCACGAACGAGCACTTTCCGTCAGCAAGCGAGCGATATGCCTGATCGCCGGAAAGTGTTCCGACTTTCTTGAAGTAATCCCAAGGATACTTCGATTCCTTGGGCGACTTCACTTCGAAGAGATGCATGTCGCGGATCACGCGGCCATCCTCGCGAATGTAACCTGAAGCGCCGGTTGGATCCTCGATCTTGAGCTCTTTCATCGTCTTCATGATAGCCTGCGTGTCCATTGTTCCCGCGGCCTTGATCGCCTTCAGATAATGGTAGAGGCCCTCATACGCATTCACTTGCGGCGCCGTCGGCATCTTGCCGTTGCGATCGAAGAAGCGCTTCGACCACGCCCGCGTCTTGTCGTCCAGATCCCAGTAGAACGTATCGACGAACTCGATACCTGCGGTATCGGCCAGACCAAGACTGTGGACTTCCATGATGTAGAGCAGGAAGACGGCCGTCTTCATCTTGAGCCCGAATTCGTGGGTCTGCTTGACCAGGTTGGCCATATCGGCGCCGGGACTCGCGATGGCTAACACCTTCGCGTTGGATGCCTGGGCCTGCAAAAGCAACGAGGCAAAATCCGATGTTCCAAGCGGATGCTTCACCGTGCCGAGCACCTTGCCGCCATTTTCAGCAATGGCTTGGCTTGCTGAATTCACCAACGCGTGCCCAAGGGCATAGTCGACGCTGATGAAGAACCACGTGTCGAGGCCGTTCTTCGTCAGTAAGGAGGCGATGGTGCGCGAGTTCGAATAGGTATCGGGTAACCATTGCACGAGGTTAGGTGAGCAATCCTTGCCAGTGAGGCTGTCGGATGCGGCGGCCGTGGCAAGCAGTATCTTGTTTTTGGCCAGGACCAGATTATTGGCGGCGAGCGCGATCGCTGAATTATTCATGTCCATAACCGCCTCGACACCATCGACCTCGAGCCATCGTCTCGTGATGCCAGCACCAATGTCGACCTTGCCTTGGTGATCCCCGACCAGGAGTTCGATACGTCGCCCCAGAACCGTTCCGCCAAAATCTTCAATCGCCATGCGCGCGGCGTCGACACCGGCGGTGCCGTCGTTGCTCGAACTCGGACCGCCGACATCCGTCAGATAACCGATCCGTATCGGGGGCTCCTGTGCATGCGCCGAAGGCAGCACGGTGGCAGCGAGGCCAATCGAGACTGCCAAAGTTTGGACGATACGAAATCCGCTCTGCAACTATCCCTCCCGGAGTTTGTTCCTAGGTCGTCTGGCTGCGCAGTTTGCTTGCAGATAGCGCGGCAGAGGACCGTTGCGTTGAAGATGCAGCTCGGCCTTGACGCTGTCTAATACACAGATCGATCATACTGAGACCGGATTCGTCTGAACGGCTGAAGAACAGGTGGTGGCAGCCTCAGCTTGGCACTTGCTTCGGGAAACCTGCCTAGCGCTGATCCGACGGTTTGCCGGTGCCTAGCGTAGCTCCAAGTTCCGACGCCATGCTCTCGACCATGTGGACGAAATTGCCCAACACGGCCGACGAATTCTCTTTGTTGTAGACGAGTTGAAGCGTTGTAATCGGGGTCTTCTCGCGCAGTGGAATGTATCTGACCTGGGCGATTTGCAGAGTCTGCAGCGACGCGGGCACCAACGAAACACCTACTCCTGCGGCAACCAGTCCGAGGAGGGTGTGCGTGTCCGACACCTCCTGCACGATGTTGAGCTTGTGTCCCTTGTCGAGTAGGGCTCCGAACATGCGCCGGCTGAAATCCCTGTTCGCGGTCGGATAAACGCTAATAAGAGGCTGGTTCGCGATCTGGGCAAGCGTCAGGGTTTTTTCCCGACAGAACTCGTGGCTACTCGGCACCACGGCGACGAAAGGCTCCTGAAACAATGTCACCGCTTCGAGTTCCCGCTCGTTGATCGGACCGCGAAGGATGCCAGCATCGATACGGTGCTCCTTCAGGGCGGAGATCTGCTGCGAAATGGTCATCTCCTGAAGATGCAGCTTGACCTTGGGATATTTTTGCATGAACGGCGGGAGGATGCGCGGAATCACCGCGTAGATCGACGAGAAGATCGCTCCCAATGCGAGCGGCCCGTCCTCACCGCGCGCGATCGCCTGAACGACTTGCGCTGCCATTTGGGTGGTATTGTTCAGACGGCGGGCAAAGCTTACGAGCGCTTCGCCCTCTGGTGTCAGCGCGACGTTGCGCCGCGACCGCACGAAGAGCTGAACGTTCAATTGGCGTTCGAGCGCCAAAATATGCTGACTGAGCGGAGGCTGGGCAATTCCCATCTGTTCCGCGGCGCGGGTGAAATTGAGGTGTTCGGCGACAGCCAGGAAATATCGCAACTGTCGAAGTTCGATCCGCGGCGTGTGCTCGTAGACGTCGGCGCGTCCGCCCTTCTCATCCAGAGGCACGGGACTGCGGGTCTTTCGGGTGCGTGCCAATTTAGCTCTCCGAGTTGATGCGAAACACCGGTCCGACCGCCAATCCGACCGATTTGGTCAGGCTACCGGTTTGAGCGCCAAACCGCCCCGCCTCTTCCGGGGCGGTTTGGCAGGGGAGGCTGTTCCGGTGTTTTCACCGCGGAGCCAGAGTTCATGGAGTTCCTTCAGATAGGTCTCCAGCTCCTTGTGAGCGGCCTTGGCATCGCCGGCCCGAAGATGCTTGACGATGGCCCGCCGGGACCGGATCACCCGGTTGCCGCTCAACGAACCGAGCCTGACCACCCATTGTTGCAGGAGATCCACGAAGGAATCGGCGATCGAGACGAGGATCTTGTTCTCGCTTGCCTCCGCGAGCTGGCGATAGAACTGAATAAGGATGGCGGAGCGCTTCTGGGGATCGTCGATGACTGCCTCTGCTGCCTTGATATTGGCTTCCATGGCCTGCAGATCGGGCTCGCCTAAAGTGGGCATCGCGGCATCCAGAAGCATGGCTGTGATGGCGCGCATTGCTTGCGTCAGATCGGCGACGGAGAAATCCGTCAGCCGAAGCGCGCTCGTCAATTGACTGTTGAGAATCCTTGGATCGCTGGCCGCGACGAACGCGCCGCCGGTCGGTCCCCGCTTCAACGTGACGAAGCCGCTTATTTCGAGCGTCCGCAGCGCTTCGCGCACGGTATTTCGGCTGACCTGGAATTGCGCGGCGAGCGCGCGCTCGGTCGGCAACTTGTCGCCGCGTTGCAGGCGGCCTTCCTCAATGTTGGTTTTGATCTGATTGATGATCTCTTCAAACGTCCGCCGGGGCTTCGCCGGACTGAACATCGGGTTCGTTCCGGGTTCCGGAGGAGGCTCTGGTTTCTTTGCCGATAGAGGGCTCATGGAACGGCTCATTGGCTGAAAACGCTACGTATTTCGGGATACCCGCGATGGGATTAACGCCCTTATAGAGCCTATTTGGCTCTTGGTCCAACCTTAGCCCATATATCCGAGGCCGGCCTGGTTGGGGGACGTTCTTCCTGCCGGAGCGCGCCCGAACCATAGCGAATGCGTATGACGTCGGTTGCAAGCAATCTTAGACAATGGCTTCCCCGGTCCGCATGGTCGCGCACAGGCATTGCCGATGGCAACGCATTTGGTTCGGAGGTTTGTTCGAATGACCAGCCGTAAGGTACCGGTCCTTATTGTCGGCGCAGGGCCCGTCGGGCTCGCCTTGGCGGGAGATCTCGGCTGGCGAGGCGTGCAATGCTGTCTGGTCGAAAAGACCGACGGCGCGATCTTCCAGCCCAGAATGGACATGGTCGGCGTTCGCACCATGGAGTTCTGCCGGCGATGGGGCATTGCCGGTTGGGTCGAGAATTCACCTTACCCGCGCGATTATCCGCAAGATAACGTCTGGCTCGAATCCCTGACCGGCTTCGAATTTGGCCGCGAGCGCATGGCCAGCAAGAGTGAAGAGCCGTGCCCACCGCAAAGTCCCCAAAAGAGGGAACGATGCCCTCAGGACATGTTCGATCCGATCCTTCGCCGCTTCGCGGGTCAGTTCAGCGCGGTTGAGTTCCGCTATCGAACCGAACTGGTCGATCTCGAGGAAGGCCGCACGAACGTTGTTGCAACGCTTCGCGATCTTGTGACGGGGCAGGAAGAAAAGGTCGTTGCCGACTATCTGGTCGGAACCGACGGCGGAGCGAGCGTTGTTCGGGAGAAGCTCGGTATTCCCATGCGAGGGGAGCCGGTTCTCACTTACACCACCAACGTGATTTTCCGGTGTCGCGATCTTCCGTCGTTACACGACAAGGGCAAGGCGTATCGCTTCATTTTCATAGGCCGCGAAGGGACCTGGCTGACGATCGTTGCGATCGATGGTGCAGACCGGTGGCGAATGTCGATCATCGGCGACAAGTCGAAGCGGGAAATTCCGGAAAGTGAAATTCGCGCGCTGATCGTTCGAGCCATGGGCAAGCCGTTCGAGTTCGAGATCGAATCGATCATGCCCTGGGTGCGGAGGGAGCTGGTCGCCGAAACCTACGGCACCGATCGCGTCTTTCTCGCCGGCGACGCCTGCCACCTGATGTCGCCGACGGGGGGCTTCGGCATGAATACCGGCATTGCCGACGCCATCGATTTATCGTGGAAGCTGGAAGCCGTCGTGGAGGGGTGGGGCGGCCCCGAACTGCTGCGGTCCTACGGCGTCGAGCGCAAGCCGGTTGCGGAGCGCGCCGTGAAGGAAGCAAGCGGCAATTTGGGACGCATGCTCGCCGCGCGCAAGAAGGGTCCACCGGAGGTCGCCTTCGAGCCCGGTCCGGATGGCGACGTAGCGCGAAAGGAATACGGCGACTGGTACACCGAGACCATGAGGCGAGAGTGGTATTCGACCGGCATCCATCTCGGATTTGACTATTATCATTCTCCCGTCGTCTACTCCGACAACACGCCGGCGCCGCCCGATGAAGTATCGGACTACATTCAGACCGCGCGGCCCGGTCATCGCGCGCCGCATGCCTGGCTAAAGGACGGCAGATCGACTCTTGACCTGTTCGGTCGCGGCTTCGTGCTGCTTTGCTTCGCGGTGGCCGGTTCTGTGGGCGATAGCTTCGCCGCGGAGGCAAGAGTGCGAGGATTTCCCTTACAGCTCATAGACCTCAGCGACGAAGCCAAGATCCGTGAACTTTACGGCGCGAACTACGTCTTGGTTCGACCCGATGGACATGTCGCTTGGCGGGGCAACGCGCGACCCGAAAGCGTTGGGCATGTTATCGATGTCGTACGCGGCTTGGCCGACCGGCGCACGGGAACGCGCCTTGCAGGGGCCGATCATCAATTTGTCAAGGAACCAGCGATTCCGGCCGGGAGCACTCAATGACCTATCTTGTCGCAACATCGCGCGATGCACGACTGGCGGGAGATCGCTTTCGCGACATGCTGGCGGGGCCGGGCATCTTGAGGATTCCGGGAGCCTTCAATGGCCTGGCGGCATTGCAGGCAAAGCAAGCCGGTTTCAAGGCGCTCTATCTGTCAGGCGCCGCGATGTCGGCCTCGATGGGGCTGCCTGACCTCGGCATCATCAGCAAGGAAGATGTTTGTTTCTTTGTCAGGCAAATCCGCCGCGCGGCCGATCTTCCCCTCGTGGTGGACGGCGATACCGGATTCGGCGGCATTCTGAACGCGATGGACATGGTCAGCAGCTTTGAGGATGCGGGTGCCGCTGCGGTCCAGATCGAGGACCAGGAATTGCCGAAGAAATGCGGACACCTCAACGACAAGAAGCTGATCTCGCCCGAGGAGATGGCCGCCAAGATTGCGGCTGCGTCACGCGCGCGCAAGCATCTCTGCATCATCGCCAGAACGGACGCGGCGGCCAGCGAGGGATTTGAGGCGGCGGTCCGCCGGGCGAAGCTGTACCTCGAGGCTGGCGCGGATGCGATTTTTCCGGAAGCCTTGACCACCGAAGACATGTTTCGGAACTTCGCAAAACAGGTGAAAGCTCCGTTGCTCGCGAATATGACGGAGTTCGGCAAGACGCCTTATCTCTCCGCAAGCGCCTTCGAGTCGTTGGGGTACAAGATGATCATCTGGCCGGTCAGCGCACTCCGCATTGCCGCCAGGGCGCAAGAAACCTTCTACGATCACGTCCGGCAACACGATCGCGCGGACGGAATGCTTGGCAGCATGCAGACCCGCGCGGAACTCTACGATCTTATCGGTTATGCGGACCATGAGGCACTCGACGGCTCGCTCAAGAAGACCGTCGTTACGGATGCGATGCGCGGAGCCGCGGCCGAGTAGCCGCGACAGCAGGGTTTTGCTTCATTTGAAGCCTAAGAACGAAAGGGAGAGAAACATGGCCTCTGAAGTCATGAGCGACGCAAGGCAGCGTCAGGAACTCGCCGACGAACTGGCAGAATACGGCGTTCGCATCGCGCAACCCGACGATCCTCCGCTGTTCACCAAAGAGCCCAAAAGCACGATGCAGCCGTTTCACTGGAAGGCGGCTGATCTGGCGCGCCTGCTTGAGAAAATCGGCGCATCTCTGAAACTCGAACAGGGAGGCCAACGTCGCACGCTGCGCCTGACCAATCCCGGTCTGCCCTACGGCACGACGCCGACGTTCTGGGCATCCATTCAATACATTCTCCCCGGTGAAATCGCGAGCGCTCATCGGCATGCGGCGACCGCCCTGCGGTTCATCATGGAGGGCAGCGGTGCCGACACCATCGTCGACGGCGAGCAATATGTCATCAACGAGGGCGATCTTGTCCTGACGCCAAGCTGGACCTGGCACGACCACGAGCACAAGGGAAGCAAGCCAATGATCTGGCTTGATGTGCTCGACATTTCGCTGGTTCGCTCGTTGCACGCGACGTTCTTCGAGGGCTCAAGCGAACCACGCCAGAGCGTCAACCGGATCTCGGATCGTTCCTACCGCGAGTTTGGAAGCGGCTTGCTGCGGCCGATGCATGAACAACGGACCGGCGGTCCGAGTCCGGTTTTGGCCTACACCTGGTCGCGGGCGCAGGAAGCTCTCTCGCAAGCGGCCGGGCTTGAGCCGGATCCCTTCGATGATACGCTGCTTGAATATCAGAATCCGCTGACCGGCGGGCCGGCACTGCCGACGATCGGAACTGCGATCCAGACGCTGCGGCCCGGCGCGAACTGCAAGCCGCATAGGCATACCGGAAGCGTGGTCTATTACGTCGTGCGCGGGCAGGGCACGACTATGATCGACGGAAAGCAGTTCGACTGGTCGAAGGGCGATTTCCTGGCCTTGCCGCCCTGGGCCATCCACGCCCATCAAAACCGCTCGGACAACGCCGACGCGGTGTTGTTCCAGGTCAATGATATTCCGGTGTTGAAGTCGCTCGGCCTCTACCGGGAAGAAGCGGCTGACGGCGCGATGTCACGAGGAACAGCAGCATGAAGATCGCAAATTTCAATCAGGGACGAATCGGTGTCGTCGAGGACGCGGCCATCGCCGACATATCCAGCGTCATCGGCTACGACCCGATCGCATGGCCACCAACGGGCATGCTGCGCTTTATTACGGCGTTCAAGCACATCAAGCCGCGAATCGTTGAGAAACTGCAGACCGCCGAACGGATTCCGTTCGCGGAGGTACAACTCAATTGCCCGGTGGCTTGGCCGAACAAGGTCATCGCCTTTCCTGCCAACTATCATGCTCATATCGACGAGATGAAAACGGGCACCGGGCTGATCTCGAAATTCGATGCGAGCGGACAGGGATTTTTCCTCAAGGCGAATTCGAGCCTTTGCGGGCCGAACGATCCCATTGTGCTGCCAGATCTGCCTGATCGTGAAATTCATCACGAGTGCGAACTCGCGATCATCATCGGCAAGGGCGGCCGCAGCATTTCGCGCGAGCGGGCGCTCGAGCATGTGTTTGGCTATTCGTGCCTGATCGACGTCGTCGTTCGCGGCAAGGAGGAGCGGGTGATGCGCAAATCATTCGATTCGTTCTGCCCGATGGGGCCCTACCTCACGACAGCAGATGAAGTTCCACGTTACGACGACATCGATCTCGAACTCAGCGTCAACGGCGATCTGCGGCAAAAGGCCAACACACGCAACCTCATCGTCGGCGTTCCCGAGATGATCGCAATGGCTTCCTCGGTCATGACGCTCTATCCGGGAGATATCATTGCAAGCGGGACGCCCGCCGGTGTCGGGCCGCTAAAAGCTGGAGATCACGTCGCAATCCGGATCGCAAGCGTCGGCGAGATGACACTGGAAGTAAAGCAGGGAAAAGACGGCGCACATCCAGTCTGGAACAAAGCGCCGGCCATGAGCCTCGCATAAGGCGATTTCGGCTCCGTGCAGGAGCATTCACCAAGGCGAGCCGCGAGTGTTTTGGCCGCGCGGATTGTCTCGCGCTGCAGCTTGCTCGTCTTCAATGCATTTTCAGCATCGCTCCAATGCATCGCCGCCGGCGGGTTGATCTTCAAGACCGATGGGTCTATGGTTGGACCAAAGAGCATATGAGGACCAAGGATGGCGGACGGTTTCGATGCGGTAGGAAAGGTGGCTGTCGTTACCGGTGGCGGCAGCGGTATCGGGCAGGCGCTCTGTGCAGCGCTTGTGCAACACGGCATTCGCGGCGTGGTCGTTACCGATCGCAATATCGAAGCAGCCCGGCGGGTGGCGGCTGCGATCAATGAGGCGTACCCCCACGGCCCCGCGGTGGCGCTTGAACTCGATGTGGCGAAAAGCCGATCCGTCGAAGCGGCGGTGGAGAAGGTTGAAGTCGAGATCGGTCCGATCGATCTCTGGTGCTCGAACGCCGGAATTCACACCGGCAACGGCCTTGGCGAAACGAACGATTGGCGGATGTCGCTCGACGTCAACCTGATGGGTCACGTCAACGCCGCGCGAGCCGTCATCCCGCGCATGGCCGCACGCAGAGGCGGCCACTTGGTCGTCACCGCCTCCGCGGCCGGCTTACTGACGGATTTTCGCTGCGCACCCTACGCGGCAAGCAAGCATGCTGCGGTCGCACTCGCCGAATGGCTCTCCATCACCTACGCGGACGATGGCGTTTCGATCTCTTGCGTCTGCCCGGAGAGCGTGCGCACCGGCATGACGAAGCCCAGCAGCCTCAAAGCGGGCGTGTCGAGCAACTTTCTTGAAGCGGAAGACGTCGCCCGGGAGATTCTCGAGGCGCTGAAGGCACGGCGTTTCCTGGTGCTGCCCCATCCGAAGGTCGCCGAGTACGAGCAGCGCAGGGCGGCGGACCGGGAAAATTGGCTGGGCCGGATGCGTGCGGCCCGACGCAAACTGACGCAGGTGACGCCATCGGCGGCTGCGTCCTGAGATCAAGGAGAACAAGATGTCACAAGCTGTTGCCGAACTCGCCTATCCGATGAGCCGGACCAAACCGTTCAATCCGCCCGACGGCTACGCCGATCTGCGCGAGCATCAACGCTTTGCACGGGTGCGGCTATGGGATGGCACCTATCCGTACCTTTTGACCAAATTCGACGACATCCGGGTCGTACTCAGCAATCCGAAGTTCAGTTGCGAGCCGAACCGGGAAGGTTTCCCGCACGTATTTGAAGGACGCATGGTCGCCGACAAGGCGGACCGGTCGTTTCTTCGCCTGGACAATCCCGAGCATGATCGCCTGCGCCGGATGGTGACGAAGGAATTCACGGTTCGCCGGATCGAGCAGCTGACGCCGCGCATCGAGGAGAGTGTGGACCGGCTGATCACGCAGTACTCCCAATTGCCGCAGGGAGCCGATTTCGTCGAACATTTCTCGGCACCGCTGCCGACCGAGATCATCACCTTCCTGCTCGGAATTCCTTACGAAGATCATGAGTTCTTCCACGAGGCCACACGAATCCAGTTCGGCTCGAAATCGACACCGGCCGAAGTCCGCAAGTCGCTTGACGACCTCTTCAACTATCTCGACGCGCTGATCACCCGCAAGGAGCGCGAGCCACAGGACGACATCGTGTCGCGCCTCGTCGCCGAACAGCTCAAGCCGGGTCATGTCGACCGGCTGACGCTCATCAACATCGTCCGCTTGCTGCTGAGCGCGGGCCATCAGACCACCCAGAACATGACGGCGCTGGGCGTGCTCACCCTGCTGCAGCATCCGGACCAACTTGCCCTGATCAAGAGCAATCCTGAAATGATTCCGGGAGCCGTCGAGGAACTGTTGCGTTTCTCGAGCGTGCTGCACGTCGGTGCGCGCCGCGTGGCGCTGGAGGATATCGACGTCAACGGCAAATTGGTGAAGGCGGGGGAAGGCGTCATCTGTTCGATTCCAGCCGCCAACCGCGATCCCAATCTGTTTCCGGATCCCGACAAGTTCGATGTGGAACGGGATGCGGCTCGTCACGTCGCATTCGGCTTCGGCGTCCATCAATGCCTGGGTCAGGTGCTCGCGCGGGCCGAGTTGCGCATCGTCTATGGATCGCTGTTCAACCGGCTGCCCAACCTCCGCCTCGCTGTGCCATTCGAGAAGCTCCGCTTCCGCCATGACATGTTCGTCTACGGCGTCCACGAGCTTCCCTTGGCCTGGTAACAATCGAAAGCAACCCTCATGCGTATTACCGTCAATAGATCGCGTTGCATTGCCGCCGGACAGTGCGTTCTCAAGTCGCCCCACGTGTTCGACCAGGACGAACAGGACGGCATCGTGATCCTCCTGACCGAAAAGCCGACGCCCGAATTCGAAGCCTCGGCGCGGCTCGCCGCGCGCGTCTGTCCATCCGAAGCTATCACCGTTCATGACGAATAATCGTCTGCGTCAGCTCCGAGAGCGTGAGGAATTCATATGAATCAGCATCAGACGCCGATTGCGGCCGACATCGCCTCGGCGCATCCCCGCGCACTGACGGGGGTCAAGGTTCTTGATCTCACGCAGTGGGAGGCCGGATCGGCGTGCGCGCAATCGCTCGCTTTTCTCGGTGCTGACGTGTTCAAGGTCGAGAGGCCAAAATTGGGAGATCCGGCACGAATCGCTTCAGCGGATTCGCCAGGCGCCGACTCGCTCTATTTCCTGGTGCTCAATTCGAACAAGCGAAGCATCACGATCGATCTGCAGAACAGCAAGGGCAAGGAAGTCCTGACACGGCTGATCCGCGAGTGCGATGTCTTCCTGGAGAATTTCGCACCTGGCACCACAGATAAGCTCGGCCTCAATTATGAAGCCGTCAGCAAGATCAATCCGAGGATCATTTACGGCACTGTGCGGGGGTTCAGCGAGGAAAGCCCGTATAGAGATTTTCGTTGCTTCGATGCGATCGCCCAATCTGCCGGTGGCGCGGTTGCGTTCACTGGCGAGCCGGATGGACCGCCGATCAAACCCGGTCCGACATTCGCCGACACGGGGTCCGGGCTGCATCTGGCGATCGGGATTTTGGGCGCGCTCTATCAGAGGGAATTCACCGGCAAGGGGCAAAGCATCCGGGTTGCGATGCAGGAAGCGGTCATGAACTTCAGCCGGATCACGTTTGCGCGCCACCAACTCACCGGTAAGCCCGTCACACGTGTTGGCAATGGCTCGCCGAGCAGCACAGCGGCGCCGTCGGGACTTTATCCGTGCAAGGGCGGGGGCCCTAACGACTATTGCTTCATTTACACGGCGCGGGACGAACTGACTGGCAATCGCCAATGGCGCGCCTTGCTGAAGACGATCGAACGACCTGATCTGCTCGACGACGGCAGGTTCGTAACCCCGGAATCGCGCTTCAAGCGCAAGGAAGAGGTCGACGAAATCATCCGCCCCTGGATGTTGAGTCAGGACAAGCGGAGCGCGATGGAGCTGTTGAACGGTGCCGGCGTTCCGGCCGGAGCGGTATTCGACACCGGCGACCTGATGAATGACCCCTCTTTCCGCGCCACGGGAATGTTGACGGAGGTCATCCATCCGACGCGCGGCCCGGTGGTGCTGCCGGGATGGCCCGTCAAGATGAGTGGGTCGCCGACGCCCGCGATCAGCTGTCCGCCGACGCTTGGCGAACATACCGATGTCATTCTGCGCGACCTGCTCAGCATGGATGAAGCAGAAATCGGCGAACTGCGCGGCGGTCAGGCGATCTGAGCAGGGACAGCGCGTGGCGGCTGGCGGAGGCCGGCGTCTTCCGAACCGCCCGCCGGCTGCTTGAAGGAAGCGTGTTGGTTCCAACTGCTCGAAGAGCTCTGAACGACATCGTTTCGTGCATCACTGAGGAGTGTTTGAAATTGAATCGGTCAAAGTCAGGTGCATCGAAACACAATATTTCGTCGAAAACAGAGCGGCGAACTATGCTGGCGGTTGCGGTGCGGGCATTCGTTGCTCTGATAATCAGCACTGGCTTTGCCGGCGCCGTTCACGCACAGAGCTATCCGTCGCGTCTCGTGCGCTTCGTCGTGCCGTTTCCTGCTGGTGGCGGCGTCGATTTGATTATTCGTGCTGCCGCGCAGGAGCTGAGCTCGAAATGGGGCACGCCGGTTATCGTCGAGAATCGCGCCGGTGCCGGCGGGACGGTTGGAACGGAAGCGGTGTTTCGTGCAGCCCCCGACGGCTACACCTTGCTGGCCACCGTCAATCAAACCATCACGACGGCGCCATATCTATTCAAGTCGCTGCAGTACGATCCGTCAAAACTCACGCCGATTACCCTGATGGTCCAGAGTGACAACTTCGTTCTGGCTCATCCGGCGGTGCCGGCCAACAGTCTTCGCGAGTTGGTCGATCTCGTCAAAAAGCAGCCGAAGAAATGGAATTATGGCTCGTTCGGACGCGGCTCACAGCCGCAATTGCTGTTCGAATATTTGAACAGCAAGGAAGATCTCGACCTTCTGCACATTCCCTACAACGGGATATCGCCGCTTCTGATCGCGATGATTACCGGAGAGGTGTCATTTACGACCGGCAGCGCAGGCGTCGCGGGCGAATTCATACGAACCGGAAAATTGAAGGCGCTCGCAATCGCCGGCGCGAAACGATCACCGCAGTTTCCGGACGTCCCGACAACCGAGGAGGCTGGCTTCGGTTACCTGCAATCTTCGATCTGGTACGCGGCTTTTGCTCCACCGGGCACGCCGGCGGAGATCGTCGACAGGGTCGGAGGCGACCTTCGGGCTATCCTGCGGCGCCCGGAGTTTGTCGAGCAACAGATCGCTTCGAAGGGTCTGGAAGTCATTGCAAGCACACCTGAAGAGTTGGCGACCGTCGTGCAAAAGGATACCGCATCGCTCAAGACCATGATCGATGCCGCCGGCGTCCAGGCCGAATGAACGAGTTGATTTGCGCCGGGTTGGTCGGCGCTTTCCTGCAATTACGGAGAACTTGAACAATGACCAAGGCGATCAGTCTCGGTGCGCTCTTAAAAGCCAATGACGATCCGGCCGATTCTGCTGCGGGACGACGGGCGGCCAAGGACGCAATCCTGCGGTTCTTCAAGGCCGTTGCGACCAGGGATGCGGCGGCACTGGCCCAAAGCATCACCGAAGATGCCGTGTACGAAATACCGTTCAGTGAAAGCGGCTCAACGGAAGCCGGCGGATTCAGGCGCTATGTTGGGACGACTGAAGTCGTCGAGTTCTGGATGGAAACCACTGCGAACGGTCCAAAGAATCTTGGCGCGGAAGATGTCGAACTTTCCATCACGGGTGACGGCAGCCAGGTGTTCATCGAGCAGAGGGGGAACATGGTTCTGACGGACGGACGGCCATATCGCAACAAATACGTGTTTCGGTTTTCCATTCGGGATGGCCGGATTAGCCACGTGAGAGAATATTTCAATCCAGTGGTCGCCGCATATGCATTCAAGCGAAAGATTGCCAATACCTTTCTGATTGAGACGCTCTGAGTAGAGGCGTCATCCAGAGACAGCAATCAAAAGGATCAGCATGGTCGATAGTGTACTGATCATCGGCGCTTCGGTAGCCGGCGTAGGCGCGGCCAACGAACTCCGGCGATGCGGCTTTTCGGGCAAAATTACGCTCGTCGATTGGCAGGTTCATTTGCCCTATGATCGACCACCGCTGTCGAAAGGAGCGCTTTACGGCCAGGATACGCTACCGGACTTGCAGTTTCACGATCAAGATCACTACGCGCGGACGAACATCGATCTGCAGCTCGGAACCGCCGCGAAAATGCTGGATTTGGATACGCGCACGGTTCTTCTGGATTCGGGACAACGGCTAACGGCAGATCGAATCATCGTCGCTACGGGCGCACGCGCCCGGCCGTTTCCTGCCGATCGTTGTACAGGCACGGTGCATTTGCTGCGCGATCTGGACGATGCAACGCGGTTGCGAACCCTTTTGCGTCCTGGCAAGCGTCTTGTCGTCATTGGTGGAGGCTTTATCGGGGCTGAGGTCGCATCGACGGCTGTTGGCCTTGGGGTTAATGTTGTCGTCATCGAAGCGGCGAGGCTCCCGTTCGAGCGGGTGCTGGGTAGCCAGGTCGCGGCTCGGCTTGCAAGCCTGCATGTCCAGGCCGGCGTCGAACTGTTGTGTGGGGTTTCCGTCGAACGAGTCGAAAGTTGGGGCTGCGGGCAGCGCGTGTTCATCGCCGGGGATGTGCGGATGGATGCCGACGTCGTCGTTGCCGGCCTGGGCTCGCTACCCAACGTGGAATGGCTGGCATCCTCGGGACTTGAGATATCGAACGGCATTCTCTGCGACGAGCAGGGCAAGACGGGAAGTTTGGGCATATTCGCGGCTGGAGACGTCGCGGCTTGGCGCGATCCGTTCAACGGACAGCACGTACGACACGAGCACTGGACAGCAGCAAGGGAACAGGCCCGCATCGTCGCACAATCCATCTCTGGCGGTGTCGTAACTCCATGGCGCGATTTCGTTCCATACTTCTGGTCGGATCTGTATGGAATACGGCTACAAATGCTGGGATCCGCGGTCGATGCCGACGACATACGGATCGTACATCAAGACGAAGAAAAGCGAGCCTTTGTCGTGGAATACCGCAAGGCAGGGGAACTCACGGGCGTCGTCGGGAGCAATGCTGGCGCAAGGACCATGCGGTATGCCTCAAAGCTTGCACGCAACCCCGTAAACGTAGGCTCGGATGCGTAGGAGAGTGCAAGGTCGCGCCACATATGCGCGACCTCTAGACGAACGCGAATGGACCAAACGTGGGCTGACGAGGCTTTTTCTGGCTGACGAGCAACCTTTGCCTTCGGAGGGTAACGCTCATTCTTCGAGCCTGATATGGGCCGCAGCTTTCGCAAGCGTGCGGTTCTGATCGCGCAAACGCCAACCTCCGGATCGCCGCCCGCAGGTTTCTTTCTCTATCGCCGCCAAAACTACGATGGCACTTGTTCTATTCTAGGCGTGGCCAGGGCGGCACGTTACTTTGCGGTTGAGGCAAACGGGATTGGTAAAGAGGGTCGGAACCAGCGCGGTACTGCACGAGCTCATTCGGTACTGCAATGCTGTACGGGAGAAGGCGCGGCGTGATCGAGGGACAAACTGGCGATCGACTTAAGAGCTTGAAATGAAAGGAAAATGCCCCAATCCTCGGAATTCGTCATACGTGTTCTCCCTGCAGATGCTGTCTGTCACTGACATCGAGGCGGGTCGCCCGCCTCGAACTGCCGTAAAATAGTGATTCGATCATTGATGAAATTATCTCCGAATTGAAACTCTTCCCCTTGCAAAGTCGGGACCGCCGAACTTCCGCGGCATTCCCGGGATGCCGATGGCGGCGTAGGCATGACAGTTCCTCCGCCATCCCACCCTCCGCGTCGCTCTATAACGAGCCGAAGACCATCGCGTCAAAACCGTCTTGACCTTTGTTCTCGCCCAAGCGGCCGTTTCTGATCGGCCGCTTGTGGCGCAAAGCTGTCGCTGTATCCGCATGTTGGATTTGGCTTTCTACAGCTGGCTGGACCTAGCTCAAACTTCCCCATGATGGATTGGAACGAGTGTTCAAGTGTTTCAATGAGTTAGAAGGCGGCGTGTGCACGATGTGTGCACCGGGAGATCAAAGAAAATCTAGAGACAACTAGCGTGAGCAGGCCGAACTGAACGCGGTGCAGCGTCAGCGGCAGGCCGATGTTTCGGAAGCGACGTGATCTCGCTCGGCAAGCGCCAGGTTTGCGCCGGTCAATTGCCGAGAGTTCAATTCGCGGAATGAGCGGTTATGGAACGGCCGGTTCTGGCGGATATTGTTGAAAAAGTCGAAAATCGAGCGCCCCCAAAAATCCCGCAAATGCTGCTTTTTGCACAATTCCACCGTTGGGATGCGCCGCAGCGCCGATGCGAAAGTCCGTGGTCGTTTTTCTGAGATGCGACGAGGTCCCTCATATCGTTGCTCACAACCCGCATCAGCGGCTCTAGAAAATTTCGTCCGCCAACCCGAAAAGACTTTTTCAACAGTATCGGCGCAAAGAGGTCATTCGGCCAAACGCCGATGTCGGTCAAGTGCCGCCAAAAGCAGACTTACCAGAATATCGCGATCTTTAGCGTTACGAGACGAGCCATTGGAAGCGGCCGCCGTTATAGAATCTTGCCGGTCATCGGGTCGATGCGAATCTGTTGATGATGTTTTGCATCTTGAAACAGAATTTCCCATACCACGCGCCCGCGCACCTGTTCTAATCCGCCATTGAGCGCACGACCATGGTTTGCTTTCTCTGCTGTCTCGATGGCCTGTCCCAGCGTAATTTTCGCGTGTATCGATGCCGCTAATTCCGCCTTGTCTTCATCGTCGAGTGCGGATTCGTCTGTGACAGTGCCGTCGCCAATGGCCGCGCCGTTGAGGCCGTCTATAAGGCCGTCCCACACCTTCCCGTTCGCATAGGTGCGGACGGCGTAGGCTGGCAGACCGTCTTTTGGCTCAAAGCTCACGTCGAGCACACTTTCGTGGGCCCGCAGTTTCTCAAGGGCCGCGATGATGTCTGCAATCGATAGCCTGGCCGACTGGGCGGCTTCGGCTTTTCCGGGCGCAACCGTCGCGCTTTCATTGGGCTGATCAAACTCTGCGAGCAAGTTTTGTAGAGCTTCTTTCGCCGTCGCCGCTTGCGGGGTGTCGGCACGCAGTTGCTGCAAGGCCGCGTCGATCGCCTTGTCTATTTTTCGCCATTGCTCGGGACTTCGAGGACGGAGCTTGGGCTCGGCACGGTCCCAGGCCGTTTCAAGACCCTTGATCCGTGACTTGGCGCGCTTGAGATTGCCCATATCCACGATTGCCAGCGTGTCTTCGGCAATGCTGCGGAAGGACGAAAGATCGCGCCGGGTCAGCGCTTGGTTCGCCGCGTGTTGGGCCAATGCTTCGGTGCTCAGCGAAAATACGAGCAGGACAAAGCACAGAGCGCCGAGCCCCTGATGGGTAAAGGATTTCGGCATGGGTCATCCTCCTGTAAGGCATTTCTCCAATCCTGCTTACGGCGTGACACTTAGGATAAAATGAGGGCAACTCCTTATCGTAGGACGCGCTGGTCGCGTTCCGCGGCGTCCGGCACAAAATCGGGGCTCGCTCTCGCCAAAACGTAATTGCAATTTCAAAAGGCTCGGCCCCGGGCGCGGTCGCCATTGATTGCAGGCAGAGTTGCCTGTCCGGCACACCCCTAGCCTGTAGCATGCGTGCGGATTGACGCGGAACAGCTATTCGCGGCGGGGAGACGGACGATTGCCCGAAGGCCAGTCAAGGCTGGGCCAGAAATATTTTCCAGCACGACTGAGCCCCCGAGCCGGTCAACGATACGTTTTACGATCGACAGTCCCAGGCCGGTGCCATCCTCGGTCGGCCGGCTGCCCCGGAAGAACGGTTCGAATATCCGGTCGATGTCGTCTGGTGCAACACCCGGTCCCGTATCTTCAATCTGCAGCACCGCCTCGCTACCCTCACGAAGGACCCCGATGTCGACGCGGCCTCCGGGAGGGGTGAAGCGCACGGCATTGTCGATCAGGTTCCGGACCATCGTCGCGATCATGACCGGTTCTCCCGCTGTCGCGATCGGCTCGATTAGTTCGAAGCCGAGATCTATTCCCTTGCGCGCCGTCTCCGGCAGGACGTCTGCTACCACATCCTTCACGATGCGGTCGAGCGGCACTACGACGGCGTCGCCGGAGGGCGCGGCCTCGTGTCGTGCCAGCGCCAGCAATTGCTCGAGCAGATGCTTGGTGCGGGCCATGCCTTCCTTGAGGGCCGCAACACGCTCGCGCGCCGACTCAGGCAGATCGACGGAGTCAAGATTTTCGGCTTGCAAGCCAAGCGCGGTAATGGGCGTCCGCAGTTCATGCGCAGCATCGGCAACGAAACGCCGTTGCTGATCCATCAGCAATTTCATGCGCTGCAATAGCCCGTTGATCGACGCAATGAAGGGCTGCAGTTCGCTGGGCGTTGCCGCGAGGGGAAGCGGGGTCATGTCGTCGACGCGCCGTGAATCGAGATCGCCCGCCAGCCGGACCATCGGGCGCAGAGACCTCGCGATGACCAGCGCTGTGACCAGCAGCAGGCACGGAATCAGCGCGGTGATCGGCAGCAGCGTGCGGAGCGCCATATTGCCTGCAATGTCGTCGCGAACGTCGGTCGGCTGCAAGACCGCAAACCGGCTTCCATCTAGCCTTGTCCGCAACAGCACCCGCATCGATCGATCGGTGAACGATGCCACGTGCAGGCCGTCCTGCAGGCTCCAGAGTTGACCCTCCTCGGTGCGGCCCCGCGGCGCCGTCCCCAATTCGACCACGTCGACCTCCGCGTCGGCGTCAACGCCGCGAAGGGTCTGATCGCTCTTGACGCTGCCGCTCTGCAACAAGCTGCCGACCTGGATCAGGACGGAATCCTGCATCTCAATCGCCTCGTCGAAGGCCCAGAGATAGCTGAACGCGCCGCTGATGCAGCCCGCCAGCAGGATCACCGCGGTCAAGCCGACGAAGAGGCGCCCGCGCAAAGATGATGTCATGACGGGCGGTCCACGATCCACCCGACGCCGCGGACATTTCGGATCGCCGGAGCTCCCAGTTTCTTCCTTATCGTGTGGATCAGGAATTCGGTGGCGTTGCTCTCGACCTCCTCGTTCCAGCCGTAGATTTGTCGCTCGAGTTCGCCGCGCGACAGGATGGTGCCAGGCCGCGTCAGCAGCGCGGACAGCAACGCGAACTCGCGGGCGGTCAGCAGCGATGTCTCGCCGAGGAAAGATGCCTCCCGCGTCGCCGGGTCAAGCTGAAGCTTGCCATTGCTCAGGACGGGAGCAGAACCGCTGCCCTGGCGGCGAAGCACCGCGCGCATGCGCGCCAGTAGTTCGCTGATCTCGAACGGCTTCACCAGATAGTCGTCCGCGCCAAGATCGAGACCGTCAATGCGGTCTTCGACGCCGTCGCGCGCGGTCACAATGATCACGGGAAGCTTGCGGCCAAGGGCGCGCAACCGGCGCAGCACTTCGCGACCGTCCGCCTTTGGAAGCCCGAGATCGAGCAGCGCCACTTCGTAGGCTTCGTTTTCCGCGGCTTGGATTGCAGTCTCGCCGTCGGTCACCCAATCAACGGCGTAGGCCGCATCTCTGAGAGCCTGCTGAACAGCCGAGCCCACCATCTTGTCGTCTTCGATCAGCAACACCCGCATGCTCGATTCCTCGTCCGAGACGCGGCACTGGTTTTCCATCCCCTCACTTAGCGCAGACTTAGGATGGAAGCCACAACGGCTGTCCCTGCACCGAGAGGCGTTCTTCAGCCAGAAATCCTTCCTAAGCCGTGCCTAAGTCAAGATTGGCACGGTCAGGCATTACCTTTGAGCAACTCCGCAATTCCTAGAGGAGAGACAACGTGCTCGCCGCTGCGAACCCGCAACGGCCCCCGTTGCTTAACAAGGTGCCGGAAGTCACAGCGATCTTCTGGATCATCAAGATCCTTTCGACTACCGTCGGCGAGACCGGGGCCGACTATCTTGCCGTGCATGTCGGCCTGGGGGCAAGCCCGACCACGATGATCATGGTTGGGTTCCTTATCGTTGCGCTGGGCTTGCAGCTCCGCGAACGAAGCTACGTTCCCTGGATCTACTGGCTGACGGTCGTTCTGGTCAGCGTCGTTGGCACCCAGATCACCGATTTCCTCACCGATAAGCTCGAAATCAGCCTCTACCTTAGTACGGTCGTGTTTGCTGCCGCGTTGGCCGCGATTTTCGCAATCTGGTACGGCGTCGAGCGGACGCTCTCAATTCGAGCCATCGTCACCAGGCGGCGTGAGCTTTTCTACTGGGCGGCGGTCCTCTTCACCTTCGCGCTGGGGACAGCGGCTGGCGATCTGGCGACCGAAGCTCTCGGCCTGGGTTTCCAGCTCGGCGTTATCGTCTTCGCCGTGCTGATCGCGGCCATCGCTTTCGCGTATCATCTCGGCGTCAATCCGGTTCTCACCTTTTGGCTGGCCTACATCCTGACACGCCCGCTTGGCGCTTCGCTCGGGGACCTGCTTTCGCAGTCCCGAGACTACGGCGGCGCCGGTCTCGGCACGATCTACACCAGCCTCGCGTTCCTCACCGTCATCGTCGCGCTCGTCGCGTGGGTGAGCTTCGAGGGCGAGCGCACGAGCAGCGCCGATCGGGTCCGGTGATTTTTAATCCAAGCGTCCATCAAGAGCTCGGCAATCGCGTGCGGGCGAAACACGAGGAGAGTGTGCATGAAGCGAACCATTTTTGCGTTGACCACCGCTGTGCCGACGGTATCGACAAGCGAACGCCTGACTGCTGGCCGGCATCTCTCCTTCATGCCGCTCGCCGAAGCGGCGATGTCATCGAAGCTCGGCGACCTGACGCCGTTCCGCAACATTGTTGTCGATGTGTCGGCCTTGATCGACAAGGGCGACCTGGCGGGCGCCAAGACGCGGATCAAAGACCTCGAGACCCAGTGGGACGATGCGGAAGCCGCCTTGAAGTCGGGCGCCGCCGCCGATTGGTACAGCGTCGACAAGGCGATCGACCGCGCACTCGAAGCGCTCCGCGCCAGCACGCCGGACGCCACCAAATGCAAGCAGGCCGTCACGGAACTGCTGTCGGTCATGGATTCAATAGCGAAATCCTGACGCTCACAGCATCGGATTTGACATGTGCCAGCACTCCCGACGGCGGCAATACGCGCCGCCGTCGGCGTCCAGCGAAAGTGATACAGCATGGATCAGTACTGCAAAGACCGGGAGCGCGCGAGCAAGGTTCCTGAAGTCACCCTGGGATTCTGGGGCATCAAGATACTCGCAACCACCCTCGGCGAGACCGGCGGCGATGCGGTGACAATGTCGATGAACCTCGGGTACCTGGCCGGAACGGCGATCTTTGCGGCGATCTTCGCCGTTGCCGCGGCCGCGCAGATCAGCGCCAAGCGATTCCATCCGTTTCTCTACTGGATGATAATCGTCGCGACCACCACGGTCAGAACCACGCTCGCCGATTTCGTCGATCGCTCTCTCGGGATCGGCTATCTCGGCGGATCTTCGCTTCTAGCCGCGCAGCTTATCGCTTCCCTGGTGACTTGGCATCGTGCGCTGGGAACAGTTTCGATCGACTCGATCAATTCGAACAAAGCCGAGATCTTTTACTGGATCACGATCCTGTTTTCGCAGACGTTGGGCACCGCGCTCGGCGACTGGATGGCCGATTCAACGGGGCTCGGGTATGCCGGAGGCGCGGATGCAGGCCTGGATGATGTCTTGCCTCGGCGACATCCCACAAGTGGCAATGAGGGCGGTGCCGCTGATCCCGATTGCCCCGCGGCAAAAAGGACCCGGGCGCCGGAGGAGAGGCGGGGGTCTTTTTTTACCAATTCTCGGAACCAGACTTGTGAGGACGACTCAGGTGACTGACCCCCTTACCCAGGGTCTTATCGATCACCTGCTTTGCCTCCTGAAACGCTGGTGAAACGCTAGCGGCTCGAATGTTCAAGGCCACCCAATCGATCTCCGGCAGTGTCGGGCTCGTCCGATAAATCGCAGCTTGCCAAAGTGCGGGGTTGTTCGTGACCTGGATTTCGTAGCCGCGAAAAGTCTGTTTTTCGGTACGCATATGAACTCTCCAAAGCGCCCCGCTCAGAACATGGGGTTTTGGGCGGTGTCCCAAAAGGGGCCAACCACAAAAATCAAAGGGACCATTAACTTGGACCGGGGACGGCAAGGGCCCAGCCGGGTACTGGCCGAAAAAATCGCAGATTCAAAACAGGTCACTGAAATTTCGGGCGAGTGATTTCCGCCTTGCCCTGCAGGGACGAAGTAACGGCCGCCGTTGTCTCGGCAATTTAGCCAAAAATTGCTTCAGGCAGAATTCCCTTGAGGTCGTCAATGAGCCGGTGTGAAGGAAAATAGCGTGGGCATGTGGCGGGAACCTGACTGATCGGTTGAACATGGGGACCGGCTCAGATCCTGATGGCCTCAGGTCACGGTAGGGGCGCTCTCCCAGCTTTTAGGTTTCTGTGTGCATTTTTCTACATTAGCTAGCGTGCGGCGAGGGCACTTTCTAGCCGGCAAGGTGCGACCCAGCTTGAAGTCACGATCACCGAGACGGCGTCAAGCTTCGTTCGCAAGAAGCGAGCGGATGTGGGATTAGCGCTGATCGATATTTGAACTGGTCTATCGCGTGGACCAAGGCTGGAGTGTTCGCAAGCGCAAGTTGACGCTCATCAAGGGCAGGTCAAGAGGACTTTGATACGATCGTCGCGTAGATGCCGTGCGCCGCCAGCGGTATTTTTGTCAGACTGGATACGATCATGAAAGTACCTGTCCTCGGTATCACCTTCTGCATTTTGGTGTTGACGATTGCTGGAGCGGTCGTCCAGGCCCGCGACGACGGGCGCTATGCGCACTCCCCACTCAAGCCATGGTTCGACGGCCTCAAGTCCGGCAAGGGACTGTGCTGTTCGGATGCCGATGGCTTTTCTGTTTCCGATCCGGATTGGGAATCGAAAGATGGCCATTACCGCGTCCGCGTCGATATCGAGTGGGTCGACGTTCCAGATGATGCGGTCGTCACCGAAC
The DNA here is from genome assembly GCF_900099825.1 of Bradyrhizobium ottawaense. Classification (NCBI taxonomy): domain Bacteria; kingdom Pseudomonadati; phylum Pseudomonadota; class Alphaproteobacteria; order Hyphomicrobiales; family Nitrobacteraceae; genus Bradyrhizobium; species Bradyrhizobium ottawaense. Next base: position 689,054 of record NZ_LT629693.1, on the reverse strand, counting down.
CGAACCGCTACGGTAGAACCATGGTCTGGCCGACCAAGGGGACGCTCGGGACTTCAATTCGCTGCTTCATGCCGGGCACTATGACCTGACTCCAGCGTGCTCTTGCTATCTCGACGCCTCGTCTTCCGCTTTCTGTTCGCATTGAAGCATAACCGACCGATGATTGTTGACGTCGGTCAAGGTAGCGTACGCCATTGCGCCGTACAGTCTCTCGGGTGCGCCAATCAGTGGAGAAAACCCATGTGCGACTATAGCCTGCATGCTGTTGCTTCTCGCCCGGCCAAAGTTGGGGAGACGCTTGTTACAACCAGTTTCTACGGTACATCCACGCGCGGTTTTGCTGCGAAGCAAGAGCCCGGTGTCGCGGTATGTCTGTTGCCTGGAACTGAACTGGCGTTCGAACATCACGTCAGGTACAATCGGTTTTGGCTGTCAACCAAAAATGCAGGCTTTCGCGTTGCCCGGTTTTGCCAGATCGTGCCGCGCATGCCTGAGCAGCATCGCGATGCGCTCGCATTTCCAGACGGCAACACAGTTCTGGTGAATTTGTTGTCGGAAGGACAGCATGCGCGGGTCATTCAGCTGCCTGTCACTAGGCAAGAACATAGCGCCGAAGAACGTAGCGTCAGTGCCGAGACAACCTCGATACCTGCGGCCGAGCTAGAGATGACCTCCTAAGTCCCTTCAGCACATCGTCACCAAGTGTCACTGCCCAGAGAGCAAGGCGAGCACGCAAGAAGAGCATGGCGATTCTTTGCAAACATCTCGTGGAAATTCGTGACGTTGTTCCGAGCGCTCCCGGGTGCGAAGAATGCTTGAAATTGGGCGACCCCTGGCTGCATCTGCGGGTCTGCCGCACCTGCGGCCACGTCGGGTGCTGCGATCAGTCGCCAAACCGACACGCCACCAAACATTTTCGCGCAACCAGGCACCCGATCATCGAAGCTTATGATCCGCCGGAAGGATGGGGTTGGTGTTATGTCGACGAAGTGATGTTCGACCTTTCGGACCGGCCGACGCCGCATCTGAGTCCGATTCCCCGCTTCTACTGAGGTTTATCTCCAGCGCTGGTCGACGCAGGCCTTCGGCTGTTCGCCGCGGTCCTGTGCCAGGGAAGGATAGTCCGTGTATCCCTTCTCGCCACCGCCATAATAGGTCGTTGGATCGTCGACGTTGAAGGGCGCACCGAGGCGGATCCGCTCGGGCAGATCCGGATTGGCGATGAATCTGCGGCCGAACGCGATCAGGTCCGCCATGCCTTCACGAAGCCATTTCGCCGCGGTGTCGGCCTGGAAGCCGCCCGCCACGATCAGCGTTCCCTTGTATTTCTTCCGGATCAGCCGGACCATATTCATCGCCTTCGGGTCCGGCTCCTGTCCATTTTGCATTTGCTCCAGCGCAGGGTTGACCATATGCAAATATGCGAAGCCGTAGTCGCTGAGCCGCTCGGCAACATATCCGAAGGTCGCCTCGGGGTTATCGTCGTGAATATCGTTCAACTTGCCCATCGGCGAGATGCGCACGCCGATGCGATCCGGCCCCCAGATCGGCATCAGTGCCTCGGCGACCTCGAACAACAGCCGCGCCCGGTTTTCTACCGGGCCGCCATATGCGTCGCTGCGCCGATTTGTGCCGGTCTCGATGAACTGATCGAGCAGATAGCCGTTAGCGGCATGGATCTCGACGCCGTCGAAATCGGCGGCCTGTGCGTTCCTGGCCGCGCGCTCATATTGAGCGACGATGTAGGGCATCTCTTCGATATTCAGTGCGCGCGGCCGCACGAACGGAACAAGTTCACCTTCGCCGCGCTCGTTTTCGATGAAGGCTTTGCCCTCGGGTATGACGGCCGACGGCGCGACCGGGAGGATGTTGTCGGGCTGCAGCGCCGGATGCGAGATGCGCCCGACGTGCCAAAGCTGATTGAAGATCAATCCCTGGGCCTCGCGCACCGCCTGGGTGACCCGGTGCCACGCTTCCACTTGCTCGCGGCTGTGGATGCCGGGGGTCCAGGCGTAACCCTGGCCCTGCATCGATACCTGCGTGGCCTCGCTCACGATCAAAGCGGCGGAGGCGCGCTGCGCATAGTAACAGGCGGCAAGGGAGCTCGGCACATTGCCTGGTTGGCGTGCCCGCGAGCGGGTCAATGGCGCCATCACGATGCGATGGCGTAGATTGAAGGGGCCGAGCCGGTAGGGCTGGAACAGCGGGTCCGTGTCTGAGCCCTGAGTGGTACGTAGCCGCGTGGCGGTGGCGATCTCGTCCATCGTTTCCCTCCTCAAGGACATCCAAAAAGCCTGTCACATTGGGAAATACTAGCGACGGATCGGCTCGCTTCCATTGATCGCCGTCAATGCAAAGATCGGCTGAATTTCGCCAATAGAGTCCGCGCTCGCAGTGACCGCATCGGTGAAGGCGGGCGTGACCAGAGAAGATGAAGATATGGCCATCATCAAACCGACCGACATGATCACCGTCGTCGAGGGCTATGACGCGATGCGGATCTTCCTCGAGACCGTCTCGCAGCGCCAAGGTAAGCCCGCCGGCGAGATCGAGCTTCTGATAGGCGGCTTGAAATGGGCCGATGGCTCGCCGGTCAATCCGACGTTGTGGGAAGACTGGCTAGCGGCTGCGCAAGTCGTATGCAGTTGTCGGACACATGAGAGCATCGACGGCGAAAACTGATGTGCTCGCGCTGTCGCTATTCAGTGCGCAGTTCCTCGCGAGCGTTTTTCGCCAAAGTTCCGCGCTAAAACCCTCGATGAGCCCTTCCAAATTGGAGGCGTACGGGGCGGGGATCGCAGTTTCGTTCCGGCTCTTGCAGCGTTTGCCGCCCTCGGGAGCGTTCGAGGTTGCAACCGCAATCGCGGTGCGCACGTCCTCGAGCGCGAGCCCTCGCGTGTGCAGTTTTGCGCGGTCGACCTGAACGCGCATCGCCGGCTTCTGCTCGCCCCCGATCACGACTAGCGCCACCCCTTTGATCTGCGAAATCTGCTGAGCGGCGATGTGTCCGCGAAGTCATCGACGGTCGCGATCGGCAACGTATCCGAATATGCGGCGATGACCAGGATCAGCAAATCTGCCGGGTTCACTTTCCGATAAGCAGGTTGGCGAGGGAAGATTGGTGGGAAGCTGACGGTTCGCGTCGCGGCATCCAAGTTGCGGTCGAGATCGAATTGCAGAACAATCGAGGTTGCCCGAGCGTGCTCGTCGACGTCATGTCCGTGAGACCGGAGATTTGCGCGAACTGGCGCTCTAGTGGTGCGCCACGGTTGCCGCCATGGTTTCGAGGCTTCTTCCGGAAGCTGCGCAGCGACCTTGACGGTCGGGAAATCGTTCTGCGGCAGCGGCGCCACCGGCAGGAGCGGAAAGGCCGCAATGCCGGCAACCGCCAGCGCCATCATCAGCAACGAGGTCGACGGGGCGGCGGTGAATGGTTCGGAGGTGTTCATGCGATCTAACCGGGCTCTCGTTCGAAACTTGCCGGAAAATTGACCAACGTCAGCGCATTCGAGCGAGCCGCGAATACCATAATTGAGGTTAACGCGTGCGACCGCAGCAGGATTGATTTTGAGGTCGAGATAATGAAGCTCGAGAAATCGCAGTGGTGCGGCTACTTCGATCGGGTGTCAAAAGCACTTGTCAGCAAGCGCGCAGAGATAGAGGTGGCCTCGCTCAAGCTCGGTGACCAGATCGAGGCGGAGTGGTTGCCGCTTCTGGGGATTTCCTACGACCCAAAGAACGACGTCATCGATATTGCTCTTGAGGGATTGACTCATCTGATCCACGAGCCCCGGGAGGTATACGTCAAACAAGATGGCTTGGAGCTGTCAGCTCTTGAGGTCGTGGATGCTGAAGGCTCGCGTCAAATCGTCGTTCTCAAAGATCCGCGGATGCTGCCGTCGCCGGCGCAATTCACCAAAAAGGCGAGCTGATAATTCGTCGGATGTTGTATTCGACAGCCGCATGCGCGGGAGTACAAAGGAAGTCGAGACGCCCCTGCCGGGCGTCCGCTATCATTTCCCATGGGCAACCATGATTCGGGCGACCGCCTCCGGCGACCAAGGGGCGATGAGAAATTCTCGTCCCTACCGCTGCCGCCCTCCCGGCATGTCGGCTGGTCCCGGATCCGGCCTATTCCACAAGCCAATAGTATCTGACTTCCCAATAGTCGTAGACGTCCTGGTTGCGGTCCCGATTCGCTTGCTCCCAGCTTTCCCCTTGTTCGATTTTCGGGGCGTTCTTGAGTTGCTCTTCGGTGACGTTCAGTTGGAACCCGTCGGGCTTTTCATTGTAGGTCAACATCGACCAGGGAATCGGATATTGGTCCGCGCCGATGCTGAGGAAGCCGCCGAAACTCAGGATCGCGTAGGCGATCCGGCCGGTGAGCTTGTCGATCATCAGGCGCTCGACCTTCCCGATGCGCTTACCGCGCGCATCATAGACCGGCATTCCCTCCACCCTGTCGGTTGTGATCAGGGATGAAGTTTGGCGCTCTTGCACCGGTGCGGGTTGCTCCCAATAACCATGGACCCCCTCGTCGCGGTCCCGGTTCGCTTGCTCCCAGCTTTCCCCTTGTTCGATTTTCGGGGCCTTCTTGAGTTGCTCTTCGGTAATGTCCACACGGTATCCGCCGAGCTTCTCATCGTAGTCCAACATCGGCCAGGGAATCGGATAATGGTGCGCGCCGATGCCGAGAAAGCCCCCGAAACTCAGGACCGCGTAGGCGACGCGGCCGCTGGCTTTATCGATCACAAGGCGCTCGACCTTCCCGATGCGCTTACCGTGCGCGTCATAGACCGCAGTTCCTTCCACCCGATCGCTTGCGATCAGCGAGGATGTGGTTCCGTGCTCCGTCATGCGTGCGCGCTGTATTGTGGTCACCATAATATCGTCTCCTCGATTGCCAGCCCCCAGTTGCGCATATGAAAAGCCGGTGCCTGGGGAATCGCTGGTCGGTGGCCCCGCAGCCTTGCACTCTCTTGCAAGCGTTTACGCTGCCATCGCGCTCGTTGCGTTGACAGTCGTCAACGCTGGGAGGCCTTCGTTAACTCGACCGTGTCGGCACCGCAGGTCCGCGCTGCAAAAGATATCTCTGCTTTGTTGACGGATAGCAGCGCGATACAACCCAGCCGCCACCTCAATCCGTCCCTGGCGAGCTACACCGCGACCGGCGATGTCCGGTGATCGCCGAATTGGAGGTTCCGATGGCCATTACCCTGACAATCAATGGCGAGCCGAAATCGTTCGACGCGCCGGCGGATATGCCCCTGCTGTGGGTTCTGCGTGACGTGCTCGGCATGACTGGAACGAAATTCGGCTGCGGCATCGCGCAATGTGGCGCCTGCACCGTGCATATTGACGGCAAGCCGGTGCGTTCCTGCATGCTGCCGGTCGGCGCGATCCGCAATCGCGCCGTCACTACCATCGAAGGCGTCGGCGCGACGCCTTCTGGTGCGAAAGTGCAGAAGGCCTGGCTCGATCTCGAAGTGATCCAGTGCGGCTACTGCCAGCCGGGCCAGATCATGTCGGCCGCCGCCTTGCTCGGGGCCACCTCCAATCCGGACGACAGCGATATCGACGCTGCGATGGCGGGAAATATCTGCCGCTGCGGCACCTATGTGCGGATTCGCGCCGCGATCAAACAGGCCGCCTCCGGCCGGCCGTCGTAGGATCGCGCCATGATCCTTGCAGAAAAAGCGTTTCTTCGCGAAAAGATTTCCGGCGACGTTTCACGCCGCACGTTGCTGACGACTGGTTTAGCGGGCGGATTTCTGCTCGCATTCCATCTCCCCCTGTCTGCGCTGGCGCCAAACGAGCCCGTGCAGCCGCCGGACGCGACGGAAAGCAAGTTCGCGCCCAATGCCTTCATCCGCATCGATCAAGCCGGCCATACCACATTGGTGATGCCGCAGGTTGAAATGGGTCAGGGCGTTTACACCGCGATCGCGATGATCCTGGCCGAGGAACTCGACGCCGTTTTTCCACATGTGACGCTCGAGCATGCGCCGCCGAACGACGAGCTCTACGGCAATCCGGTGTTTGGTCTTCAGGTCACCGGCAATTCCAATTCGATCCGGGCGTGGTGGACACAATTGCGCAAAGGCGGCGCCGGCGCCCGCGCCATGCTGGTCCAAGCCGCCGCGCAACAATGGCAGGTCGATCCGGCAGGCTGCACGGCGGCGAACGGCGAGGTCATCCATAAAGAGAGCGGACGCAGGCTTTCCTATGGCGCGCTGGCGCAAGCCGCCGGCAGCCAAACGCCGCCACGAGACGTCGCGCTCAAAGACCCGAACGATTTCGTGTTGATCGGCAAGCCGCTGAAGCGTCTCGACACGCCCGACAAGGCCAACGGCAAGGCCGTCTACGGGATCGACGCGATCCTCCCCGGTATGAAGTTCGCAACCGTTGCTGCGTGTCCGGTGTTCGGCGGCAAGGTTGGTAAAGTCGACGACAGCGCCGCCAAGAAAATTCCCGGTGTGCAGAAGATCGTTGTACTGGACGACATGGTCGCCGTGGTCGGCGATCACATGTGGGCCGCCAAGAAAGGCCTAGATGCGCTCGTCATCGACTGGAACGAAGGCCCGAACGCACATGTCAGCTCGAAGGACATCTGGCGGGATTTGCGCGCGGCTAGCGAAAAGAACGGCGTGGTCGCCAAATCCGAAGGCGATATCGCCAAGGGCCTCGCAACCGGCGAGCGGCTTGACGCGTCGTATGAGCTTCCGTTTCTCGCACATGCGACGATGGAGCCGGTGAATGCCACAGTTCACGTCACACGCTCCTCCTGCGAAATCTGGACCGGCACCCAGATCATGACCCGGGTGCAGTCGGAGGCGGCGAAAGCGGCCGGGCTGCCGGTCGAGAAAGTGACCGTCAACAACCACCTGCTCGGCGGCGGGTTTGGCCGCAAGCTCGAGCCCGACATGGTGGTCGCGGCGGTGCGCGTGGCAAAGCAGGTCGATGGCCCCGTAAAAGTGGTGTGGACCCGCGAAGAAGACATCCAGCATGACGTCTATCGTCCGGTCTATCGCGACACGATTTCGGCGACTTTGTCCGCCGGCAAGATCGTCGGCTGGAGATACAAGGTCAGCGGCGCGGCGGTGATCGCGCGCTGGCTGCCGCCGGCGTTCCAGAAGGGCATCGATATCGACGCCGTCGACAGCGCCGTCGATGCGCCTTACGACATTCCCAATTTCCACGTCGAATATGTCCGCGCCGAACCGCCGGCGGTGCCGACCGGCTTCTGGCGCGGCGTCGGTCCCAACAACAATGTCTTTGCGATCGAAAGCTTCATGGACGAACTGGCGCGCAAGGTGGGCAAGGATCCGATCGACTTCCGCCGCGGCATGCTGGGCAAGAACCCGCGTCTGCTGGCCGCGCTCAATCTGGTCGCGGAAAAATCCGGTTGGGGCCAGCCGCTTCCCGCACGCATCGGACGCGGCGTCAGCGTGCAGCCGTCGTTCGGCAGCTTCATCGCAACCGTGGTCGAAGCCGAAGTCGACGAACAGGGCGAAGTGCTTCTGCATCGCATAACATCCGCGGTCGATACCGGCATCGCCGTCAATCCCGATACCATCATGGCCCAGCTCGAAGGTGGTTTGATCTTCGGCCTGACCGCCGCACTCTACGGCGAAATCACCATCGACAAAGGTCGCGTCCAGCAATCCAACTTCCACGACTACCGCATGCTCCGGATCGACCAAGTGCCGAAGGTCGAGGTTCACGTCATCAAGAGCGGCGAGGCGCCGGGCGGCATCGGCGAAACCGGCGTGACGGCGGGGCCGCCCGCGCTGCGCAACGCGATTTATGCCGCGACCGGCGTCGCCTTGCGGCGACTGCCGATCGACCGCTCGCTGATCGCTGTGGGGAGGAAAGCATGAGCTCCGCCACACGTCGCATTCTCGTTAGCGTTACAGGGATCGTGGTGATCGCGGTGGTCGCAGCCGCCTGGATCCTGCGCGGTCCCGATCCGATGGCGTTTGCGGATGGCCCGAAGGTCAAGCTCGCGGATTACCACGGCCCCAATCCGACCGGCGTCCCGGCCGCGCTCGCCAAGGCGAGCCTGGTGGAACGCGGCGCCTATTTGGCGCGAGCGGCGGATTGCGAGGCCTGCCATACCACCCAGCATGGCAAGCCCTATGCCGGCGGCCTCGGTTTCAAGCTGCCATTCGGCACGCTGTACTCGACCAACATCACTCCCGATAAAGACACCGGCATCGGCAATTACAGCGATCAGGATTTTCTCAATGCGGTTCATCGCGGAATCCGCGAGGACGGCGCGCGGCTTTATCCGGCGATGCCGTTTGCGTCCTACAGCTATATGACCGACGAGGACGTGCTGGCAATCAAAGCTTATCTGTTCAGCCTGTCGCCGGTGCACGCGGAGGATCCCGAGAACACGCTGAAATTTCCGTTCAACCAGCGCTGGGCGATGGGGTTATGGTCAGCGGTGTTCAATCGGGATACGCGGTTTGAGCCCGACACCTCGAAGACTGCGGAATGGAACAGGGGCGCTTATCTCGCGGAGGCGCTGGCCCATTGCGGCGAATGCCACACGCCGCGAAACTTGGCGTTTGCGCTGGACAACCGCAAGAAATTTGCCGGTGCCGTCACCGCGGGCTGGCGCGCCTACAACGTCACATCGGACAAGGCGACCGGCATCAGTGGCTGGAGCGACGACGATCTCGTCGCCTATCTTGCGATCGGCCACGCCAACGGCCACGGCACCGCTTCGGGGCCGATGGGCGAAGCGGTCGACCGCAGCTTGAACCATCTGGTGCCAGAGGACATCCGCGCCGTGACGGCCTATCTGCGCACGGTGCCGCCGATCACCTCGCCCGACCTGCCGGCGAGCGTGGCGCCGCCCGCGCCGGCCTCGCACAAGCAGGGAGGCGGCACACAAGAGGCGCGCGGCAAGATGGTATTCGAGGGCGCCTGCGTCAGTTGTCACGGCTGGACCGGCGAAAGTTCAATCTCGCCCTTTGCCACAATCACCGGAGCGTGGGCGGTCAACGATCCCAGTGCGGTCAATGTCGTCCAGGTCGTGCTTCACGGAACCAAGCGGCACACCCCACCCGACGCCATCTCGATGCCGGCGTTCGGCGATGTCTATTCCGATACGGAAATCGCCGCGCTCGCCAATTACGTCACCGCGCGCTTCGGCAGCAAGTCATCGCACCTCACCGCGCAGGACGTGGCGGAGTTGCGCCAGCAGGCGTTGGAGTAGAGGCCGCTGTCGACTGAGTGGTGCTGTGCGGCGCGCGGAGCGGCCCGCACTCTCAATTGTCATCCTGAGTCTCGCCTTCGGCGAGTCCGATGACGGGCCTCTGCGGGTTAGGCCGCGGCTTTTCGGCTCTATTATGGACATCTGCTAGATCATCGGGTCAAGCCGGACGATGACAGTTGGGGCGTGGCTGCGGGCGTCAATCATGAATTTTGGGATCGCCCTGCGCGTTCTTACGCGAGAGATCGCGCCCGGAACGAGGAACGTCATGGTCAAGATTACGAAGAGGGTCGTCGAGGCGGCGGAAGCCCAAGAGAAGGCTACCTGATCATGACGAACTGCCCGGCTTCGGATTCCGGATCTTTAGTTCTGGCAAGCGCAGCTACGTCATCCAGTATCGAACGAGAGGTCGCTCCCGTCGCTAAACAATTGGGCTTCACGGAGCGTGGGCGCCAGAGACGGCGCGCCGAGAGGCAAAAATGCAACTCGGTCGCGTCGCTGGAGGTGATCCCGTCGAAGACCGCCAGCTCGATCACAAGGCGATTACTGTGAAGGAGCTGTGCGCGCCCGCTATCTCGCCGATCTCCAGGCGGAACTCATACTCGGCAAAGGTAACCGCGCGAAGAATCCGTCGGATATCGTCACCGACACTGCCGCATTGAACGCCACATTAGTTAGCACTACTTTGGCAGATTTATTCACGCTGCTGCTTTCCGCCGATTTGTCTTCTACAGTACGGGCATCGCTGAGGTCGTGGTTGAACGATGAGATCGACGATGGCTTGGCGTACGGCCGGCAGGCTCGGCTGAGGCGGTGGACCGTTGATTCTTTTTTTTCCGCCCCGCTTGTGCGAGACGGCGATGCTGGAGGAATGCGTAAGCGATCATGGTCATGAGCGCATGACGATGAAGGCCCTGCCAGGATCGTCCCTCGAAGTGATCAAGCCCGAGCTCCTCTTTCAACTGCTGGTGGGCCTGTTGGCAAATCCATCGTGCTTTGATCGTGGCAGCTAACGTGCGCAGCTTCGTCTTGGCCGGCAGATTGGCGAGATAATATTTCTTCTCTCCCGACGTCCTGTGTTCGCCGATAAGCCAGGCTTCGTCCCCCGGAAGATGCTGCTGGCCCATGTCCTTGATCCGCTGCGGAGGTCCATCGGCGGTCCGCACGCGAACCGCGGCGAAGCGAGCTTCCAGCCGGCCCTTGGTCCCGTTTCGCCAACTCACATTTTGCCACTTGGCATTGGCCAGCATGTCTTCGGCCGCCGTCGACAATACATCGGGAATGTGCCGCTTGCGGGGACGACCTCGACCGGCGACCGGCCAGATCAATTTAACCTCCACCGGATAAACCTTCTGGTGACGAGGGATACCGACGGCCCAAACCAGGCCGCGTGTCGTGAGCCCCTGACGGAACGGCGCGCTGAGGCCGTAACCGGCATCCGCCAGCACACAGCCAAAGCGCACACCGGAGGCGATGACGCGGTCAATCTCCGCCAAGGAGATCTCTGGCTTGGTCCGCGCTGCGCGGTGCTCGACTGGAACGCCCGCACGCTTCAAACGCACCGGATTGCTCGTCCAACTCTCGGGAACGAAGAGACGTAACGCCACCATGACCGGCACTTCACCCCGCGCAAGCGTCAGCGACACCAACGTTTGGCAATTGGCCGTCTTGCCGAGAGATGAGGCATATTGAGGAGCCACACCAACCGAACGATCGCCCTTCTTCGGCATCGCGGTGTCGTCAATGACCAGCACCGCATCACTGCCGCCAACGAGGCGATCGGCCTGAACCAGCAATTCCGACTCCAATGGCGCCGCATCCCAGACACCATCAGCGATGAAATGATGCAACTGGTCATAGTCGCCCGGTGCCAGCCGCGCCGCCATCGGCTGGACGCTCTTGCGATCGCCTGGTCCAATCAGTCCCGAGATATAAAGCGGACACATCCGTCGCCGGGCCTTGTGACCCAAGCGATCCAGGAATGGCTTGAGCCAGCGTCCAAGCTCGTCTTCCCACTTCGGTGTCGTGTTCACCATGGTCGGCCCTCCAAAAGCCGACCACCCATGAATCATTGAAAATCTGATTCGGGAATCCAGTTTCGCCGATCAATTGCAATAATCTGCCAAAGTAGTGTTAGGGCGTGGACTCATAACGCGCGGCCAGCCATAGTCGGATAGATGCGAGTTGGACGAAGGCAAGGTAGTTTCCCGCAAGCCTATCGTAGCGCGTCGCCACACGACGACATTGTTTGATTCTGTTGAAGAACCGTTCGACCTGGTTGCGAGCGCGATAAAGGTACGGGCTGAAGCAGATCGGATCGCTGCGATCGCTTTTCGGGGGGATGTTGGCCCACGCGCCCTTTTTCATGGCCATTTCTCTTATCCAGTCGGCGTCATAGCCGCGGTCGGCAAGCAGCATTGACCCGGGCTTCAGGCGAGAGAGCAGTTTTCCGGCAAGTCGAACGTCACACCGGGGCTCAACGCCAACCGTACCGGCAAACCATTGCTATGACCACCGCGTGGATTTTACTCGTCAAGCCGCCGCGTGACCTTCCCATCGATTGGCGCCGATTCCTCGTGATGCAGGCTCCATGTTGATGCACGCGGACAATTGAGGTGTCGATCATTTGGACAGCGGCATCGTGGGCAGCAGCAAGTGCGTCTATGATGGGACCCCAGACACCAGCCCGCCGCCAAAGGACGAAGCGGTTGTAGCATGTGGTGTTCGGACCAAACATCTCGGGCAGATCACGCCAAGGTGCTCCAGAGCGCAAGACCCAGAAGATGCCATTGAGGACACGACGGTCGTTAACCCGAGGAACGCCAAGCGGCTTGTTCGGCAGCATGGGCTTGATGGCAATCCATTCATAATCGGCGAGTTCATAGCGCATGATTCGAGCCCCCAGTTCGGAAGCTCGAATCACAGGGGTCTGACCGGACGCAACGCTTCCGGGCAGGCCCCGGTTGGACGCTTACGGGGTAGAAGCGGACATCAGCCAGCCGACAATCTCCGCTGAAACCGTCGAAAATGACCGACCCATAGCGGACTTATTACCCTGGACGAATGGAGCAGTGAGTCCTATTCTGCGCGACATTGTACCTCGCGTTTTGACAGCGGGGTTATCAATGATCAGCGTTGATCCCACAAGTCCAGCATGGCTCGCTGGTGGCGGCGAGATGGGCGCGCGAATGCGCGCCAAGGATTGGTCCACATCACCACTTGGACATCCAGAGACATGGTCGCAAAGTGTCAAAACGGCGGTCAGCATATGTCTTAACGCGCGCGTTCCGATCGCGCTCTGGCTTGGTCCCGAACTGCGGCTTGTCTACAACGATAGCTACATTCCCTTCCTTGGCGAGACGAAGCATCCGGCAATGCTCGGCGCACCCGGACGCGAGGCATGGGGGGAGATCTGGGCGGCGATCGAGCCGATGCATGACGAGGTGGCGGCTGGAAGAGCGACCTCGGTCGAAGACGTGCAGCTGTTTTTCACCCGAAGGCTGCCGCGCGAGGAGGTCTATGTCAGCTGGGGCTACAGCCCAATCCTGGCGGCGGACGGCGTCACGATCGAGGGCACCTTCGATGCCTGCACCGAGACGACCGCGAAGGTCGTTGGCAAGCGGCGGCTCGCGACATTACGCGATCTCGGCGCCCGTTCGACAGAACAGCGGAGTGCCGAGGTCGCTTGCCGGGATGCGGCCGAGGTTCTGCGCGCCGATCCGCTCGATATTCCATTTGCGGCAATCTACCTGCTCGACGAAGAGGGAATGAGCGCGCGCCGCGTCGCCGGGACGCGATTGGATAATGGTTCGACGGTCTTCCCCGAGAGCCATCCGGTCATCCACGGCAGCCTCGTGAGCGAGCCCTGGCCGCTGAACCGAGTCGCGGAGACCAGCCGGTCTTGCCAAATATCCGATCTTCCCGGGACTGTCGGCATCTTCTCCGCCGGTCCATGGCCGGACCCGGTCGAGACTGCCGTTGTGCTCCCGCTGGCCGCACAGACCCAGCCGCGACCCGCTGGCTTCCTGATCGCCGGTGTGAGCCCGCGCCGCATCCTCGACCCCGACTACCGCACCTTCCTCGATCTCGTTGCAGGCCATATCGCCACGAGCATTGCGGATGCGCGTGCTTTCGAGGCGGAACGCAAGCGCGCCGAGGCGCTGGCCGAGATCGATCGTGCCAAGACGAACTTCTTCTCCAACGTCAGCCACGAGTTCCGCACCCCGCTGACACTCATGATGAATCCGATTGAAGAAATTTTGGCAGAACTTCCTTCCCGGCTCGCATCTGAGCATCGCTCGCTTCTACATGTCGCTCACCGCAACTCTCTGCGCCTACTCAGGCTAGTCAATACCCTGCTTGATTTTTCGCGAGCCGAGGCCGGACGCATCCAGGCGAATTATGAACCGATCGACCTTGCCACGCTAACAGCAGACCTCGCTTCAAATTTCCGCTCGGCATGCGAACGAGCAGGCTTGGCTCTGGACGTGCGTTGTCCTTCGCTCGGACAACCTGTCTACGTCGACAGCGAGATGTGGGAAAAGGTCGTTCTCAACCTCATCTCCAATGCATTCAAATTCACGTTGGACGGCTGGATCGAGGTTGCAGTCCACGCCGATGGTGCCGACGCAGTGCTTGTTGTGAAAGACAGCGGTGTCGGCATTCCCGAAGCGGAGCTGCCGCGCGTGTTCGAACGATTCCATCGCGTCGAAGGTCAGCGCGGCCGCACTCACGAGGGCACGGGAATCGGTCTCGCACTCGTGCAGGAACTGGTGCACTTGCACCGCGGCGAGATTCGGGTCGAAAGCAAGGCGGGACATGGTACGACCTTCATCGTGACGGTACCATTCGGTCGAGATCATCTTCCCGCCGATCGTGTCCAGGGTTCACGTCGACTCGCTTCGACGGCCATCAGCGCCGACGCCTTCGTCGAAGAAGCATTGCGCTGGCTACCATCAGCTCAAGCGTCCGGCATTTCCGAAACCATAGTTGACGACCTCGGTTCCCAAACGGACATGGTCCCTGCCGACCGTCAACGGTCGCGCGTGCTGATCGTGGATGACAATGCCGACATGCGCGAGCATCTCAGTCGGGTGCTGGCAAAGTGGTGGGACGTCGAAGCCGCGAACGACGGATTGGCGGCACTCGAAGCCGCAAGGCAAAACACACCCGATCTCGTACTGGCCGACGTTATGATGCCACGCCTCGACGGGATCGGCCTTCTATCCGCCCTGCGGTCCGACCCCGATCTGGCCAACATCCCAGTGATCCTTCTGTCGGCCCGGGCCGGAGAGGAGGCGCGGATCGAAGGACTAAGCGTTGGCGCCGACGATTATCTCGTCAAGCCATTCTCCGCCCGCGAGTTGGTCGCAAGGGTGCGGTCACACCTTTCGATGTCCCGGCGACTTCGTGAAAGCGAAGCTCGGCTCGAAGCCGCCGTCGACCTGGTGAAGTTGGGCCGTTACGCTTGGAATCCGCAAACGAATGAATTGCAGTGGGACGGCACGCTGAAGGCAATGTGGGGCCTGCCTGTAGGCGCACCGGTCGATTACGATGTGTGGCGGGCCGGCGTGCATCCGGACGATCTTGCGCGCGTCGAGGCTGCGATCCAGCGATGCGCCGACCCACGGGGCGACGGCGTGTACGATATTGAGTACCGGGTGATCGGAAAAACTGACGGCGTAGAACGCTGGATCGCGACGCGCGGGCAGACCGGTTTCAAGAACGGCATGCCGGTTGCATTTTACGGGGTGGCGCTGGACGTCACCGACCGCAAACGTATCGAGAAGTCGCTCGAGCGCCGCGTTGAAGCCCGGACGCGCGAACTGGAAGAAACTAACAGGCAGCTGCGCTCCCAGATCGAGCAGCGCGAGTTCGCCGAAGCCGAAGTTCAGCAGTTACAGCGGATTGACGCGATCGGGCAGACCACGTCAGGCGTCGCGCACGACTTCAACAATCTGCTTAGCATTGTGCTCACCAACGCACGTCTGTTGTCCCACAGTTTGCGTGAACCTGGCGATCAGGAAGGCATCGAACTGATCCGCACCGCCGCGGAGCGGGGTGTGAATCTGACCGCACAACTTCTTGCGTTCTCCCGCAAACAGCGGCTTGAGCCTCAGCCGGTCGATCTCAACAGCAAGATCGCCGGCATGAGGGAAATGCTCAATGCTACGCTGGGCGGGACGGTACAGCCGCGGACGGTGCTGGCCATGGATCTTTGGCCTGCCCTGGTCGATCCGAACCAGATTGAGCTGGTCATCCTGAACCTGGCCATCAACGCCAGAGACGCCATGCCGTCGGGCGGCATTCTGACCCTTGAGACATTCAATGCTGTCATCGACAGCGCGCCGGGCTGGACGGAAGGACTCGTTCCGGGACAGTATGTGGGTCTGTCCGTCCGGGATACCGGCGTCGGTATCCCCGACAATGTGCTTCCCCGCGTCTTCGAACCATTTTTTACCACCAAGGAACCAGGAAAAGGCTCCGGCCTCGGACTAGCGCAAGCGTACGGTTTCGCCAAACAATCCGGAGGAGGCATCGGGATTGAGACGCGCATCGGAGAGGGTACGTCGGTCAAGGTCTTCCTGCCTCGCGCCGAAGGAGTCCAGGACGATCACGACCAGGCGTCGATCGCTAAACAGGACTCCCCGGCCAAGGCGACGGCGACGATCCTGGTGGTGGATGATGACGCGGTGGTCCTCAGGACGACCCTCAGATTGTTTGACGCGTTCGGATTTATGACGATTCCTGCCGCAAGCGGAAGGGAAGCGCTCCAGCTGATCGCAAGCGGACTGAAGATCGATCTCGTTCTTGCAGATTTTGCCATGCCCGAAATGACAGGCGTTGAGCTCGCGAAAGCGATCCACGCCACATATCCCGGGTTGCCAGTCATCGTCGTCAGCGGCTACGGCAATCGCGAGGAACTAAAGGATTTCGGCGAAGCGCGAATACTTCAGAAGCCCTATACCGAAGGCGAATTGATGGGAAAGATTACAGAGGCATTGAACCCTATACCGACGTTTTGATTTCCGCTGTTGATGCTGTGGACGGCTCCTCCACCGGCGCGAGAGCGCCAAGGAGTGGGCGCCGTTTGAGGCTCCCACGATTCGGAGGAGCAGCCTATGCAGTCAATTTCGACAATCGGTCTGGATATCGCGAAGTCGGTCTTTCAAGTGCATGGCGTTGATGCAGCCGGCCAGGTGGTCATTCGCCGTCAGTTAAAGCGCCAGGAGCGTATTTTCGAGACCTTCTTCACGACGAAAGCCGCGGGGATGGGAATGGGGCTGGCGATCAGCAAGTCGATCATTGAAGCCCATCATGGTCGGTTGTGGGCTGCACCCGGATCTCCCATTGGCGCCATGTTCGCGTTCGCATTGCCGTCGGCCTCTGGAGTCAGCCTATGACCCACGATCCGTCGATCGTCATGATTGTCGACGATGATGACTCGATCAGGAGAGCTGTCAGGCGGCTGATGAAGTCATTCGGCCTCGCCGTCGAAACCTTTGCATCGGCCGAGGAATTTCTTGGCTCCGACCGGCTGGAGAAGACATCCTGCCTGATCTTGGACGTGCATATGCCGGGTATGGACGGGCTCCAATTGCAGCAGCATCTGGTCGCGTCCAACCATGCGATCCCGATCATCTTCATCACGGCTTTTACCGACGATCGGGCGCGCGTCCAGGCGCTGAAAGCGGGGGCCATAGGCTACCTCGCCAAACCGTTTGCCGACGACGAACTCCTTGATTGCATTCACGCTGCATTGAAGGCGCCGGAAGGCGCCGCTTTGCAGCCCCGGCGGCAGTAATCATGCCAACCCGTCGTATGCCGAACGTGGGAAGCGATGTTTCGACGCGAGCAGTGCAACAGTACGGTTCGGTGATGGCTCGGTTCACACCTAACGGACGCAGCGATGACATTCGAACGTGCACCACGACGGCCTGTCTACATCGTCGACGATGACGCGGCTTTTCGCAGGGCGGTCGAGCGTCTGATGCGCTCGGTGGGGATGACTGCGGCTTCGTTCGAGTCGGGGCCGGCCTTTCTCAAGGCGGCGCCCGACCTTGCTGACGGATGTGTCATCCTCGATGTTCGAATGCCGGGTATGGGCGGCCTAGAGTTGCAGAAGCAACTCAAATTAATTGGCTTCAAGCTACCGATCATCGTGATGACGTTGAAGGGCGACATGGAGACCGCGGTTCGCGCAATGAAGGGTGGGGCGGTCGATTTCATAGAAAAACCCTTCGACGACGAAAAGCTTCTCAACGCAATCAACGAGGCAATGGCGATGGAGACGGCCCCGGTGCATGATCGGGAAGGCATGGAGGCCGCCAAGCGGATTGCGAGGTTGAGCCCGCGCGAACGCCAGGTGTTCGACAAGCTGGTCGCCGGGCGCTTGACCAAGCAGATCGCCTACGATCTCGGCATCAGCGCGCGAACGGTGGAGGTGCACCGCGCGCGCATGTTTGCGCGGTTGGGAACCCGTACTCCCGCCGAGGCGGTTCGGCTGGCGGTACTGGCGCAGTTGGCGCATGCCCATGATGGATCGCCGGCCGTCGATCCGCCGAGCGATGTCGTCGCGCGCGCGTTGCCCAAATAGGCGGCAGTTCCTTGCTCCATGGGAACAGGGCCAAGCCTGCGACCAGGCGTCATCACCCGATCCGCACGCGCGCAATCTGGCGTCCCCGGGCGTCCGTCACGAGAACCGATGATCCATGCCAGCTGTCGTCTTGCGCCAGTTCCCGGGCGAACGTAAGCGCATGCGCCGCAGCCTGATCCGGCGTTGAATGGACGGATCCTGTTTCGTCCGCATACCACGTGCCATTGTCGATATGGAAATAAAACCGGCTGCCATCAGCCGAAAGCTCGGCGGCGGGTTCATGGCGTGCACCAATTGTCGAACGCGAATGCTCGACGTTGTGCTCGGCTGCTCGCCGCAAAGAATCCGTCACCAACTCGACGAGAGAATCGAGCCTCGCGGGAAAACTCCGGCCGATCTGCTGATGAATACCGAAGATGACGCGATAGTCGCGCGTATCGACAAGCCGTGCCCCAAGAATGTCGCGAACGCCGCATGCCAGTACAAAATCGTTGTACCATTCGCTTCTTCGCAATACCGGATCCGGGAAGCATTCGGAGAGTTTCTTCCAGCTTCGATCGAGCAACGGCGAGTATGGGTCGAGGGCGGCGTAGTGCCTGATATAATCGGATTTGAAGTTGGCGCTCAGGCCAAAAAACAGGCCTCTTCGACATTTCCCGTGTTCTTATTCGAAATAATCAGGGCCGCGCCTGCGACGCCGGCCGCCTCCGTCAGCGCCTTGAGCGCATCGGGCCACGCCTCCCGCGAGTCCGCGGCATCCTGGAACGCTGAAACAAGAGTGGACATACGAACCGCATCCTCATGACCCGGCCGGAGAAAGTCAGCGAACCCCGCAACCTCTTTGCAGATGCGCAGACAATCGCCCGCCGAGATTGGCAAAAGACTGCGCTCACATCACGGCGAAATCCTCGACGTTTCCTTGATATTCGTCAAGGTGATGGAACGGGGCGACGAAGAAAATCAACATCGCTATTTTGCCGCGCCGGTCTCGGCCGATCCGCGGCTTGCGCCGTGGGACCGTATCATGCTGATCACTATCTGTCGTCTCTACGATTCATGTGCCGACGCGAACCGGGTTATCATCGGCCTCGAAGCCGCAGGCATAGCGCTGTCGGAAACCAGCCTCATCTCGAATAATTCCGACAGCTGGTACCGGACCGGGAAGGCCTCCAACGTGGTTGCTCTGCGGAAGCAGGGCGCGAGCGGAGATGCTGCGACCATCGGTAAATTCGAGGGCGCAGCGGTCGGGGTCGCGATCGGCGCGACAGCGGCGACCGCTGCCAGCCTTGTCACCATGCTGGCGCTTCCAGGCGTCGGCGCGGTCGTCGGCGCCGGATGGCTTGCGGCGCTGTTGGGCAGCATGGCGATCGGCGGCGCAACCGGCGGGCTGCTTGGCGCGCTGACCAATGCCGGCATCGGTGAGGAAGATGCACACGTGTTTGTGGAGGGCGTGCGCCGCGGCGGAACATTGGTTGCCGCGCGAGTATCGCCGACCGACGTGCCGCGAGTAGAGGCGATGATGAACCAATCCGCGGTGAAGCTTGGGGAGCGCTGCGACCTCTACCGCAAATCCGGCTGGCAGGCGTTCGATCCGTCCGCCATGCCCTATACCGCCGACCAGGTTCGCAGCGAACGCGCGCTGCATGCTCACTAACGGGCCGGCCGGGCGTTGACGTCCGTGGCCACGCCGTCTGGAGGTCGCAATGATCCTCGAGCAGCTGATATTCGGAATCCTGGTGGTCGCGGTCGTGGTCCTGCTGCTGCCGGTCCTGCTGGTGATGGCTGGCGTCGCGGCGGCGACGCTGTTCTGGTTCGCTGCGTTCGCCGCCTTATTGGGTGCTTGGGTGTTCTGGTTGGTGTTCCCCGGTACCTACGGTGTCGCCGTGCTGCTGCTGGCGCTGCTCGTCGGACTGCTGCTCATCGATCGGCGATCCCGGCACGGCGCTTATTGGTAGATGTGAGCAACCACAGGAGCAAGCCATGAGCTATTATGATTCCGATGCTCGCAGGGCTTCGCGCGGAACAGGCTTTCCGCCGTCGGCCGGCGCCCAGATCGACGCGGGCCTGCGTGCCCATATGCAGCGCGTCTATGGCTATATGGCCGGCGGACTGGCACTGACCGGTATCACTGCCTACGCCGCGGCGGCCTCGGGTTTCTATCAGGCCATTGCGGCCACGCCGCTGATCTGGCTCGTGATGCTGGCTCCGCTCGGCTTCGTGCTGGCGCTCAGTTTTGGCATCGAGCGCATGAGCGCAGGAACGGCGATGGTGTTGTTCTGGCTCTATGCCGCCGTCATGGGGCTCTCGCTCGGAAGCATCTTCCTGGTGTTCACCGGTGAATCGATTGCGCACGTGTTCTTCATCACGGCGGCGACCTACGGCGTCATGAGCCTCTATGGCTATACGACCAGGTCCGATCTTTCACGCTTCGGTTCGTTCCTCATGATGGGCCTGATCGGTATCGTGATCGCGTCCCTCGTCAATATCTTTGTCGGGTCGAGCGCTCTTCAGTTCGCCGTCTCCATCATCGGGGTCATCGTATTCGTCGGCCTTACCGCGTATGACACCCAGCGCATCAAGGAGATGTATCTGGAGTCCGACAGCGTTGATATCGCCGGCAAGAAGGCCGTGCTCGGCGCGCTGTCGCTCTATCTCGATTTCATAAATCTCTTCATGATCTTCCTTCAGTTGTTCGGTCAGCGCCGCGACAACTGACGGAAGATGCGAGGATTGACCGCGATGGCGCGTGTTCTGATCGTCCTCGGCCTTGCGATCCTGGCGGCCGGCCTGCTCTGGCCCTATTTGAGCCAACTCGGACTGGGACGGCTGCCCGGTGATATCGTGATCGAGCGGGAGAATATGACGCTCTATTTCCCGCTCGCGACCTGCCTGCTCATCAGCCTGCTGCTCAGCGTGGTGCTGTGGGTCGTGAACCGCTGACGCGGAGTCGGCACTATCTCGGCGAATGTCGGGTGCCGCGCGTTGCCCTGTCGGGCGAAGCTGTCCGTGTACGCCTCGGCACCGTTGCAGCCTTGCGGCCTTCCAGCATGCCGTGCAGGTGAGCTGCCGCATTCTCGATGTCGTAATGCCGGTATTGGCCGGCCCGGCTTTCCGCAGCCAGTACGCCACAACGGTGAATATCCCTGAAATCTCCGAAGGGAAACGCGTAGTGCGCCTTGGTATTTTCGGGCCTCTCGTCGTTGATCCCCAAAAACCATTTGCCGTATTCTTCAAAACCGTGGAGACGAATATATTCGCTTTCCTGCACGGCAGACGGTTGGTGCTCGCTCCAGTCATCGCGCTCGTCGAATACGAATCGTCCTTCATTGATGAACGCTTTGGCGTGCTCATACGCTCGTCGGTTAAGGGTCACGGCCATGGCTGTTCTCCTGTTTAGCTCGCGTGTGTTGCCGAAGCTGGCAGTGCCATAGAAGACAGTGGGACGTTCGACGCGCTGACGGCGATCAATAATCGCGTTTCTTGGTCGGGCACTTGACGAACGCCAATGCGGTTGTCGTTCGAGCCGCTACCATCACGCTGTCGCGGATCAGTGTCCGGAACTTCGTCTTGCCGGATGCTGGATTGCGCCGCAACGAAAAAGTGGAGATCGCATGATGAA
Organism: Bradyrhizobium ottawaense; assembly: GCF_900099825.1. Taxonomy (NCBI): domain Bacteria; kingdom Pseudomonadati; phylum Pseudomonadota; class Alphaproteobacteria; order Hyphomicrobiales; family Nitrobacteraceae; genus Bradyrhizobium; species Bradyrhizobium ottawaense. The sequence continues at coordinate 667,616 of NZ_LT629693.1, read as the reverse complement.
AAAGACCCTGGCCACACTCGCAGTTGCTGCAACTGTCGCGATCGGTGCGGTTGCGATCCCAACACCTGCAGATGCCCGATGGCATCGTGGCTTTCCTGTTGGCCCCGTTATCGGCGGCCTGGCGGCGGGCGCCATTCTGGGCGCTGCGCTTGCCGCACCAAGGCCGTACTACAGCGTAGCATACGAGCCGGTCTATTTCGGACCACGATGCTACGTCCGGCGCGAACGCTTCTGGGACGGATGGGGTTGGCGCGTTCGCCGCATCGAGGATTGCTACTGAAGCGGCTGTCGGCGTCGCGAGCTATCTTTCGGACACGGACGGAGGGTCGGGAATTCGACGACGGTCGTCTTAGTCGCCACATTCCGACAGCCGAACTTCGAAGAGTTGCCGACCGTCCTCGACCACGATGATCGCCGCGTTCGTCGATTCTCCGCCGTGCACCAATTCGGCCGCGATGCGCCTGGCATGCTGCAGGGCCAGGGAAGCATCCGCGAGCACTTCGCCGTCCTCGTCTTTGAATAGGGATGCTTCCGCCCGGAAATGAAAGAAATAGCGAGGCATGGACTTGGTTGGATTCCGAGACGCCGTTGCGGGCGAAAGCGAGACAACGAAGAACGCCACGGCTCAAGCGAACGAGAGCCGGCGCGGGCGCGGGAAACAAGCAAGCGTTCAGAACGGTGCCGTGACAACCACGTTCGCGTCGTTTGGTTCCTGATGAATGAGTGAACAATTGATGGTTGGTCAACCCCGCATTGATCAATGACTGCCAGCGTTCGTTGACCGGCATCAATGCCCAAAGTCGCGCGGTACTCGACAGTGCGTCCTGGGACGGCGCCCCGCGTCTGCTATCGGAGCATTTCGATGATCAAGGACATTATCGTCAACCTGGAGTACCAGGTCGCGCGCGATCCGGCCCGTGATTTTGCCATTTCGATCGCGGAGGTCTGCGACACCCATCTCGCGGGAGTTGCTTTCGCATACACTCCGGAGTTTCCGGGCTATGTGATGATGGAAATACCGCCAGATATCGTGGCCAGATGATCGCCGAAAGCGAGAAATCAGCGATGGCTGCGATCGAGCGCTTCGATGCGGCCGCCAAATGGAGCCTGATTTCGGCGGAGCACCGGTTGCTCAGGACGCTGGGCGCGGAGGCGCCAACGATCCTGGCGACCCTTGCCCGCCGCTTCGATCTCAGCGTGTTCATGCAATCCGAGCCCGGTCGCGTCGACAACGATGACATGATCGAAACCGCGCTGTTCCAGTCCGGACGGCCGCTCATCGTGGTACCGTATATTCAGAAGAGCGGGTTGAAGCTCGAACGTGTGGTCTGCTGCTGGGATGGTAGCCGCGCGGCGGCCCGCGCGTTCAACGACGCGTTGCCGTTACTGACCCGGGCGAATAAGGTCGATCTGCTGATCGTGTTGAACGAGAAGACAAACAGCGACAACAGGGAGATTCGCGGCGTCGAAATAGCGACCCACGTCGCGCGCCATGATGTCAAGGTGCAGCTCCAAACGGTGCCTGCGGCCGACATCGACGTCACCAGCGCCATTCTCTCCTATGTCGCGGACAATTCCGGAACGCTGATCGTCATGGGTGGTTACGGCCATGCCAGACTACGCGAGGTCATCCTCGGCGGTGTGGCCCGCGAGATGCTGAAATCGATGACCGTTCCGGTATTTATGTCGCACTGAAAGGATGCATCAGGAGCGCAAAACGATGCGGCCCGGACTTTACGCATTCGCTGTCGCCGCCGCCTTCCTCGGCGCCACGATGTACATCGGCCTTGTCGAGCAGCCGGCCCGGCTGAAGCTTGACAGCCGTGCCATGGTTCAGGAATTGAAACTGAGCAATAGGCGCGGCACGCTGGTGTTGTCGGTGCTTGCTGTCCTCTCGGCGACGATCGCGTTCATCCAATTCAGGATGAATGGCGACGTCCGCTGGATCATCGGAGGCATCACCATTCTGGCTAGCTGGCCGTATGCCTATTTCGTGATGATGCCGGTGAATATCTGGCTTTTCGCCGTTCCACTCGGGAAACCGGTTTCGCCGATCCGGAAGCTGATGCGGGACCGGGGGCTTCTCGAATGGGGAAACGCCTTGATCGGATTTGCCGCGTGTTGCGCATTCGCCTGGCCGCTGGAGATGCCGCCTTGATTGACGGCCATCAATGCCGACGTGTCGTGCTTCGGCCAACATCGCCCGACAAGACGGTCTCTCGGCCGGCGGAGGTGAGCGCCGATGCTCCATATCGATATTCCGAGCCTGGAGGAGTTCAAGGCGCTGGCGCAGGTCAAGGGTGAAACCTGCGTTTCCTTGTATCTGCCGACGTCTCACCTCGGTAGCGACGCCAAGGCCAATCGCACCGCCTTCAAGGACCTCGCCAAAAAAGCCCTGTCTCAGTTGAAGGAAGCGGGTATCGGCAAGGTTGAGATTACCGCGTTCGCGGAGCAGTTCGATCGTCTCGCACGCGTCGAGCCCGATGTCCAGGACCAGGACAAGGTCCGAAAGCAGCAGCACGCAAAGCCGGATCCGGTCGATTCCTTCTGGCATCATCAGGCCAATGGGCTGGCGGTGCTCGCCACGTCGGGCGCAACGCGAACCTTGCGCCTTCCGAATTCGCCAAAGCCGCTGGCAGAGGTCGCGGACCGATTCCATCTGACGCCGCTGATACGGGCGATGACGTCTCCTCACGATGTCTACGTGCTCGCGCTGGCGAAGGAAGGGGTTCGCCTGGTCCATGCGTTCGCCAATTTTCCGCCGGAGCGGCTGCAGGTTCCGGGCCTGCCTGCGAATGCGGAGGAGGCAACGCGGCGGCCATCGGTTCATGTCCGGGCGCCACGCGGCAACCTGCAGAATCTGGAAGGAGAGAAGGTGTTGCTGCAGCAATATGTCAGGAAGGTCGAGCAGGCCGTCCACGGCGTGCTGGCCGGACGGAACACGCCGCTGGTTCTAGCAGCGGCCGAGCCGCTCGCGTCGATGTTCCGTTCGGTCAACACCTACCCGGGACTGGCAGATGAGATGATCGAGGGAAATCCGGATCAGACGTCGGATGCCGAACTGGAAGATGTCGCGATCCCGATCCTGGATCGGCTTTATTCCCGCGATCTGGCGGCCGTGATCGCCCGTTACGACGAACTGAAGCCGCGCCTCGCGACGACGGACGTGTCCTATGCCGCGCATGCCGCGACCGCTGGTGCCATCGATCAGCTCCTCGTCGATCTTGATGCGGTCGTTCCCGGCGTCGTCAGCGACCTCGACGGCAGCGTTACCTACGCAGCCTCCGATGATGCCGAGACCTACAGCGTCGTCGATGAAGTCGCGCGGCGCGCGCTTTACACCGGCGCGAGGGTGATGGGCGCGCGGAGGGAGGAGTTGCCGGATCGAGCCCCGCTCGCCGCCATTCTTCGCTACGCGTTTCATTGAAGAGCGCGCCGTATTCCCGCGCCACCGGTCACCCGGGATCCTCAGCCGGAATCCTTGGCCCGGTCGGTCGTTTCGATCGCGTGGATATCCCTCACTAGGGAACGCAGCCCGTGAAGCTGGTCGAGGAGATGCAGGATGATCGCAATGCCTTTGTCGTTGACACCAAGGTCCAACTTGAGATCCCGGATCAGCCGGGCCCGCGCGAGATCGGCATCGGAGAACTGAAGAGCGCTGCCGCTGGCGCGCGGTATCAGCCATTCCTCATCAATCCAGACGTTCAATGTCGCGGCATCAAGATGCGATCGGCTGATGAATTCCTGGGTCTCCACGGTCACACTCCCATCGATTGCCGTGGACTGTCCGCCACCGGCTGCCACTGCGCGACGAATTTCTCGAACTCCCGATCGGGCTTTTGGGGAAGCACCAGCTTCAGTGTGACGTATTGATCCCCTTTGCTGCCGTCGGCGCGCGGCACGCCGCGACCCTTCAGCCGGAGAACCCGCCCGGCATTCGACCATTTCGGCACCGCCGCCGTGACCGTTCCACTCGGGGTCGGCACCTTGATCTTGGCGCCCAGCACCGCCTCCTTCAGGGAGATCGGCAAATCCAGATAGATGTCGTCGCCCTTGCGGGTGAAATAGGGATGCGGCAGCACGCTGATCTCGATCAGCGCATCGCCGGGCGGGCCGTCTCCCACTCCCGGGCGACCTTTGCCTTTCAAGCGCAGAACCTGACCGTCCCGCGTGCCCGGCGGGATGCTGACGTCGAGCGCGGAGCCATCGGGGAGGACGAGAGATTGCTTGCCGCCATTGATGGCATCCAGGAACGCAAGATCGAGATGGTAGTGCACGTCCTGACCGCGCCGGCGGCGACCTGCGCGGTCGCCGCGGCCGAAGATTTCGGAGAGAATATCCTCGGCGCCGGCGTAATCACCGAAATCGGAAAAGCCGGCGTTGTTGGTGTAGGCCGACCAGCCGCCTTGATCGGCAAAATCGCGATAATATTGCTGGCGTGGCCGCTCCGTTCCCGAAGCGTCAATTTCGCCGCGGTCAAAGCGCGCGCGTTTTTCGGGGTCGCTCAGCAGATCATAGGCGGCCGAAACTTCCTTGAACTTTTCCTCTGCTGTCTTGTTGCCGGGGTTCAGATCGGGGTGCAGCTTCTTCGCCAGGCGGCGATAAGCCTTCTGAATGTCGTCTGGCGTAGCGTCCTTTTTCACGCCCAGCGTTGTGTAGGGATCTGCGGCCAATGCCCACTCCTGTTTGCGCCTTGGTCATGGCGAGCGAATGCAGCTTCATGGTTGTTCCGCTTGCGACGATGGCTGCCGGGACTTGGCCACCACCACGCGCGCCGGCCGCAGCAGACGGTCGTGAAGCATGTAGCCGTTCTCCAGAACCTGGGCCACGCTGCCGGGCGGCTGGTCTGTCTCATCCGTCTCCATCACTGCTTCGTGCTTTTTGGGATCGAATGGCTGGTGGAGGGCCTTGATCTCCTCGACGCCGAAGCGATTGAGAATCTGAGTCAGGATGCGGTCGGTGGCGGCAACGCCCTCGATCAGCCCGTCGGTTCCGCTCGCCTCCCAATCCACCGCGCCGGCCTCGATGGCGCGGTGGAGATTGTCGACAACCTGCAGCAACTCACGAGCAAAGTTCGTGATCGCGTACTGCCCGGCGTCCTGCGCGCGCCGCTCGCCTTGCCGCCTGGTATTTTCGGTCTCGGCCAGCGCCCGCATCAACCGCTCGCGCAACGACGCGATTTCGGACGCGTTGTCGTTGTCTTGGGCTTCGCCCGCGACTGACGAGCCGGCATCCTTATCCATTGTGTTCGTCGTCATGCCGTTCTCCTGCGTCTCAGCGCGTCGAGGCAACTTGAAGTCTCAGGGACCTCAGGATGCCTTGCGGCCGCGGGGATCGACCTCTTCGAACTCGGCGTCGACGACGTCGTCGCCGGAAGGGCTGTCAGCCGTTCGCCCGTCTGCGCCACCGGCTCCCTGCGAGGCCGCTTGGCCAAGGGCTTCACCGATCCTTGACGCCGCTTGCTGCAGACGGTCTGCCGCCTGACGGATCGTTTGCGGGTTGTCTGCCGTCAGGCTCTGCTTCGCGTCGGCGATCACCTGCTCGACCTGCATCTTGAGGTCGGAGGGAATCTTCGTCTCCGATTCCCTCAGCGCCTTCTCAGTGGAGTAGATCATCGCATCGGCGTGGTTGCGCGCCTCGACGAGCTCCTTGCGGCGCTTGTCCTCATCGGCATGGGCTTCGGCCTCCTTCACCATCTTCTGAATGTCGGCCTCGCTCAGCCCACCGGACGCCTGGATCCGGATGCTCTGTTCCTTGCCGCTCGCCTTGTCCTTGGCCGATACGTTGACGATGCCGTTGGCATCGATATCGAACGTGACTTCGATTTGCGGCATGCCACGCGGCGCCGGCGGGATCCCGACCAGATCGAACTGGCCAAGCAGCTTGTTGTCGGCCGCCATCTCCCGTTCGCCCTGGAAGACGCGGATGGTGACCGCGGTCTGGTTGTCCTCCGCCGTCGAGAACACCTGGCTCTTCTTGGTCGGGATGGTGGTGTTGCGTTCGATCAATTTGGTCATCACTCCGCCGAGCGTCTCGAGGCCGAGCGACAGGGGGGTGACGTCGAGCAGCAGCACGTCCTTGACGTCGCCCTGCAGCACGCCGGCCTGGATCGCCGCGCCGATGGCCACGACTTCGTCCGGATTGACGCCCTTGTGCGGCTCGCGCGCAAACAGCTTTTGTACGATCTCCTGGACCTTCGGCATGCGGGTTTGCCCGCCGACCAGCACGACCTCGCTGATATCGGACGCCTGCAAGCCCGCGTCCTTCAGCGCAGCCTTGCACGGTTCGATCGTGCGCTGGATCAGGTCGTCGACCAGCGCTTCCAGCTTCGCGCGCGACAGCTTGATGTTGAGGTGCTTCGGCCCGTTCTGATCTGCGGTAATGAACGGCAGATTGACGTCGGTCTGGGTGGCGCTGGAAAGTTCGATCTTGGCCTTTTCGGCGGCATCCTTGAGCCGCTGCAGCGCCAAGCGATCCTTGCGCAGGTCGATGCCTTGCTCCTTGCGGAATTCGTCGGCCAGATAATCCATGATCCGCTTGTCGAAATCCTCGCCGCCGAGGAAGGTGTCGCCGTTGGTCGCCTTGACCTCGAACACACCGTCGCCGATCTCGAGGATCGAGACGTCGAAGGTGCCGCCGCCGAGATCGTAGACCGCGATCTTGCCGCTGCCCTTCTTGTCCAGCCCGTAGGCGAGGGCGGCCGCGGTCGGCTCGTTGATGATGCGCAGCACTTCAAGCCCGGCGATGCGGCCGGCATCCTTGGTCGCCTGGCGCTGCGCGTCGTTGAAATAGGCCGGCACGGTGATCACGGCCTGCGTCACCTTGCTGCCGAGATTGGCTTCCGCGGTCTCCTTCATCTTGGTGAGGATGTAGGCGCTGATCTGGCTCGGGCTGTATTTCTTGCCCTTGATCTCGACCCAGGCGTCACCATTGTCGCCGCGCACGATGTGGTAAGGCACCATCGTCTTGTCTTTCTCGGTGATCGGGTCGTCGTAGCGCCGACCGATCAGCCGCTTGATGGCGTAGATCGTATTTTCCGGATTGGTGATGCTCTGGCGCTTGGCCGGCTGCCCGACCAGCACTTCGCCATCGTCGGTGAAGGCGACCATCGATGGCGTGGTGCGGGCGCCCTCGGCATTTTCAATGACCCTGGCCTTGCTTCCTTCCATCACGGCAACGCAAGAGTTGGTGGTTCCGAGATCGATGCCAATTGCTTTCGCCATGATCAGGCTCCTTGGTTAGGGTCGCGTTTCGCGCTCTCGATGTATAGTGCGTCGCCGGGCCATGCCTCGACGCGAATTCAAATCGGGCGTCGCGTCGATCGTCTTTCGACCGTGTGCGGGGCGCGCAAGCGTTGGAGGAGGGCACCGCCAGCGCGTCCCGCTACCGCTCGGCGTCTCAAGCGGCTTCCTTGACCTCGATTTTCTTCGGTGCCGATTTGGCCGGTTTCGGAATTGTGAGCTTCAAGACTCCATTCGACATCGTGGCTTGGACGCTCGATGGGTCGATGCCAGGGGGCAACTGCAACACGCGCAGGAATACGCCATAGCTGCGCTCGCTGAGCTGGACGTTTTTGTCCTTCTGGTTTTCCTCGACCTTCTTCTCGCCGCGGATCGTCAGGGTATCGTCCTCGATCGAGATCTCGACGTCCTTGCGTTCGAGTCCCGGCAACTCCGCACTGACCTCGATCGCCTTGTCGGTTTCGGTGATTTCGATGTTCGGGATGATGGACTGTGCGCCGCCTGGACCGATGCCTTGCGCGAATTCGCTGAACAGGCGGTCAATCTCCCGGTGCAGGCCGAACAATCCGAAATCCGGCCGCATCAGCGCGCCGCCTTCACGGAACGGAACCAGCGATTTTAACCTCATGGGATTCTCCTTTTGTCTTGGATAAGACGATCTCTGACGAACGCTGCGGCTCGCCGTGCTACGGACTGACTACGATCCGATCTTCGACGTGGGTGATGCCGGGCGCCGACCACGCGACGCGCTCGGCTTCCTCGCGTTCGATCCAGGAACGAACGGTACCCTTCAGGATCACCTCGCCGCCGTTAGCTTCGACGGTGATCCGATTGGCGTCCACCTCGGCGTTGCGCTTGAACGCTTCCTGGATCTTGCGCTGGATGTCGGTGGGTTGGACTTTGGGTTTGACCGTGATGACGTTGGTCACGCCCTTGACGCCTTTCACCTTTCGCACGGCGCTCTCGGCGGCGGTCTTCTGATACTGCCACTCCGCCGCCCCCTCCAGGGTGATCCAGCCGTTCTTGACAATGATCTTGATCTTGTCGTGCGAAATCGGCAGCTCCGACTTCAGGGCGGCCACCGCATCCCTGGCAATGTCCGGATCCGGACGCTGATCGATCGCTGGCAGCCGGACCTCGAGATCATTTGCGACTGCGTGAACGCCGGCGACGCGCTTGACGGCAAGTTCGGCCTCCAGCCGGTCGGTGTAGCTGTGGGTGAAGCCCGCCAGCGTAACGACGCCATTCTTGACCGAGACGGCGATGTCTTCGGCGTCAAGGTCGGGATCCCATTTCAACTCTTCACGGACATCACGCTCGATTTCACTATCGGATTTCATGGTTGGCTCCTGGTCTGCAAGTTGCGGGCACGGTGTGATAACGCTACCGATCGTCATCGATCCTATGAGTGATCACGCGCGCGGCCATGACGATGGTCAACTTCCGCCCCCAATTTATCGTCGGTTGTATAAAGCGCGGTTCGCCGGGGGGCCGCGGATGTCGCCATGCTCTCGGCAGGCGACAAAGGTTCGTGCTGGATCGACGGCGACAGGTCTTGAATGCAACTCGCGCTATGGCTGTCCCAGCCGTTCGTCACCGAGCCATGGATCCGGGCGCAGCGAATGGAGCGGAAGATCGTCCGTTCCTCGCGCCAGTTCGATTTCATGAACGTGGACCGCGTCGCCGCCGCGCCGCATCAGGATCTCCTGAGCTAGCGCCTCCTTCTCCGGCGAATTGACCCGTACCCAGATCAACAGGCCGTCCCATTCGGAAAACTTATCCAGTCCCCGCCTGCGCTCGTGGTCGAATCGGCGACGTACCACGAGCACGGCGATGCCGGCGAAGACAAGCCCGCACAGTATTGACAGAATTCCGATGCCGAGCGGCCTCACGTCTTTCACCACGAGAAAGCACGCCGTTGCCACCGCAGCGGCGCAACCGGCGATGCTGCCGACGACGGCCTGGGTGCCGGCGATATCGTCGTAGCCGGTGAAAGGGCGTCTCGGCGCGATCGGGATATCGGCAAGATCTGCCGGCGGAATCGACGCGTAGTTCAAGCGCCGCTGCAGCTCATCGGCAGGGGCGCTGACATCGATGTCCGCGCGATCGAATCCCGCAACAAGCAATTCCTCAGCGGCGTCGAGGAGCGCCTTCCGTGCGTGGAAGACGCCCGTCACTTCGCGGGTGCGCATCCGGTCTAGGATATCGTCTGGCGACGCGCGCATGGATGTTTTCCGAGCAGCGGTTTCGATCACGCCGGATAGTTGAATGCCGACAGCTTCTTCAGTTCGTCCTTGGACGCGCCGGGCAGGGTGATCTTCTGGCCGGTCTCATCGATGACAAGGCTGTCATACGGTACGACCACAAGCTGCCCGCCGAGGCCGAGGAAGCCGCCGACCTGCAGCACCGCGAAACTGAGCTGCTTCTTGTCCTTGTCGGCGACCACGTCGTCGATGGTCCCGATCTTTTCGTTCTTGTCGTTGATCACGGTGGTGCCGATCAGCTTGCTCATCCGATAGCCCTTCGCCACGACCGAAAGATCGACCTTGATGAGCTGCACTCCTGCCTGCGGCAATGCCGGACCGGCGGCGAGGGCGACCGCAAGCGCGGTCCAGATCATCCAGCCTGAAGAGCGTCGCGCCGCACGCGTCGGGCTCTGCGGTAACGGAGTCGCATCGACATGCGATTGGGATGGCGTCTGAAATCCTGCGAAGGCAACCATGCTCTCTCCTGGGGTGTTAAGCAGGGTTGCAGGAATAATCCGGAAGCCTCGATGCGGCACTGATCATTGTCAATTCGTGGAGGGTTTTTGAATCGCAAAATAGCACCAATGTCGCCCGCGGAACCGCTATGCGCTCGTGTCGGCGGCGAGGCGCATCTGGATTCCCGCGACCAAGGAGGCATAATCGTAACCGCCGTCATGACGCACGCCATTGATGAAGAAGGTCGGGGTGCCATTCACGCCGCTGCGGATTCCACCCATGAAATCGCTGCGCACCTTGTTTCTGTAATGCCCCGTCTCCAGAGCGTTCCGCAGCGCCGTTTCGGTTAACCCGAGTTGTTCGGCGATCAGGAAGATCGTTGGCAGGCTCAACCTGCTCCGGTTCGCAAATAGGGCGTCGTGCATATCCCAGAACAGCCCGGCGGTGCCTGCGAATTCGGCACTTTCGGCGGCGATCTCGGCGTGCGGATGAACTTCGGTCATAGGGAAGTGGCGGAACACGAACCGCATGCGCCTGCTGAAATACAGTTGCACCCGGTCGACGATCGGATGGGCCAGCGCGCAATGCGGGCATTCATAGTCGCCGTATTCCACAAGCGTGATCGGCGCCGATTCCGGTCCGCGAACATGATCACTTTTCGTGATAGGCGTTCTCAAATTCGCCATAGCCATTAGCCTGATCTGTGAGTTTTTCGAGGGCGTCGAGAATTCCGTCGGCGCCGGGATTGACCGCGATCGGAGAGCAATAGCTCCACGCAATGACCCCCTCTCGATCGAGCACGAACAGCGCGCGTTCGCAGACCCCTTCATTGGCACGATAGGCGCCGTATTTCCGCGCCACTTCGCCCTTGGGTTCAAAATCGGCGAGCAACGGAAAGTGCAGGCGGCGGTCGCGGGCAAAGGCGGCATGGCACCAGACGCCGTCGACCGAGACACCCAGCAACTCGGCCTTGTGCTTGTGGAACTCCGGAAGAACCTCGTTATACAGCGTCACCTGATCGCCACAAACCGGACTCCAGTCGGCCGGATAGAACGTCAGTATTACGGGCCTTCCTCGGAGGTTAGAGAGCGTGAGGCTTTGATCAGGGGTGACCCGCAGCGTGAAATCCGGTGCAGCGGTCCCGGCAGCCAGAATGGATGACATTTCGTGCCTCACGCGTGTCGAGAGGGATGGGTCGTTCGGAGCTGCAAGGTTACAATTAGCACGACTTCGCGTCGTTGACCGCAGTCAATTTCCTGTACCTCCATGTTCCGGCCATCCGATGTTGCACTCCGTCCCTATTGTGACACGCTCGGCTGCATTACGTACTTTTACGTACGCAGTTTTGCCAAATTCATTCGAACATTCCTGCAGCGCGATAGTTCACCCTGCGCTCGGCTTCCAAAAAAAATGAAGGGTGCGACTATGAAAACAAAGATCCATGCAGCCGACTACTATCGGCGGATGCTTTCGATGCAGCCCCATGCACTGAAACGCCTCGATGCGTTTGCCAAGATCATGGCGTGCAACCGCGGTCGGGAAATACCAAATAACCCGGGGCCTGCGGGCCACTGGTACTACGTCATCACCGGCGCGGTCCGGCGATGCGCCGTGCGTTCGGACGGAAGACGGCAAATCGTCGACCTGATGCTGCCGCGGGACTTCTTCTTTGTTTCGGACAGTCAGAATGAGGCGACTATCGAAGCGATCGCCGATGAGACGGTGCTTGCGAGCTATCCGGGCCAGCGGGTTGAACTGGTCGCGGAACGCGATGTCGAGCTCGCGAGAGAACTTCGCGATGTCGCGTTCCAGTCTCTCACCCGCTCCCAGGCCCAGCTTCTGATCATTGGGCGGCTCACCGCGCTCGAGAAGGTCGGCTCCTTCCTTCTCTCCCTTGACGGGCGCGCGTCCGATGCAAGCGGGCAGGTTGTGTTGCCGGTTTCGCGATATGACATTGCCGATTATCTCGCAGTGTCGGTCGAAACGGTTTGTCGCGCGCTGACCGATCTGAGGCAGCGGGGCGTTATTCGTCTGGCGGGTAAACGGACGATCAAGATTCTGAACCGGAGCGCACTGGAAGACCGCATGAGCGAAAGCTCGATGGTGGCGGGCGTTTGAGCTGCGCCATCATTTGTCCGCGGCTGGCGCGACGCTCAGCTTCGCCATCACGCCAAGGCGGATGGCTTCCGCGAGCTGGCGTATCCCAAGGCGCTCCATCATGCGCGCGCGGTGCACCTCGACGGTGCGTACGCTAATTTCAAGCTGGTAGGCAATCAGCTTGTTCGGACGGCCGGCCATCAGCCCGTCAAGGACGTCCCGTTCGCGCGGACTGAGGCTTGTGACGCGCCGAACGGCATCGACGATTTCGTGATCGCTGGTCACGCGATGTTCCCGCTCAAACGCGACCTCGATGGCCCCAAGCAGGGCGTGATCGCTGTAGGGCTTCTCCAGGAAATCGCTGGCGCCCGCCTTCATCGCACGAACTGCCGTTTGGACATCGCCCTGGGCCGTCACGATAATGACCGACAGATCGCCTCGCATCCTGTTGAGGTGCGCCTGAACGTCCAGGCCGTTCATGCCTGGCAAACGGACATCGAGCAGGACACACCCGGTTTTGAATGTCTTCGCTGCGTTGAGAAACGGTTCGGGCCGCTCAAAAGTGACCGGCTCGAAGTGGGCAGAACTCAGCAAACGTTCCAGCGAACGAAGGACGGCTTCGTCGTCGTCCAAAACGTAAACAGTTCGTTCAGCTGGCATCGGTTGCTCCGCCGGCCGGCACGGTAAAACGGAAGATGCTGCCGCCCCCGGGTTTCTGCCCCGCCGTCAATTTGCCGCCATGCGCTTCGACAATCGAACGCGAAATCGACAGGCCCAATCCCATGCCATTGTGCTTGTTCGAGACGAACGGCTCGAACAGCCGGCCGGCAATATCATCGTGAATTCCGGATCCGATATCGCTCACCGCAATTTCGACCATGCCGTCGCCGAGAACTCTGGTTGCCAGGGTGATTTCACGCGATTCCTGATCCACCATCGCCTCAAACGCGTTGCGGATGAGATTGACGAGAACCTGCTGGATTTGAATCCGGTTCACGAATACGTCCGCGGCTTGATCGTCAAAGTTGAACGTGAGGCGCGCCGCGAGCGGAGCAGCGCTGCTCAATGCCAGGGCGCCCGCTTCCTCGATCATCGAAGGAAGCGCCTCGATTCGCCGCTCGGTCTCGTCCAGGCTGACGAGCTGGCGGAAACCGCGGATAATTTCGCTCGCCCGCAATGCCTGGCTAGCCGCCTCATCTGCGATGTCCTGCACTATCGCGAGGCTGGCGCTATCCTCTCGTGCCAACAACCGCTTTGCTGCATTGACCGAATTGATGACTGCCGTGAGCGGCTGGGTAAGTTCGTGGGTGAAGGCGGCAGCCATTTCGCCTGCGGCCGTGAGGCGCGCCATATGGAAGAGTTCGTCACGCAATTTCTGGATGCGGCGATCGGCCTGCTCGCGCTCGAAATTATCCGCCAGCAGCTTTCGGTGCGCGAACTCCAATTCGATTGTTCGTTGCTCCACGCGTCGTTCGAGATTCTCGTTCAGAAGGCGCAGTTCCACTTCTGCGGCCCTTTGTGCACTCAGATCGCGGCTGACCGTTGCGACATTCATCGGCGCTCCGGTTCGTGGATCGTCGATCCTGAACCAGTCGATCAGGAACGGCATCGGCGTCCTGGACCCGAAATGCTGGAGATCAAGTTCCCCCTTCCACCGTCCGGTGCGCAGCACGAGGGGCCAGATCTCGTTCCGAAACGCCTGCTGGTATTCTCGCGAAACGAGATCAATCACGTGAAGGCGCAGCGCATCGTCGAGGGTGGAAAGTCCGAGCGATTGCAGACCCGCCGGATTGGCGTACCGAATATGGCCGCTAAGCGAGGCGATGCCTACAAAATCGGTCAACCGTTGCACCAACGTGGTGAACCGTCTCTTATCGGCGTCGCCCAACCACTGCTGGAAGGCAATCGCCGCCTGATTTGCCCCGGTCGTCAGCAGCAGTCGTTCCGTTTTGGTGGGAAATGTTCCGCGAGAGGAACCGGCGGCAAGTACGGCATCGCCGCCCAGCCCGATCGGTGAGGTTGCTACGTGCACGTTGCCGCCGGCCGCATTGCCGACAATGAACTCCTGTTCGAAGCTAAACGCTGCTTTTTCCTGTTTCAACACCGTCCGCACATGGTCCAGGCTTGCGGGATTCAGGTTAGGTTCGCTGCGGATCAGTTCGGCAAGCTGATTGCCTTGGCCGGGGAATATGATGAGAACGAAATCGGCGGCCAGCATGGTGATGAGCGCCGCAACGATGCTGTCGCCGATCTGGCGCTCATAGTTTCGCCATGCCGCGGGAAACGTTGAAAGCGCGACGAGATCGCGAATGCAACGCCGCAACTCGTCAGAGTTTGCAAGCGGCTCGGTCCACGGCATTACCAGAGCCTCGCGTCGGTCTTCGCGGCGGCCTGATGATTTGACGCCGATATTTTGGGGTTGGCAATGCACAAAAATAGAGGCGGCCTTGCTACGAGAGCCATCCAGAGAAGAAGGTATTTGGCCCGCTACCGTACATTGCCGGGCTGTTCGGAGAAATATTATCGAAAACTCATTTCGATCTACGAGGCTATTTTGCAGTGGAACGGGATTTTGCCCGTCGGTCGGGGATGCCAACCCGGGCCAGGGGAATCCAGGCGGGAGGATCGCTCGCGGGAAACGTCTCGACGAGGCTCAACGTGAGTTCATCGTCGACGTCGGTCGGTTCCGTCTCCGGCGTGGGCCGGGCGGTTGCCCGGCCTCGTTGACTTTGATGACGCGGTCTCTGCTGCATCGTCTCGGGCTCGCCTCAAGCTGCGGTGCCAACGGCCGTGGGGCTGGCGCCCTGATGCTGACGCGACCGAAGCCGGAGCGAGAAGATGACCAGCGCGATGCCAAAGGCGAGGGCGTAGGCGCCCATCCACCAGGTCAGCACGAGCGCACCGATCAGGGGCGCAAAGATCAGCAGCGCGCCATACGCAAGCGACAACAGCCCGCCCAGCACCAGCCACCACCGGCCATGTTCTATGTTCAGGCGGAAAGCCGCGGCCGTCATCAACGCACCGGTGACAATTGCCCAGGAAGCAACGAGCAACACGAAGGCAAGGACGGTAAGGCCCGGCCAGAGGAAAGCACAGATACCCACGGCGATATTGAGAAGACCTGCGAAGATTAGAAATCCCCAGCGGTCCCTTCGACGCATCGCCCGCACGGCGGAGATGATCTCGGCGACCCCGTCGACCAGCATATAGGCGGAGAACAGGAGCACCAGTGACAACATCGTTGGCCCGGGAAAGGCCAGCGCGAGACATCCGAAGATAATGGCAAAAACGCCTCGCAGCGTGAACAGCCACCAGTTCTGCGCGAGCGTCGCCGTCGCAGAATCGGTTTGAACGTCGGAGGCGCTGTTAAAAGTGGTGCTGGCCATGACATGCTCCGCAGCGGGTTGGTCGGTTGACGCGCGGTTATGTTTAGCGCGTGTGGGACGGCACGCATTGACGCCTGTCAAAAAGCGGGTTTGCCGATCATGAGCGGCAGAGGGTTATTCTCCGAGCACCCTATGGACGAGATCGGCGGCGTTCCGGGTGCCCAGCGTTTTCAGCAAAACTGGTGCGGCGGAAATCGACCGTGCGTAGGCTGATGCCGAGCGTCAGTCCGGCTTCCTTGCCGGAGCCTCCTCGGATGATTTGGGGCGAGTGCGACACGCTCCGTTGGGGGCAACGTCTCATGCCCGGGGAACGGATTACGAAGATCGGTGCCACCCTTGTCGGCGCGGGTCCGGGCCTAAGCGCGCAGGTTTACGTATCATTACGACATAGCGCGAAGGTTCACTTAACTGCTAGGACCAAGATGAAATAGTAGCTGATCCACGCGTGAAGCCGATGCTCCCAGATCCGCTTGATACGTTTGTGAAACGCACAATCCTTGAGCGGCCGTCATGCCGCAAGTGCCGGCATCCGATGCGCGTGGCCCTGACGTCGGTCAATTTCGCGGATCAAATGCGTCGGACGGGCGGTCCACGCCGTCGGCTATCGGGATCGCGCTGCGCGTTTTTCCGTCGTGGCCGTATGCGTCGTACGAGAAAGGCCCGGCTCGCTGACCATCGGCGGATTGAGGGCGGCCTCGATCGCGTCGTCGACGCGCTCAAGCCAGACGAACCGAATCCGGTCGCGGGCGTTTTCGGGTATGTCCTCGATGTCCTTGCGGTTGCGCGCCGGAATCATGACGCTGGTGATCCCGGCCTGGATCGCCGCCAGCACCTTTTCCTTCACGCCTCCGATCGGAAGCACCAGTCCGCGCAGCGAGATTTCGCCGGTCATGGCGGTATCGCTGCGGATCGTGCGTCCGGTCAAAAGCGATGTCAGCGCCAGGAACATCGCAACTCCCGCACTCGGACCGTCCTTGGGGATGGCCCCGGCCGGAACATGGACATGGACGTCGGACTTCTGCAACTCGGCCGGGTCGATGCCGAATTCGGCGGCGCGCGACTTGACCAGCGTCAGCGCGGCTTGCGCGCTTTCCTTCATCACGTCGCCCAACTGGCCCGTGAGGATCAGCTTGCCTCGGCCGGGAATGCTGGTCGCCTCGACGAACAGAATATCGCCGCCCGCCGGCGTCCAGGCGAGACCGGTCGCAACGCCCGGCACGCTGGTGCGCATGGCGATCTCCTGCTCGAAGCGCTTCGGCCCCAGTATGGCCTGAAGGTCCGCCACCGTGATGGTGACGCGCGTCGCGTTGCCCTCGGCGATCCGCATCGCGGCGTGACGGCAAATCGCTCCGATCCGGCGTTCGAGATTTCTGACCCCGGCTTCACGGGTGTAGTCGCGGATGATGGCGCGCAGGACGTCGTCGCTGATCTGGCATTGCTCCTCGGTCAATCCTGCCGATGCTAATTGTCGCTTGACCAGATAACGCCGGGCGATCGCCAGCTTCTCGTCCTCGATGTAGCCGGGCATCTCGATCATTTCCATCCGGTCGCGAACCGCAGTCGGGATATTGTCGACGACGTTTGCGGTACCGATGAACAGGACTTTTGAGAGATCGAAGGGGACGGCAAGGTAATTGTCGCGGAACGTGGCATTTTGTTCGGGATCGAGTACCTCCAGCAACGCTGCCGCGGGATCGCCGTGAAATCCGGCACCCAGCTTGTCCATCTCGTCCAGCATCATCACCGGATTGCGGGTGCCGGCCTTGTGGATCGACTGGATGATATTGCCGGGAAGCGCGCCGATGTAGGTCCGCCGGTGTCCGCGGATCTCGCTCTCGTCGTGGACGCCGCCGAGGCTCAGCCGGACGAATTTTCGATCGGTCGCGCGCGCGATGCTTTGGCCAAGCGACGTCTTGCCGACGCCGGGCGGGCCGACGAAGCAGAGGATCGGGCTCTTGCCGTCGGGGTTGAGCTTGCGGACCGCCAGATATTCGACAATCCGGCGCTTCACTTTCTCGAGGCCATGATGATCCTCATCGAGAATGCGCCGCGCTTCCGCGATATCAATGCGCTCCGGATCGAGCTTCGACCATGGCAGTTCAACCAGCCAATCGAGATAGCTCCGCACCATCCCGTATTCGGCCGCCATTTCCGGCATGCGCTCAAGCCGCCTCAATTCGCGCCTGGCCTGCTCCTCGGCATCCCTGGGCATGCCGGCTTTATCGATCTTTTCAGCAAGTTCCTTCAGCTCAGTGGACTTGACGTCGTCGTCCCCAAGCTCCTTCTGGATCTGATGGAGCTGTTCGCGAAGGATGTGCTCGCGCTGCTGCGACGACAGGGTCTGCTGGGTCTGTTCGCCGATCTCCTTTGAGAGTTCCAGCACCTGGATCCGCTTCGCGAGCAACCCCAGTAGCTTGTCGAGCAGCAGCGTGACGTCAAACGTCTCCAGCAGATCCTGCTTTTCACTGATCGGGATATCGATAATGCCAGCAATAAAGTCGGCGAGCACCGTCGGCGAGTCCAGACTGTCGATGGCGGCCCCGATCTCCGCAGGCGGGTTCGGCAGCAGCCCGAGCGCGTCGCGTGCGCGCATCTTGAGCAGATGCATCCGCGCCTCGATGTCGGGCGTGACCGCTTCGGATATACCGATCTCGGTGATGCGCGCGACGAGATAGGGAAAGCCGGTGAGAAATTCGTTGACGCGGAAGCGCTGCAGCCCCCGGCAAATGACGTGATGGGTTTCTCCCGACGTCACATAGCGCAGGACCTCGGCAATGGTGCCGATACGCCGCAGATGCTCAGGTCCCGGCTGTTCGACGGCGGGATCGTCCTGCAGCAACAGGCCGATCTTGCCGCCGCTTCGAACCGCCTCCTGAGCCGCGGCGATCGAGGCCGGCCGACCGATCGTCAATGGCAGTACCATGCCCGGAAACAGCAACGTGTTTCGAACCGGCAGGATGATCGTGGCATCCGCAGGGATGGAAGGATGGCTTTGATCGGGCACTGTGCCCGGATTGTCGGCTGCATCAGACATCGATCCGCTCTTCGGTCAAAGGCTGCTTGGAGAATTTCAGCATCAGGCAGCCGTCAGCAAATTCCGCCTGGCCAAGCTGGAGGCCGCTCGCCGGGAAGGTGATCTGGCGTTCGAATCTTCCGTAGGGAATCTCCAGCCGATGAACCCGACTGCCACGCGGGAGCGTGTTCGCTCGGCGGAAGCCGGTCACCATGACCGTATTGCTATCGACCGTCACTTTCACCGCGCGGCTGTCGACGCCGGGAAGCGCGACGCCGATCAAGAGCTC